>JAFUVO010000039.1 GCA_017477525.1 Oscillospiraceae bacterium | reverse complement strand
ATTCCAGTCCGGCTCCGTGAGAAATTCCATCGTCACCTCGCTGGCGTCCCTGACTTCGGCGATGAAGTATTCCGGCGGGCAGGGATAACCGGTGTAGCACTCCACATAGGCGGTCCTGGCCTCCGGCGGCAGGGTGTCCCGGATGACCAGCCCGACGGTGTGCTCGTCGCCCCGCCAGGAGCTGAGGCTCAGCGTCCGCGCCCCCGGCGTGTCGGGAATCAGGGCGTCGGTGGTGGGGAGGGTATAGCCCAGGAAGGCGTCGCCGTACTGCCGGACGATCTGCCAGGGGTAGACCGGCTCGCTGCCGGCTTCCAGCGTTGCCACGGCCTCGACGACGTAGAGCGTCGCGCTCTGGCTGGCGCTGTTGCCCGCCGCGTCCGCGGCCGTGATGGTCACGGTGTATTCCCCCAGGCGCGAGGTGTCCGGGCGGGAGCCGAAGGAGAAGCGCACCTCGCTGAGGTCGCTGCATTTCTCCACAAAATCCTCAGGGGTGAGTTCCTGGCCCAGGGCGGCGGCGAAGTCCAGCAGCGTAAACACCGGCGCGTCGCCGTCCGTCAGCACCAGGGTAGAGCCGTAGCTTTTGCCGCCCACCTCCAGCGCGATGGGGACGGCGCCGGGGTGTTCCCAGTCGATGGCGCCCAAATCCGTGCGGAAGGCCGCCTCCCCGTTCCAGTAGCGGACAAAATCCGCCGCCTCCGGCCTGGGGGAGCCCACGGGCAGGGACAGGCTGTCGAGCACCTCCGCCACCGTCACGGTGACGGGCATCCGCGCCTCGTTGCCGCAGACGTCCCGCAGCAGTACGCTCAGCGTGTGGGGGCCGGGGGTGAACAGGTCCGGCACCTCCGCCCAGTGCACCGTCACCTCGGAGGCGTCCACAATATTTTTGACCGTCTGCGCCGGCTCAGGCAATTCCCCGGGCAGGACGCTCAGACGGGCGTCCTCCGCCCTCGGGGGGGTGCTGTCCCGGACCAGCAGGGTCGTATGGCGGATCCCCAGGGCGGTGCGGAGGCTCAGCTCATAGTTGGCCTCGGTATGCCGGTCCAGCTCCGGGGGATCGATGTAGGCCGCCCTGCCGCCACGCCGCAGAAAGGCTCCGGGGCTGGGCAGCGATTCGCCCAGCTCTACCGTCAGGCTGGGGTACACGCTGCGGAAGTACCACAGCGCCGCCCCCGCCGCCGCGATGACCAGGACGGCGGCGAGAATCAGCAGCCAGAGCCTGGTTTTTTGTTTGACATTGTGCATATCGGTTCCGCTTTTCCGCCCGCGTCCTTCGCGGGCTCATATCTGATTTCCCCCAAGGGAGAGACAGGAATATCTGCCGTCAGCAATATAGCATCGGAAGCGGAAACTGTCAAGGGCAAGGATTCACAGCCAGTCGGCGTCCAGCTCCAGCGTTGCCAACTGGATGTCCGGTTTGACCCGCTCGCCATGGAAATCGCTGCCGCCGGTGACGCGCAGGCCGTACTTCTCCGCCAGGAAAAGATAATATGCCTGCTGCTCCGGGCTGAAGCGGGGGTAGTAGCACTCAATGGCGTCCAGGCCCCAGCCGGCCATTTCCCGGACCAGGGCGTCCAGCTCCGGGTCGGAAATGCCGATCTGGTAGGGGTGGGCCAGGGAAACCTTGCCGCCGGCGGCCTTGATGGTCTCGACGCAGGTCCGGGCCTCGGGCTTTTTCCGCTCCACGTGCGCATGGAATTCCGGCGTGTCCAGGTAGAGGTCGAAGGCCTCCCGCAGATTGGAGATGTAGCCGTGGCGCAGCATGAGCTGGGCAAAGTGGGGCCGTCCGCAGACGCCCCCGGCCAGGGCGTCCACCTCCTCTATCGGAATGTCCATTCCCTTCTTCTTTAAAAATTCGATGATGCGGTATTTCCGGGCGTCGCGCCTCTCCTTCATCTCCGCGCAGAGGCTAGCCATCCTGGGCGTTGCCGGGTCGAAGCCGTAGCCCAGGATGTGGAAGGTGGGATACTCCCGGGCACTGAACTCGATGCCCCGGATAACCCGGACGCCGCGGCTCTTCCCGGCGCTGACGGCCTCTTCCAGGCCGTCGGCGCTGTCGTGGTCCGTCAGGGCCAGCACCTCTATCCCCTTGGCTTTGGCTTTTTCTACCAGCTCCGAAGGGCTGTACTGTCCGTCGGAGGCGGTGGAATGGGTGTGCAGATCGCAGATATGGATCATCGGAATACCTCCATTTTTGTGTCGTAGACCTCCAGCCGCCGGAAGGCGGCGAAGTCCGGGGCCAGCTCCGGGGCCAACTGCCGCAGGGCGTTGACAAGCTGCTCCGGGTTCAGCGTCGGCTCCTGGGCGGAGACCACCGCTTCCAGCGCGACGCCCCCGGCGCCGGGGCGGAAGGCGATCTCCCGGATGGCCGGGGCGATATCGCTCTCCCCCTCGCCGCGCTTCGTCTTTTTCATAATTGTGATGCTCTTCCGGGCGAAAAATTCCGCCAGCCCCGGAAGCGCCGCCTCCGTCGTTTGCCGGTCATATTCCAGCAGGCCGGAAACGCGCAGCCATTTCAGCTCCCGCGCCTTGCGCCCTCCGGCGTAGGCCGACAGCGCCGCGATGCCCTCCGGCAGCGCCCTGTTCAGACGCCCGGGGAGCTCTGACAGCGCCGCGCCCTCCGTCAGGGAAAAATCCATCAGCTCGCATTGGCTCTCCGTCCCGACGCCGAGGGGCAGCAGAATCGAGATCAGCGGGTGGGGGTTGAAGCCCTCGCTGTATTTCAGGGCATAGCCCGCCCGCGGAAAGGCCCGCTGCATCGTGCGCATCAGGTCCAGGTGGGAGATATAGACCGCCCGCCCCTCCTTTTGAAACAAAAGCCGCAGCTTTTCCCCGGCCTCAGCCATCACACACGCCCCCCGTCAGCTTATTCGCCCCGCAGCCGGCGCAGCCGGCGCGGCAGTCGGGGCTGAGTTCGGCGGCCTGGGATTTCTCCCACTCCCGCCACAGATGGGCCTTTGTGACGCCCATATCGACCCGGTCCCAGGGGAAAGCCTCGTCCCGCGCCCGGGGGCGGGTGGTGTAATAAGCGGGGTCCAGGCCGAAGGAGGCGAAAGCCTTTTCCCAGCGGGCGTAATCAAAATAGTCGCTCCACGCCTCTAAGGTCCCGCCCTGCCGCCATACCTCATAAATGACATCGCCCACCCGGCGGTCGCCCCGGGAGAGGACCCCTTCCACCACGCTGGTTTCCGCGTCGTGCCAGTTGTACACCACGTTCCTGGCCTTGATGTTCTCCCGCAGCAGCCGTACCTTCCGCAGGTATTCCTCCCGCGTGACCATAGCCGCCCACTGGAAGGGGGTGTGGGGCTTGGGGATGAAGCAGGAGGTCGAGATCGTGATGCGCACACCCCGGTTTTTGTTGGAGGCGTACTCCCGCCACTCGTGCAGCACGTCGTTGGCGATCTGGGCGATGCCCAGCACGTCCTCGTCGGTCTCCGTGGGGAGCCCGAGCATGAAGTAGAGCTTCACATTGTTCCAGCCCCCCGCGAAGGCCACACGGCAGCTGTTCAGCAAGTCCTCTTCGGTGACGTTTTTGTTGATGGCGTCCCGGAGCTGCTGGGTCCCGGCCTCGGGGGCGAAGGTCAGGCCGGCCTTTCGCACGGCCTGGACCCGCCGCATCAGGTCCATCGAAAAATTGTCCGCCCGCAGGGAGGGCAGCGCCAGCCCGATGCTCCGGGGCCGGCAGTAGTCCATCAGCCCGTCGCAAAGCTCCCCCAGCCCCCGGTAATCGCTGGAGCTGAGGGAGGAGAGAGTGATCTCCTGGTAGCCGGTGTTTTTGAGGCTCTCGATGCCCTGCTCCGTCAGCCGCGCGGCGCTCCGGGAGCGGACGGGGCGGTAGACCTGCCCCGCCTGGCAGAAGCGGCAGCCCCGGACGCAGCCCCGGAACAGCTCGAGGTTCACCCGGTCGTGGACGATCTCTGTACTGGGGACGATGGGGGCGGTGGGGAAATAGCTGCGCTCAAAATCCCGGACAATGCGCTTCGTCACGCGCTCCGGCGCGCCCGCCTTTGGCTCCGGGGCCCCGCCGGCGCCGGGGGCGTAGAGGGAGGGGACCCAAATCCCTCCGATTTCCGCCGCCGCGCGGAGGAAGCGGGGCTTGTCCCAGCCCTCCTGTTTGGCCTGGCGCAGCAGCTCCAGGACCTCGTTGTCCGCCTCCTCGCCCTCGCCCAGCACCATCAGATCAAAATATTCCGCCATGGGCTCCGGGTTGCAGCAGGCCGTCCCGCCGGCGAACACCAGCGGCAGCAGCCCCGGGCGCTCCTCCGAGCGCAGGGGGATGCCGCCCAGATCCAGCATGTCCAGCACCGTCGTGTAGGCCATTTCGTAGCCGATGGAAAAGCCCAGGGCGTCAAACTCCGACAGGGGGTCGCCGCTTTCCAGGGCATAGAGAGGTATCCCGGCCTGCTTCAGCTCCGTCCGGAAGTCGCCCCAGGGGGCGAAAACCCGCTCGCACCACAGCCCCGGCAGGGCGTTCATGGTCCCGTAGAGGATGCGCGTCCCCACGTTGGACATGCCGATCTCGTACACGTCCGGGAAGCACAGCGCCACGCGAAGGTCCACATCTGCTTTATCTTTGATGATTTCGTTATATTCCCCCCCGGTATAGCGCGCGGGCTTCTGCACCCGGGGGAGGATGCGTTTTAAGCGTTTGTCCATGGGTTCACTCCGTATCTTCTCTGTCTGCCCTCCCCCACAGGGGGAGGGCAGACAGAGAAATCTTTTTACCGCTTCGCCAAACGGGAGCACAGAAAGCTCATGATCCCCCCGGCGGCGGCGATCAGGCCGTACCAGAACAGCGTTTCTCCCACGTAGCGGTTGGCGAGATACGCGATCTGCTGTTCCAGCGCCGCGTCCGGCGCGGCGGAGCCCGCCCGGCCCAGCACGTAGTACAGGCCGATGATTGCAAGGCCCAGGCCCACGATCAGCAGGCACAGGCCGAAGTAAGCCAGGTAATAGGGGAAGCGCTCCCGCAGGCTCCCCTCCGGGGGCGTCCGCCGCCGCTTGTCCGGGGCGCTCATGAAATCCCCCTCTGTTCCAGATAAGCCCCCAGGGCGCGGAGGGTGTCGCGGTCGGTATCGTAGGTCACGGCCTCCATCGCCTCCGACAAGGGGAGGAATTTCGCCATCGTGACCTCCTCCGGCTGGACGCGGATCTCCCCGCCGGCGTACTCCGCCGCGAAAAACACCACATCCTTTATGACGCCTTCCTTCGGGGAATAGCGCACCACGCGGCGGAAGCCCTCGTCGATCGTCACGCGCAGGCCGGTTTCCTCCCGGATCTCCCGCAGGGCGGTCTCCCGTTCGGTTTCCTTGCCCTCGACGTGGCCCTTAGGAATCGACACATGCCCCTTGCGCATCCACTCCACCAGCACCAGCAGCCCGCACTCCGCCCGCCGGTACACCGCCGCCCCGCAGCTTTTTTCGTAGTCCATATATTGTCTCCTTTTCCACGTACCTCTCAATATAACGCCCTCGCCGCCTCACAGGATCCCGCGCCAGAAGGAAAACAGGCCGTCTGCGGATAAAACACTCTTTTCGCGAAACGAATCCGTTACACAAGGGGATAGTTTCGGCCCTCCGGGGCCGACCTACTTTTGTCAACAGCGACAAAAGTAGGCAAAACGCCGCCAGAGAGGGCGCTTGCGGCGCCCCTCTCTGGACTCACCCCGCAGGGACATCCATTGGCTCAGGCTCATGCCGCGAAAACCGCCGAAGTCTAAGACGTTGTACCATCGCCGGGCCGCTAAGACGCTGGGCCGGTGGGTCGGTTTGGCATTATCAATCCTCTTTTTGACGATTACCAGGTTCATTATATCAGCCGTCCCGGCATTTGCAAGCGTCCGGGCAATTTTTTTCAGAGGAAATCAATTTTGGCTCTGTACAGACGGGAAAGTTTGTGCTATAATTCACAATCAGCGGTTAATGGCTACTATTTTTCTGAAAAAATACGAAAGAGGGTACACTATGGCACGAAAATTCAAAACCATGGACGGCAACAACGCCGCGGCGTATGTCAGCTACGCGTTTACTGAGGTAGCGGGCATTTACCCCATCACCCCGTCCAGCCCCATGGCCGACTACGTTGACCAGTGGGCGGCCCAGGGCCAGAAGAACATCTTCGGCACCACCGTCAAGGTCATCGAGATGCAGAGCGAGGCCGGCGCGGCCGGCACGGTGCACGGCTCGCTGAACGCCGGCGCGCTGACCACCACCTACACCGCCTCCCAGGGCCTGCTGCTGATGATCCCCAATATGTACAAGATCAGCGGCGAGCTGCTCCCCGGCGTGTTCCACGTCTCCGCCCGTACCCTGGCCACCCACGCGCTGAACATCTTCGGCGACCACTCCGACGTCATGGCATGTCGGCAGACCGGCTTTGCCATGCTGGCCGAGGGCAACGTGCAGGAGGTCATGGATCTGGGCGCGGTGGCCCACCTGGCCGCCATCAAGGGGAGCGTCCCCTTCCTGAACTTCTTCGACGGCTTCCGCACCAGCCACGAGATCCAGAAGGTCGCCATCTGGGATTACGACGACCTCAAAGAGATGTGCGACATGGACGCGGTCGAGGCCTTCCGCAAGCGCAGCCTGAACCCCAACCGCCCGATCATGCGCGGCTCTCACCAGAACGGCGACATCTTCTTCCAGAACCGCGAGGCCTGCAACAAGTACTATGACGCCATCCCCGACGTGGTGGAGGAGTACATGGGTAAGGTCAACGCCAAGCTCGGCACCGACTACCAGCTCTTCAACTACTACGGCGCGCCCGACGCCGACCGCGTGATCATCGCCATGGGCTCCATCTGCGACGTGGCCGAGGAAGTCATCGACTACCTCAACGCCCACGGCGAGAAGGTCGGCCTCATCAAGGTCCGCCTGTACCGCCCCTTCCGCGCGGACAAGCTCATCGAGAAGATCCCCGCGACGGCCAAGAAGATCGCGGTCCTCGACCGCACCAAGGAGCCGGGCGCCCAGGGCGAACCCCTCTATCTCGACGTCGTGACCGCGCTGGCCAACGCCGGCATCACCGACAAGACCGTCATCGGCGGCCGCTACGGCCTGGGCAGCAAGGACACCCCGCCCAGCAGCGTTTTCGCCGTGTACGAGGAGCTGAACGCCGCCGCCCCGAAACGCCAGTTCACCATCGGCATCGTCGATGACGTGACCAACCTCTCCCTTGAGGAAAAGCCCGCCCCCATCACCTCTGCCGAGGGCACCATCGAGTGCAAGTTCTGGGGCCTGGGCGGCGACGGCACCGTCGGAGCCAACAAAAACTCCATCAAGATCATCGGCGACCACACCGATAAATATGTGCAGGCGTACTTCCAGTACGACTCAAAGAAGACCGGCGGCGTGACCGTGAGCCATCTGCGCTTCGGCGACAAGCCCATCCGCAGCCCCTATTACGTCAACAAGGCCGACTTTGTGGCCTGCCACAACCCCAGCTACATCATCAAGGGCTTCCCGATGGTCCGCGACGTCAAGCCCGGCGGCACCTTCCTGATCAACTGCCAGTGGACCTCCGAGGAGGTCGACCAGCACATGCCCGCCGTGGCAAAGCGCTACGTCGCCGAGAACAACATCAATGTCTACACCATCGACGCCATCTCCCTGGCCGCGGAAATCGGCATGGGCAAGCGCACCAACACCATCCTGCAGAGCGCCTTCTTCGCCTTGGCGAAGGTCATGCCCGAGGCCGAGGCTATCCAGTACATGAAGGACGCCGCCACCCACTCCTACCTGAAGAAGGGCCAGGACATCGTCGACATGAACCACAAGGCCATCGACGCCGGCGCCACCGCCTTCAAGAAGTTCGAGGTCCCCGCCTCCTGGGCTACCGCCACCGACGAGAAGAAGACCGAAGCCCTCGCCGGCCCGGAGAAACTCGTCGACATGGTGGGCAAGATCCTCGATCCCGTGGACCGCATGGACGGCGACAGCCTCCCGGTCAGCGCCTTCGTGGACCACGCCGACGGCACCTTCGAGCAGGGCGCGTCCGCCTATGAGAAGCGCGGCGTCGCCGTTCTGGTCCCCACCTGGGACGAGACAAAGTGCATCCAGTGCAACCAGTGCGCCTATGTCTGCCCCCACGCCACCATCCGGCCCTACGCCCTCACCGAGGCCGAGGCCGCCGCGGCTCCCGCCGGCGCGAAGATCGTCGACTGGAAGGCCGGCAAGGGCAAGGGCGTCTACAAGTTTGCCATGGCCATCTCCCCGCTGGACTGCATGGGCTGCGGCGTGTGCGCGGGCGTCTGCCCGGCCCCCGGCAAGGCCCTCAAGATGGTCCCCCAGGAGCAGGAGCTGGCCCAGCAGCCGGTGTTCGACTACATGGTCGAGAAGGTCAGCGTCAAGGACGAAGTGGCCGACGGCAGCGTCAAGGGCAGCCAGTTCCGCACCCCGCTGTTGGAGTTCTCCGGCTCCTGCGCCGGCTGCGCGGAGACAGCCTATGCCCGCCTGATCACCCAGGTCTGCGGCGACAGAATGTATATCACCAACGCCACGGGCTGCTCCTCCATCTGGGGCGGACCGGCGGCCACCTCTCCCTACACCCGCAACGCCGAGGGCAAGGGCCCCGCCTGGGCCAACAGCCTGTTCGAGGATAACGCGGAGCACGGCCTCGGCCTGTACCTGGGCCAGAAGGCCATCCGCAACCGTCTGATCTCCATGCTCGAGGACATGTGCGGCAACGACAAGACCCCGGCGGAGACCAAGGCGCTGATCGAGAAGTTCCTGGAAACCAAGGACGACGGCGCGGCGAACGCCGAGGCCACAAAGGCCCTGATTCCCGCCCTGGAAGCCGCCGCCGCGGACGGCTGCCCGCTGGCCCCGCAGATTCTCCAGGAGAAGGAATACCTCAACAAGAAGTCCGTCTGGATCTTCGGCGGCGACGGCTGGGCCTACGACATCGGCTTCGGCGGCGTGGACCATGTGCTGGCATCCGGCGAGGACGTCAACATCTTCGTGTTCGACACCGAGGTCTACTCCAACACCGGCGGCCAGGCCAGCAAGGCCTCCAACATCGGCCAGGTGGCGCAGTTCGCCGCGGCAGGCAAGGAGATGGCGAAGAAGTCTCTGGCGGAGATCGCCATGACCTATGGTTACGTCTATGTGGCCCAGGTTGCCATGGGCGCCAACCAGGCCCAGACCCTCAAGGCCATCCAGGAGGCCGAGGCTTACCACGGCCCGTCCCTGGTCATCGGCTACGCCCCCTGCGAGATGCACTCCATCAAGGGCGGCATGACCAACTGCCAGGCCGAGATGAAGAAGGCTGTGGCCTGCGGCTACTGGAACACCTTCCGCTTCAACCCGGCGCTGAAAGCTGAGGGCAAGAACCCCTTCACGCTGGACAGCAAGGCCCCCGCGGGCGGCTACCAGGAGTTCCTGCTCAATGAGGCCCGTTACAGCAGCCTGACTCGCTCCTTCCCCGAGCGCGCGAAGGTCCTCTTCGAGCGCAACGAGGAAGCCGCCAAGGCGCGTTTCGAGAAGCTGCAGCGCATGGTCAAGATGTACGAGGTATAAGCTCCACGCCTGTCCCGTCCGCTTTCAGCGGAGGGAGAGGCTGCGGTTCTACAGCTCCCCCGCCTTTGGGCGGGGGAGTTTTTTGTGAATATATATTCTTGACATATTCGCGTTTTCCCCTTATAATTTCAATGTAAAGCGCTTCCCCGTCGGATGCTGGGAAGCGCTGTCCGTCAGAATTTTTTCTGTTATAAAAATCAGCCTCCCGCCGGAGGCGGGAGGCTGATTGATTATTTTAAAAAGAGGGACCTCAAATGAACAAAGAAAACATTAAAAAAGTCGTACTCGCCTATTCCGGCGGGCTGGATACCTCCATCATCATCCCCTGGCTGAAGGAGAACTACGCCGGCTGCGAGATCATCGCCGTGGCGGCGGACGTGGGGCAGGGGGACGAGCTGGACGGGCTTGAGGAAAAGGCGCTGAAAACCGGGGCCAGCAAGCTGATTATCGCGGATTTGGTGGACGAGATGGTGGAGGACGTCATCATCCCCGCGCTCAAGATGGACGCCAAATACGAGACTTACCTGCTGGGCACAGCCTTTGCCCGCCCGGTCATCGGCAAGAAGTTAGCGGAAATCGCCCTGGCGGAGGGGGCCGACGCCATCGCCCACGGGGCCACGGGCAAGGGCAACGACCAGGTCCGCTTTGAACTGGCCATCAAGCGCTTTGCCCCCGGCATGAAGATCATCGCCCCCTGGCGGCTGTGGAGCATCAAGAGCCGCGAGGAGGAGATCAACTACGCCGAGGCCCACAACATCCCCCTGAAAATCAGCCGCGAGACAAATTACTCCAAGGACAAGAACCTCTGGCACCTGAGCCATGAGGGCCTCGATTTGGAGGACCCGGCAAACGAGCCGCAGTATGACAAGCCCGGCTTCCTGGAAATGGGCGTCAGCCCCGTCAAGGCCCCGGACGAGCCCACCTACATCAGCATCGACTTTGAGGCCGGCGCCCCCGTGGCCCTCAACGGGGAGCGGATGAAAGCCTCGAAGCTCATCGCGGAGCTGAACAAAATCGGCGGGGCCAACGGCATCGGCATCATCGACATCGTGGAAAACCGCCTCATCGGCATGAAGGACCGGGGCGTCTACGAGACCCCCGGCGGCGCGATCCTCTACTTCGCCCACGAGCAGCTGGAAATGCTGACCGTTGACAAGGAGGTCCTGCACGAAAAACAGAAGCTGGCCGTCGACTACGCCGACCTGATCTACAACGGCAAGTGGTATTCCCCCCTGCAGGAGGCGCTGACCGCTTTCGCCAACAAGAGCAACGAGTTTGTCACCGGCACGGTGAAGCTGAAGCTCTACAAGGGCAACATCATCCCCGCCGGCATGACCTCGCCTTACTCCCTCTATAGTGAAGACCTCGTGACCTTCGGCGAGAGCAACTACAACCAGGCCCAGGCCGACGGCTTCATCAACCTCTGGGGCCTGCCCACCGAAATGCAGGCGCTGAGGGAAAAGGGAATGTTGAAATAAAAAAACGTTCTCCCTCCCCCGGAGGGGGAGGGAGAAATATCAAAAACGCGGAGAGAAGCTATGAGCAAGCTATGGGCCGGCAGGACCGCCGGCGATACGGACCGGGTCGCGGACGATTTCAATTCCTCGATCCGTTTTGACCAGCGCATGTACCGCCAGGACATCACCGGGAGCATGGCCCACGCCGCCATGCTGGGGAAACAGGGGATTCTTACGGAGAACGAGGCGGGACAGATCATCGACGGTTTACATGGGATTCTGGACGACCTCAGCGCGGGACGGCTGGAAATCGACCCGGGGGCCGAGGATATCCACATGTTTGTGGAACAGGTGCTCACCGAGCGCCTCGGGGCTCTGGGGAAAAAGCTCCACACCGCCCGCTCCCGCAATGACCAGGTAGCGCTGGACCTGCGGATGTACCTCCGGGACGAGGTTGACGCCATTTCTGCCGCCATATGGGGGCTGCTGGAAGTGTTGGCGGAGCGGGCGGAGGAACACAAGGCGGATATCATGCCCGGCTACACCCATATGCAG
Organism: Oscillospiraceae bacterium; assembly: GCA_017477525.1. Lineage (GTDB taxonomy): Bacteria > Bacillota > Clostridia > Oscillospirales > Oscillospiraceae > RGIG7114. Next base: position 24,960 of record JAFUVO010000039.1, on the reverse strand, counting down.
CGGGCGCAGCCCGTGACCTTCGGCCACCACTTGATGGCCTGGGCCATGATGCTTTTGCGGGACGCGGGACGGCTGTCGGACTGCCGGAACCGGATGAACACCAGCCCCATCGGCTGCTGCGCCCTGGCCGGCACCACCTACGACACGGACCGCTTTTTCGAGGCGCAGCGCCTGGGCTTTGACAGCGTTGCCCGCAACAGCCTCGACGGGGTCAGCGACCGGGATTTCTGTATCGAGCTTTTATCGGCGCTGAGCATCCTGATGATGCACCTGAGCCGCATATCAGAGGAGCTGATCCTCTGGTCCAGCTGGGAGTTCCGCTTCGTGGAGCTCAGCGACGCCTTTACCACCGGGTCCTCCATCATGCCCCAGAAGAAGAACCCGGACATGGCGGAGCTCGCCCGGGGCAAAACCGGGCGGGTCTACGGCGACCTTATGGCCCTGCTCACCGTCATGAAGGGCCTGCCCCTGGCCTACAACAAGGACATGCAGGAGGACAAGGAGGCGGCCTTCGACGCCTGCGACACGGTGAAGCAGTGCCTCGCGGTGTTCACTCCCATGCTGGAAACCATGTCCGTGAACACGGAGAACCTGCGGGCCGCCGCCGGGAAGGGGTTCATTAACGCCACGGACCTGGCGGACTACCTGGTGGGGAAGGGCCTGCCCTTCCGGGACGCCTACAAAGTCTCCGGGGAACTGGTGGCGGAGTGCATCCGTTCCGGACAGGTGCTGGAAACGCTGCCGCTGGAGGCTTACAAGGCCCGCTGCGACGCCATCGGGCCGGATGTGTACGCGGCCATCGCCCTGGACGAGTGTGTCCGGCGGCGGGGAAGCTACGGCGGCACCAGCGTGGAGAGCGTCGCGGCGCAGATTGAATATGTGAGGGAGGAAATCGCGAAATGGAAGGGATGAAAGGCCGGAGCTTCTTAAAACTGCTGGATTTTACGCCGGGGGAGATCACCGCCCTGCTGGACCTGGCGGCGGAGCTGAAGTCGAAGAAAAAGGCCGGGGTCCCCCACCGGATGCACGAGGGGAAGAACGTGGCCCTGATTTTTGAGAAAACCTCCACCCGGACCCGCTGCGCCTTCGAGGTGGCGGCGGCGGACCTGGGGATGCACCCGGTCTACCTGGACCCCTCCGGCTCCCAGTTGGGGAAGAAGGAGAGCATCGCGGACACCGCCCGGGTGCTGGGACGGATGTTCGACGGCATCGAGTACCGGGGCTTTGAACAGGCGCGGGTGGAGGAGCTGGCCCGCTATGCCGGCGTGCCGGTCTGGAACGGCCTGACCAACGAGTTCCACCCCACCCAGGTGCTGGCGGACATGCTGACCCTGCGGGAGCGCTTCGGTAAGCTGAAGGGCCTGAAGCTGGTCTACCTCGGCGACGCCCGCTACAACATGGGCAACTCCCTGATGGTGGGCTGCGCGAAATTGGGCGTCGATTTCACCGCCTGCGCCCCGGAGAAGTATTTTCCCGATCAGACGCTGGTGGAGCGCTGCTGCGCCCTTGCGGTCGAGAGCGGAGCCGTGCTGCGCTTTGAGCAGGACCCCGCCGCGGCGGTGGAGGGGGCTGACGCCCTTTATACCGACGTGTGGGTCTCGATGGGGGAGCCGGAGGCGGTCTGGCAGGAGCGCATTGCGGATTTGTCTCCCTACCGGGTCACGACGGAGCTGCTGGAACGGGCGGGGGAGGGCTGCGTGTTCCTCCACTGCCTCCCGGCCTTCCACGACAAAAAAACCTCAACGGGTCTGGAAATTTCCAACAAGTACGGTATTGACTGCATGGAGGTCACGGACGGGGCCTTTGAATCCCCGCGCTCCCTGGTCTTTGACGAGGCGGAAAACCGCCTGCACACCATCAAGGCCGTCATGGCGGCGACGCTCTAACTGTTCAGAACCCTTCGGGGTCTGAACAGTTACGCAACGCTTTAAAGCCCTCACCGCAAAAGCGGGGAGGGCGGCGCGGCAGGGAGGATGCCGCTGTAAAAAATCGCTTTATACTTTCGTATATGATTGACAATTCCCGGCGCGTATGTTAAACTTTTCTATGTCATTTTGTGGGGTATCTTCGGACCGGCGTCCGTCCAGCCAAGCGGGCGCGGCGGGGCCGGGGGTACAGGGAAATTTTTTATCGGGAGAGAAGAAAGGAAGGAATCTATGGCTATTGGCATCATTGGCATTGTGATTGCCCTGGCGATTTTCCTGTATGGCGCGTACCGCAATGTGTCCGTGCTGTACTTAGCGCCGCTGTGCGCGGTAATCGTCGCGGTCACCAACGGGTTGAACCCCACCAACGCGTTTACCGGGCTCTACGTGGGCCAGGTGGACCTCCAGGGCGGCGTGGAGCTGCCCGCGCTGGCCGGCGCGCTCGCGAACGCGCAGGCCTTTGAAGAGGCCAGCGGAATGCTGACCATCACCGGCCTGTGCGGCATGATCACCGCCGTGTTCCCCACCGTGTTCCTCGGCGGCATTTTCGGCAAGGTCCTCACCGACAGCGGCGCGGCCCAGTGCATCGCCGCCACCATGATCGACCGTTTCGTCATGACGGTCCAGGGCAAGGAGAAGCAGGCCAAGCGCGCCGTTCTGATTATGCTCCTGGTCGAGTGCATCCTGACCTTCGGCGGCGTGGACGGCTTCGTGGCGATTTTCGCCACCTTCCCCATCTGCATGTTCATGGCCAGCCGCATCGGCATTCCCCGCCGCTTCGTCCCCGCCATGCTGGCCCTGAGCTGCGGCGCCAACTCCGCCCCCTTCGTACTTAGCATCAACAACATCCTCTGCATGAGCATCCTCCACACCAGCCCCGGCGCGGCCGCCATCCCCGGTTTCATCTGCTTCGTCGTCATGGAGATCGGCATCTACCTGTTCTGCCAGTCCTTCATCGTGAAGGCCATCCGCAAGGGCGAGGAATTTGACTACGGCCCCTGCGAGGCCATCCCCGACAAGAACACCAGCGATATGCCCAATTTCTGGATCTCCCTGCTGCCGCTGGTGATCGTGTTCCTGCTCTTCCTCATCGCCCAGAACGCCTCCCTGGCGCTGGTCTGCGGCATCCTCTCCACCGTGATCCTCATGTCCCGCTTCTTCAAGGACAACGCGCACCCCGGCTTCGGCGGCTGGCTCCAGAAGGTCATCAACGGCCTGAACGACGGCGCGACCAACGGCGCGACGAGCATCATGATCCTCTGCTCCGCCGCTGGCTTCGCCGCTGTCGTGCAGCACACCGTCGCTTTCAACGCCCTGGTGGGCATCCTCTTCGGCTCCAACATGTCCCCGCTGTGGATGGGCATCATCCTCTGCATCGTGGTCGTGGCCTTCACCTCCTCGCCCCCGGCCGCGCTGGGCATTGCCCTGCCGATGGTCGCCGCCCGCTTCATCTGGACCGCCGAGCCGATGCTGAACCCCAACGCCCTGGCCCGCGTCGCCGCCATCGCCGTCTCCACCTTTGAGACGCTGCCTGTCAACGGCCTGATCCTGCTGACCACCGGGCTGGCCCGCGTCAAAATCCGGGATGCCTACGCCCCGATGTTCATGCAGAGCGTCTTTATGACCCTGATCGGCACCTTCCTCTGCGCGATCATCCTCACCATCGCGCCGGGTCTGGCCTGATTGGAAACAACTCCCGTCCCTTCGGGGCGCGGGAAATCAAGTATGGAAAAGTGTGTCTCCCGCCCCATGGGGCGGGAGACACGTTTGTGGAGGGCTGCGCTTATGAACGGCAAAAAATTCAACTGGAGCCTGCTTATCACCATCGTCGGCCTGGGCGCGATTTTGATTATCGCCCAGTCGCCCAACATCTCCAACGACGCCCTGCTCCCGGCCTTGGGCGGGCTGTGCCTGATCCTGGGCCTGATCTCACTGCGGAACGGCTGGGCGGCGGAGAAGCGCATCCTTCCCCTGCCTGCCCTGCAAACCGGCATGGGCGCGGTGGTACTGGCTCTCGGCATCGTCGAAGCGCTGCGCGTCGAGCTTCCGCAGACCGTCTGGTATGTCATCCTCTTCGCCATCCTGGGCGGCCTCATCGCGTTCAGCGTCCTTCGGAAGAAACGAAAAAAATAATCACGAAAATATATGGCCCCGCCCAATGGGCGGGGCCAGCGTATTTCAAATGGTGTGTGCTTTAATCATATTCGCAGACGTATGCGGTACGGCCGCCGTAGATGAAGGGGTAGGGGGTGACCGGGTCGTTGCGCTGGTCGTTGTAGCACCAGTTGCCGTTGTCGGTGCGGTCCCAGAGCAGAAGGTAATCCTCCCGCGTCCCGTCCGTGGTGTCGACGGCGGAGGGTTCGCCCACGTCCCAGACAAAGAAGTCCATGCGCTCCCCGGTGACATAGTACCAGGTGCTGCTGTCGCCCCGGAAGGCGCCCAACCAAACAAAGCGGGCATTCTGCGCCCGGGCCAGCGCGACAATCTCATCGAACTGCTCCTGATTGCGCACTGTGGCCAGGTGGCCGCCACGCTGCTCACAGAGGTCCCGGGCCTGGGTCCAGCTCACGTCCGCCATAATCAGCTCAAACACGGGCTCCGTCACGGGCTCCGGTGTCTCCTCCGGGGGTTCTGTTTCCTCCGGCGTGGGGGACGGGCTCTCGAAGCCGGGAATCTGGCTCTCGGCCACAGGCGGGTGGATCAGGCTCTCCGTGGTCTGGGGCGTCCCAGACACGGGCGGGGCGGATTCCTCACCGGACTGCGCCGCGCCGTCCCGGCAGCCGCGCAGCAGGAAAATCAGCGCCACAGCCACGACGGCAACCAGCAGCAGAGGCAGAATGTAGCGTCCGGCGCTGCTCTGGCCTCCGCCCTCGCGGAACTCCTTCGGGTCCATATCCTCGTTTACCGCGCCCCGGAGCGGCGGATCCTCCCGCCTGGGCTTTTCCGGGGGTGGGGGAGGGGGAGGCGGGGAAGCTTCCGCCGCTTCCGGCTGCTCCAATATCACGGTTTCCGGCTCGGGCAGCGGTTCCTCCGGCGGAACGGCCTCTGCTTCCGCTCCCTCCTCCGCCGCGCTGCCGCTCACCAGGGTTTGAAGTGTTTTTTCGGTTTTATCGCGTCTGTCCGGCCCCTGGATCAGGGCGGTCAGACGCTTTTTTTCCGCCTCCTTGCGGGCGCGTTTGCTGCGTTTTGGGGCCGATGGCTGCGGCTCCTCCTCGAAATTCTTGTCCACGCGGTAGGAGGGCATATTCTCCCGCTCCTCCGCGCTCAGATGGATGGGCGGCACAGCGGCGGGCACATCCGCACCCTCCGGCAGGGCCTCCAGCGCGGCCCGGAGCTTCCCCGGCGTGGCGTAGCGCTCCGCGGCCTGGTAGGCCACGGCCTTGAGCACCACATCGCCCAGGGCGCTGCCCGCGGAAGCAGGATAAGCCAGCGGGGCGCCCTTCATGCGGTTCTGCATCGCGTCCGCCCTGGCCTCCGGGCTGCTGTCCCCGCCTTCGCTGAAATAGGGCTTTACACCTTTATTCAGGGCGGTGTACAGAATCAGGCCGATGGAATAGACGTCGCTGGCCGGGGAGCTGTTCCCCACCCAGAACTGTTCCGGTGCCACGTATTCCAGCACGTCCGGCTCCATGTCCGCGATGCCGGCGCGGCTGGCGGGGCCGATGGCCACCTGGCCGTCCACACAGGTGATGTTTCCGGGCCAGATGCCGCCGTGGCAGCCGTCCGCCCCCACAGCCAGCTCCACCGCTTCGCACAGCGCGGTCCCCAGGTGAATCACTTCCCGGGGACTCATCCCATAGAGCCCGCCGGCAAGGGTGTTATCAGGATCAAAATGTAAAAACGACATGCTCCATGTACCTCTCCCTCAATCACATTGGCCCGGCGAGAAATAACCGCCGAAAAACCAACGTCAATATTTTATCACAGCGACCGTTCAGAAGTCAACGCCGGCGCGACAGAAGCTCTTGTAATTCTCAGCGAAAACAGGTAGAATTGACACATATATATCGCTCGGTGCGGCCAGGGCTGATTTTCTCCCTTATTATCACCTATGATTGCATGTTTTTTGCAACATGGAGGGCACCCCGCACAAGGGAGGAAACGTCCCGCAATTTCATTGTCAGGGAGGAAAAGACCATATGAAACGGGTTATCATCATCGGCGGCGGCGCCTCGGGCATGGCGGCGGCGCTGCGGGCCGCGGAGCGCGGGGCGGAGGTGACGCTGCTGGAACGGCAGGCCAGGCTTGGACGGAAGCTCCTGGCCACCGGCAACGGACGCTGCAATCTGACGAACACCCAGGCGCGGGCACCGGGTCATTATCACGGGGAAGCGCCCGGGTTTGCCGTCCCGGCGCTGGACACATGGCCGCCGGAGGCGGTGCTGGATTATTTCGCCGCCCTCGGGCTGAAAACCGTCACAGAGTACGGCGGAAGGATATACCCCATGAGCGACCACGCCGGCAGTGTGCTGGATGTGCTGCGGCTGGCGTTGGAGAACGCTGGGGTCAGAATCATCACGGGCGCGGCTGTGGAAGGCCTGTCCCGGGAGAAGGGGGGCTTCCTCGCCCACTGGGATGGGGGAGAAGTCAGGGGGAATGTGGCAATCGTCGCCTGCGGCGGCTGCGCCGGCAGCCGTCTGGGCGGCGTCATGGACGGATACCGGCTGCTGCAATCCCTGGGCCACAGCCGTACGCCCCTTTACCCCGCCCTGGCCCCGCTGCGCACCGCCTCGGAGTACCCCCGCGCCCTCAAGGGCATCCGGGTGGACGCCTCCGTCCGCCTTCGCTGCGGAGGCAAAACGCTGGCGGAAGCCCGGGGCGACGTGCTCTTCACGGAAACCGGCCTGAGCGGGACGGCGATTTTCGACATCGCCCGCGCCGCCGCCCTGGGCGGAGCGGGACTGCGGGCCTCCCTCGACTTTTTCCCTGGGGAGAATGCGAAGGCGCTGCGGCGGGACCTGGACGCGCGGCGGGCGCGCTGGCCGGAGCTGGAAGCCAACCGCGTTTTGACCGGCACTGTCCACAACCGCCTCGGACTGATGCTCTGTAAGGCCGCCGGCCTCAGCGGCGGAGCCGCGCTTGGAGCGGTTCCGGATGCCGCGCTGGACCGGCTCAGTGCCCTGATGAAGGATTTTTCGCTGGAGGTCACCGGGGTGGGCGGCTTCGACGCGGCCCAGGTCACCGCCGGCGGCGTCCGTTGCTCCGAATTTGTCCCGGAAACGCTGCAAAGCCGCCTCGTGCCGGGGCTTTACGCCTGCGGCGAGGTCCTCGATATCGACGGGGACTGCGGCGGCTTCAATCTGCAATGGGCCTGGGCCAGCGGACTTCTGGCGGGGGAAACCAGATAAAGAAGCGCCGGAAAACCGGCGCTCCTTTATCTGAAATGCGCTTATGCGTTCGCCCTTTCGATCAGTTCCAGCAGGGCATCCTCGGATACCGCGCCTTCGCCGAAGCTCAGGAGGTTGCGCAGGGGGAAATATTGCAGCATGGCGTCCATCATCTCGTCCTTGATGATGGGGTCCTCGGGCTTTTCCTCGCCCTCGCCGCCGGAGAAGCTGTCGTGCATCTTTTGGAACAGCGGGGCAAAGATCGCCTTGGCCTTCGGGTCAGCCATGATGTCCATGAAAATGCTGTTCATGTCATAGTGCCTGGGTAGCTCGGCGCTGCCCTCCACCGTCACCCTGGCGTACAGCGGCAGGCTGCGTGAGGAATCGCCCACGGAAATTGTAAAGCTCCCGCTCTCAACGTGCCAGTCGCGCAGCTCAGTATTCCAGTAGGCGAAGGCCCGCTTGTCCAGCGTGAAGCTGATGTCCCTGCTCTCGCCGGGGGCCAGAGCTGCCTTATCAAAGCCCTTCAGCTCCCGGACGGGGCGGATCGGGGTGCTCTCGTCGTCGCCGACGTAGAGCTGCACCACGGCTTTGCCGGCCCGGCTGCCGGTATTTTTCACCGTGACCGTGGCGGTCAGCGTGTCGGCGTCCGTAATCTTCTCCGCGCTCAGGCGCAGGTTGGAGTATTCAAACGTAGTGTAGCTCAGGCCGTGGCCGAAGGGGAACAGGACCTCCATATCCTTCTTGTCGTAGTAGCGGTAGCCGACAAAAATGCCCTCGCGGTACTCGGTGCGGTTGCCCTCGCCGCCGTAGAACAGATAGGAGGGGTTGTCGCTGAGCTTTTTCGGGAAGCTCTCGGGCAGGTGGCCGGAGGGGTTCACGTCGCCGAACAAAATCTTCACCGTGGCGATGCCCACGGCCTGGCCGCCCAGATAGGCTTCAAGAACGCCCTTGACCCTGTCAATCCAGGGCATTTCCACCGGGGAACCGTTGTGCAGCACCACAACGGTGTTGGGGTTGGCGGCGGCAACGGCTTCGATCAGTCTGTTCTGGCACTCCGGCAGACGCATGTGGGTCCGGTCATATCCCTCGGACTCGTAGGCGTCGGGCAGGCCGGCGAACACCACTGCCGCTTTGCAGCTCCGCGCCTTTTCGACCGCCTCGGCGATCATGGCATCCGTGGCCTCGTCCCTGTCGATGGAATAGCCCTGGGCGTAGTCCACCAGCATTCCCTCGCTGGCCTCGACGGCGCTGGTGATATTGCAGCAGTTGATGTGGGAGCTGCCGCCGCCCTGGAAGCGCGGGCGCTCGGCGAACTCGCCGATGAACACAACGTCCTCGTTTTTGCTCAGGGGCAGCACGTTGTCCTCGTTCTTTAACAGCACCATGCACTCCGCCGCGATCTCCGCGGACAGCAGATGTTGTGCCTCCTTGTCCCAGGGGGTGTCGGGCTTGGCGTTCTCCACAAAGCGGTAGATGATATTTAAGATACGCTCGCAGCAGAGGTCGACGTCCGCCTCGTCTAACTTGCCATCCCTGACCGCCGCGACGATTTTCGCGTCGTTGACGCCGCCGGAGGCGGGCATTTCGAGATCCAGTCCGGCGTGGACGCCCACGACGCGGTCCGCCACCGCGCCCCAGTCGCTCATCACATAGCCGTCAAAGCCCCACTCGTCCCGCAGCACGTCCGTGAGAAGCCAGCGGTTGTCCGAGGAGAACACGCCGTTGATGCGGTTGTAGGAGCACATGACCGTCCAGGGCTTCGATTCCTTGACAGGGATCTCAAAGCCGGGGAAGTAGATTTCCCGCAGCGTCCGCTCGTCCACGTCGGAGGTGGAGCTCATGCGCCGGTGCTCCTGGCTGTTGGCGGCGAAATGCTTGATGGAAACGCCCACGTTTTTGCTCTGGACGCCCCGAATGTAGGCCGCGGCAAGCTTTCCGGTGAGATAGGGGTCCTCGGAGAAATACTCGAAGTTCCGCCCGCACAGCGGGCTGCGCTTGATGTTGACCGCCGGGCCCAGGATTACGCTCAGGGCCTCGTGCTGGCAGCTCTCGCCGATGGCCTGGCCCATTTTTTCCAGCAAATCCTTGTCAAAGGAGGCGGCGGTGGCGCTGGCGGCGGGGAAGCAGACGGCTTTGATGCTCTCGTTGACGCCCAGGTGGTCCGCCGCGCTGTCCTGCTTGCGCAGGCCGTGGGGGCCGTCGCTGACCATGGTCGCCGGGATGCCCAGGCGCTCCACCGCCTTCGTGTGCCAGAAGTCCCCGCCGGAGAGCAGCCCGGCTTTTTCTTCGAGGGTCATTTGGGAGACAAGCTTTTTGATGTCCATGAAATCTCTCCTTTATCATAAATATCATATCACTGAAAAAGCCCAGCCCCAAAGGGGCGGGGCTTTTTGGATTAAAGTTCGCTTGTAAGCTCGACGGTGCTGAGGTCCCACTCCTCGTGGATCTTCGGCACGTCGGAGATCAGGCGCTTGGTGTAAGCCGCCTTCGGGTTTAAGATGACCTCGTCCGCCTTGCCGTACTCCACAAACTTGCCGTGCTCCATGATGTACACGGTGTCGGAGATGTAGTAGGCCAGGCCAATGTCGTGGGTGATAAAGATGATGGTCATGCCCACCTCGTCGCGCAGCTGCAGCAGCATGTCGAGGATGGTGGCGCGGGAGCAGGCGTCGACCATCGAAGTCGGCTCGTCGGCCAGCAGAATCTTCGGCTTCAGCAGGAAGATGCGGGCGATCATCAGACGCTGCATCTGGCCGCCGGAGAGCTCAAAGGGGTATTTGTTGGTCAGCTCGGCGAACTTCAGGTTGACGAAGGAGCAGGCCTCCGTCATCATGTCAAACTTCTCCTGCTTGCTCAGGTTCTGCCCGCCGCGCATGTTGATGCAGTCCAGCAGAACGCTGTCGATTTTGTGGAAGACGTTGTAGGAGGCGAAGGGATCCTGGAAAATCGCCTGCATACTCTTCCAGTACTCCCGCTTTTTTGCGTGGGAGGAGATATCCCGGGGCTTGTTCTGGAACAGAATCTCACCTTCGGTTGGGTTGAGCAGTCCCAGCAGCATTTTCGAGAGCGTGGTCTTGCCGGAGCCGGACTCGCCGACGATGGAGACAAACTCGCCCTCATGGAAGTCGAAGTCAACATGGTCGACGGCGAACATCTTTTTGTCGCCGATACCGAAGGAACGGGTCAGGCCGATGCCCTTGAGGCAGGACGGGCCTTTGGTGTAATCCTTGCGCGCTTTCTCGCTCATTGCTGCTCCGCCTCCTTCTTATAGATATCCCGCAGCTCGTCAACGCCGAAGATACAGCGGTACATGCGGTGGCCCTCAAACTTCTTCTCCGGCGGCGCGGCAAAGAAGCACTCGGGCTTGGCATATTTGCACCGCTCCGCGAAACGGCAGCCCGCCGGCGGGCGCTTGAGGTTCGGCGGCGTACCGGGGATCGCGGTCAGGTTTGTGCCGCGGGTCCCTTCCTCGGGCACCAGGATCGAGCCCATCAGGCCGTGGGAATAGGGGTGGATCGGGTCGAAGACCATTTCCTTCGCCGTGCCCACCTCCACTAACTGGCCGGCGTACATGACCGCGATATCGTCGGTCACGTTGTACAGCAGCGGCAGCTCGTGGGTGATGAACATCATCGAGCGGATGTAGCCCTTCTCCATGAGCTCGCGCATCAGCTTGATGACGATCTTCTGGCTCGTCACGTCCAGGGCGGAGCTCGGCTCGTCGGCGATCAGCACCTTCGGGCTCAGGATCGTCGAAATCGCGATAACGGTACGCTGCTTCATACCGCCGGAGAGCTCCACGGCGTGCTTGTCGAGGACCATCTTCGGCAGGCCCAGGATCGCGAAGCGCTCCTCGGCCATCTCGCGGATCTCGGCCTTGGTCTTCTTCGGGTCGTGGGCGTGGATCACGTCCTCCACAAAGCGGATGATCTTCGCCGTGGGGTTCAGGGCGTTCATGGCCGCCTGGGGGATGTAGGCGATCTCGCTGCCGAGGATCGTCTTGCGCACCGTGTCGGGGGCCAGGCCGGAGATGTTGTTGCCGTCGATCAGGATGTCGCCGCTCATGTAGTGCAGCGGCGGGAAGTAGTAGCCCATCATGCTCAGGGCCAGGGTCGACTTGCCGCAGCCGGACTCGCCGGCCACGCCGAGGCTTCTGCCTTCTTCAATCACAAGGGAGACGCCGTCAACGGAGTATACGTCCTCATGGAAGCGGGTGACGTATTTGGTTTTGAGGTTCTTGACCTCCAGCATCGCTTTTCCCATAGCGTCCTCCTTAATCTCTCAGCGTGGGGTTGAAGACCTGGTCCAGACCGGTGTTCATCAGGTTCAGCGAGAACGAGATGAGCGTGATGGTCAGGATAACCGGGAAGTATGCCCACCAGGAGCCGTTGGTATGCGCGGAGTAGAGCATGGCCCAGTTCATCATCAGGCCCAGGGTCGGGGTTTCTGTTGTCTTGGGGCCGAGGCCGAGCATCGAAAGCTGCGCCTCGGAGAGGATGCCCGCGGACACCTGGAGGATAAAGGCCATGACGACATAGGACGCGATGTAGGGCAGGATGTCCGTCAGGACGATACGCACCATGGAGTGGCCGCTGAGCTTGGAGAGGTTGACGTGGTCGCGGTTGCGCAGGGAGATAACCTGGCTTCGCACCGAGCGGCAGGTCCAGGTCCAGCCCGTAAAGCCGATGACCACCGCGACAAGGCTGGCGCCGCGCGCCTCCTGGCTGATGGAGTAGGAGATCAGGATCAGCAGCACGAAGGAGGGGATGACGGTGAAGATGTTCGTGATGAACATGATGATATCATCGGCGACGCCGCCGAGGTAGCCGGCCAGCAGGCCCAGGGACAGGCCGATCAGCGTCGCGACGATGCCGGCGATCAGGCCCACGCGCAGGGACACGCCCGCCGCGCTGACCAGCTCCCGCAGCGTGTCACGGCCGAAGTTGTCGGTGCCCAGGGGCAGGGTCTTGACGTTGGCCACATCCTTGGTGTTGACGTAGTCGGTCAGGGAAATCGTGCCCTTCTGAGCGTAATCGCCAGTCTCGGGGTCCTCCTCCATGACCAGCAGCTCTTCGGCGGTGGCGGAGTTGACGATGGAGTTGTTGAGGCGGCGGAAGTAGACGCGGTCGGCGTTGGTCATGCCGGACAGGCGCACGTCCTCATAATAGCGGCCCCACGCCTCCATCAGCGCGCCCGTGTCGGCGGGGTCGAGGCCGGCGACGTCGTCGCCGTGGCGGCTCATCCAGTCGATCATCCTGGTGCGGGCGTCGCCGGTCAGCAGGGCGTTGATGCGGTTCTCCTCCGCGTCGGCCAGACGGAAGGTCTCAGTCTTGGCGCTGGTGGCGTCATACATGGAGAAGTAGGTGCCGGGCTTTGCGAAGGTGCCGACGCCGATGCGCTCCAGCGGGTCGCCGGGGTTGAAAATCGGGTAGAAGATCATCGTCAGCAGCAGCGCCACGAAGATGATGAAGCCCACTACGAACCTCGGGGAGTGGAAAATATTTTTTAATGTGTTTTTCATGTCGTTCCTGCCTCCTTACGCGTCGAACTGCGCGGCCTTGACGCGCGGGTCGATGAAACCGTAGATGACGTCGAGGAACAGCGTGACCAGCAGGACCATGATGGTGATGATCAGGGTCGTGGCGGAAATCAGCGGGTAGTCCGCACTCGTGACGGCGGAGTACAGCACGGTGCCCAGGCCGGGGTAGGAGAAGATAATCTCCGCAACCAGGCCGCCGGAGAGCATGGTGCCGATGCTCAGGGCCAGACCGGTGATCTGGGGGAGCATGGCGTTGCGGAACACGTAGCCCACGATCTTGCCGTCCTTGATGCCGAGGAAGCGGGAATACTTTACATAGTCCGCGTTCAGCTCATAGATGGACATGGAGCGCATACCGATGGCCTGGCCGCCGATGGTGATGAGCACCTGGGACCAGAAGGGCAACTGGTAGTGACTGATGACGGATTTGATAAAGGGCCAGCTGAAGTTGGGTATCATGTCGAATGAATATCCGCCTGAGACCGGCGCGATTTTCAGATTGACGGCGAAGATCACCAGCAGGATGACCGCCAGTCCGAAGGCGGGGATGTTATTGATGAAAATCGCGATGGGGAGCACGACCTTGTCCCAGCCCTTGCGCACATAGGCGGCGACGGCGCCCAGGATGTTGCCGAGGAACCAGCCCACGATGATGGCCGGGAACTGCAGCGCCAGGGACCAGGGCAGGGCGGTGGCGATGATGTTGTTGACGGTGCGCGGGTACTGGCTGAAGGAGGTGCCCAGGTTGCCCCGCAGCGCGTTCCCCACGAAGATGAAGAACTGCTCGAACAGGGACTTGTTGATGCCGAATTCCTCGGCATAGCGCTCATAAATCGCCTGGACTGCGGCGGCGTCCGTGACGCCCTCGGCCACCTTCGCGGTGATCGAAGCCACGGGGTCCGACGGCATCAGACGCGGCAGGATAAAGTTCAGAATGACCGCGACGATCAGCGTCAGGACAAACCACAGGATCTTTTTCCCGAAGTATTTCTTGTATCCTTTCATGAATTTCCCCCTCTTTTTTTCATCTCGGACACGAAACGAGGTTTCGTGTCCGAGCTTACTCGCGCTTATCGTGCGGGATTTCCTTTGGAAATCCCGCTTGGTCGGCGCGAGGGCTCGCTATGCTCGCCTCAGGGTGTTTTTGAGGCGGCAAAGCTGCCTCAAAAACGGATTTCATTCCCTGCGGGGCAAAAAAAGACCGCGCCGACTTCCGGTTTTGCGGCTTTTCCCCTCTCTTTTCTTGGAAAATGTGCGAAAAAAAGCGCCGGAGAGGGGGCCATGCCCCCCTTGGAGGGGACATGGCCGCCTTTCAAACGCGGATGTCAGCCGACGAGCTCGAGCTCGTAGAGTCCGGCGACGCCCCAGCCTTCGCTGAGGATGGCGGGCGGGATGCCGCGGCCGTCGTCACCGGCGGGATAGTTGGTCCATACGCTCTCGTTCCAGGTGCAGAACACGGCGGGACGGTACATCAGGGAGAAGGAGGGGACCTCGGTCAGGTAGATCCTGGTCAGCTCGGTGTAGATCTCCTTCAGACGGGCCTCGTCGGTGGTCTGGGGGATCTCCTTGATCAGGGCGTCGGCCTCTTCGTTCACATACTGGCCGAAGTTGCCCATGTTGTTGTTCTGCATGCCGACATAGTCAAGGCCAAGGAACTGCACGCAGCGGTTGTAGGGGTTGGAGGGGGCGGCGGTGCTGGGGGACCACATAAAGATGTCATACTCGGTCTGGTCCGGCTGGATGTACACGGTCTGGTAGATACTCGACTCGGGGAAGGAGGTGGAAATATCGACGCCGATGTTCTTACCGGCGGAGGCGACGATCTCCATGGCGGCCTGCCAGTCGGTCCAGCCGTTGGGGCAGCAGGCGTTCAGGCTGATCTTCTCGCCGTTCCACTCGCGCCAGCCGTCGCCGTCGGTGTCAATCAAGCCGGCCTCGTCCAGCAGGGCAGTGGCGCCTTCGATGTCGTTGCCGGCCCACTGCAGATCCTTCACGGCGTCATGGTCATAGAGGGCCTGCTCGCCGTCAGTGGGGTTCATGACGGAGCGGGGCACGGAGGCGAAGGACGGGCTCTGGTTGGTCATGGCGTTGGCGATGATGGCGTCGTAGTCGACAGCCAGGGCGATGGCCTTGCGCAGCGCGACATTCTCAGCCAGCACGGGGATGTTCATGTTGTACCACGCGGTGGGCATGGTCAGGCAGACGCCGTAGGGCGCGTCGTCATAGTAGGTGGAGACGGGCAGGCCCTTCTCTTCCCAGAGCTTCTGGACGTTGGAGATAAAGGACTGGCTGACGTCGATCTGGCCGGCCTCGAAGGCGGTGGCCACGGCGTTGTTATCGGCGTAGATGGCGTGGCAGACATACTTGGGCACGGGCAGGGAACCCCACATGGAGGCATCCTGTCCCCAGTAGCTGTCATTGCGCACGGCGACGATCTTCTGGTCATCGGCGAAGTAGGGGCCGTAGGGGCCGGAGTAAGCCACATCCTCGCCGAAATCGCTCAGGACGTCGTTGGCGGAGCCGTTGTTGCGGGCGACAACAGCGTTGAGCCAGTTCTCCTGGAGGATATAGTAGCCCACGAGGTAGTCGAGGATCATCAGCGTGTTGACGGCCTTGCCCTCGTCGTTCACCTTCGCCTTGACAATGACGCCCAGGTCGCCGTCGGCGACGACGTCCTCAATATAGGCGCTGTAGGTGCTGTAAACCAGCGCCCCGACCTGCTCGGCGACCTTCCAGGTCGCAACCACGTCGGCGGAGGTGACGGGGGTGCCGTCATTCCACTTCGCGACGGGCTTGAGGGAATAGCTCAGCTCGGTCATGTCGCTGTTCCAGCTGTAGTCGCCGTCGGCCAGCAGGGGGATCAGGTCGCCGGTCATGAAGTCATACATATAGGGACTCTCGAACATCAGCTCGCGGGCGCCCAGGTTGCGCTGCTGGATGATCCAGTTGTTGTGGGTGTTGCCCAGGGGGTTCCAGCTGTTGATGACGCCCCACTGCAGGCCGCCCCAGTATACAGTCTGGTCACGGGGCAGGGTGCCGTCGGCGGCGGTATCGGCGGGGGTGGTGTCAGCGGGGGCCGTGGTGTCGGCGGGGGTGGTGGAAGCGGTGCTGTTGTTCGCGGGGGCGGGGGTGGCGGCGCTGTCGCCGCCGGTGGTGGTCGTGGTGGTCGTGGTCGTGGAGCTGCCGCCGCACGCGGCGAACAGCCCGCAGATCATGACGGCCGCCAGGAGCAGCGCCAGGATCTTGCCGGTCTTTTTCATGTTTTGTTTCCTCCTTGATTTTCTGATATTTTGTTATGGCCCCGGGCCAGAACGTACATGAATATCTCCCCGATTACGCGCGAATTTTACCGCTGGTTTTTTGCCGCGCCCATCGGAAAATTATAAGATAAAACAATTATAATTTCTTCTTCGCTGTTTGTCAATAGTTTTGAATTTCACCGTTAAAAAAATCGTAAAAATGGTCAAAACGACTGCCCCGTTTTTTTACAACTTGAAGAAAGCACATTCTTGTGATTTATTTCACGAAAAATTTGTGGAATCTGCCGTATCCTTCACGCCGCTGGCGTGGGGCATAAAATTCATCCGCAAATCCTTTTAAAAACGGTTGACGAAGCGCCCTCCCAGGATTTATGATAGGAAGGCGACAGGCAAATTATTCCGATGAAACATATAAGGAGGAACCATATGAAAACGCTTTCGCTGAACGGGACCTGGACCTTGGAGGTCCTGGGGCGGGAGTTCCCGCCCGCGGCGGCCACGGTGCCCGGCTCGGTGTACAACGACCTGCTGACCGCCGAGCTGATCCCCGACCCCTTCTGGCGGGCCAACGAGCCCGAGGCCACAAAGCTCATGGACTGCGATTTCCGCTACACCCGCGCCTTTGAAGTGCCGGCGGCCTTTTTGGAGGCCGGGGGCCCGGTGCTTCTGCGCTGCGAGGGCCTCGACACCCTGGCCGCGCTGAGGGTCAACGGGACCGAGGCCGGAAGGGCGGACAACATGCACCGGACCTGGGAATTTGACGTGCGGGACATGCTGCGCCCCGGGGAGAACGAGATCGAGGTCATGCTCTACTCCCCTACAAAATACATTAAGCAGGCATACGCGGAGGACCCCGCCGAGGGCTCCTCCGACGCGATGCTGGGCTTCCCCGCCCTGCGCAAGACCCACTGCATGTTCGGCTGGGACTGGGGCCCCCGCCTGCCGGACGCGGGCATCTGGCGGGACATCAGCCTGGTGGCCCCGGACAAGGGCCGCATCCGGGACGTGTATGTGACGCAGAAGCACGAGGACGGGAAGGTGACGCTGCACGTCAAAACCAACGCGGAGCTTTACGGCGATTCCGCGCTGTCCGCCGAAGTCACCGTCACCGCGCCGGACGGCGCCCGCTTCACCGGCAAGGGGGCCGAGTGCGACATCGAGATTGAAAATCCCCGGCTCTGGTGGCCCAGCGGCCTGGGCGAACAGCCCCTCTATATGGTGAGCGCGGGCCTGTTCGCCGATGGGGACGAGATCGACCGCTGGACGCGCCGGGTGGGCCTGCGGACCCTGACCGTGACGCGGCGGCGCGACGAGTGGGGCGAGAGCTTCTGCCACACGGTCAACGGCGTCGATGTGTTCGCCATGGGCGCGGACTACATCCCCGAGGACAACATCCTCCCGCGCCGCTCCCCGGAGCGGACATTGCAGCTGCTCCGGGACGCGAAGGCGGCCAATATGAACACCATCCGCGTCTGGGGCGGCGGCTACTACCCCGACGACTTCTTCTACGACATCTGCGACGAGCTGGGGCTGCTGGTGTGGCAGGACTTCATGTTCGCCTGCGCGGTCTACAACCTGACGGAGGCTTTTGAGGCGAACATCCGGGCGGAGTTCGTCGACAACATCCGCCGCCTTCGCCACCACGCCTCCCTGGCCCTGTGGTGCGGCAACAACGAGATGGAGCAGTTCGTGGCCAACGGGCGCTGGGGCAACAAGGCCCAGGCGGCGGACTATATCAAGATGTACGAGTACATCATCCCCAAGACGCTGAAGCAGGAGGACCCCGAGACCTTCTACTGGCCCTCCAGCCCCTCCAGCGGCGGCAGCTTCGACGAGGCCCAGGACCCCAACCGGGGCGACGTCCACTACTGGCAGGTCTGGCACGGGCTGATGCCCTTCACGGACTACCGCAACTACTTCTTCCGCTATGTGTCGGAGTTCGGCTTCCAGTCCTTCCCCTGCATGGAAACGATCGAGAGCTTCACGGAGCCGGAGGACCGCAACGTCTTTTCCTACGTCATGGAGAAGCACCAGCGCAACGCCTCCGCCAACGGGCGCATCGCCAGCTACCTGAGCCAGACCTACCTCTACCCCAACTCCTTCGACGCCTTTGTCTACGCCTCCCAGCTCTTGCAGGCCCAGGCCATCCAGTACGGCGTGGAGCACTGGCGGCGCAACCGCGGCAGGTGCATGGGCGCGGTGGTGTGGCAGCTCAACGACTGCTGGCCCGTGGTGAGCTGGGCCAGCATCGACTACTACGGCCGCTGGAAGGCCCTGCACTACTATGAAAAGCGCTTCTTCGCCCCGGTGCTGATCTCCTGCCACGAGGAGGGCGTCATCTCCCAGAACACCAACGTCAACGCCGAGCCCTTCGATTTGAAAAAGACCGCGCGGCTGAACGTCAGCAACGAAACGCTGCGGGACTTCGACGGCACGGCCCGCTGGGCGCTGCGCCGGCCGGACGCCTCGGTCATCCGGGAGGGCAGCTTCGCCGTCCACGTCCCGGCCCAGAGCGCGGTGTGGCTGGATGAGCAGGATTTCCACGACGAGGACACCTACGGCTGCTACTACTCCTACGAGTTGGAGGACGCCTCCGGCGCTTATGTGGGCGGCGGCAGTGTGCTGTTCTGCCCCCCGAAGCACTTCCGCTTCGCCGACCCGCAGCTCCGCGTCCGCGCGGAAGGCGACGAGATCGTCGTCACCGCCTCGGCTTACGCCCGCAGTGTTGAGATCCGGTGCGGCGCGGACACGCTGCTCGAGGATAACTTCTTCGATATGAACGCCGGCGAGCGCCGCGTGAAAATCCTCCGCGGCACCCCCGAAAACCTCCGCGCACGGAGTGTGTACGATATCCGGTGAGAAAAATGGGACCGGTTCGGGTTATTGCGATAACCCGAACCGGCTGAAACGACCATATTTTGCCTCTACCGCTTCCCGCCGCGCCTGTTCCAAATCATAATCATCTGGAATCGGATGTGTCCTGCGCAATTCTTCCATACGCAGGAATGCGCGCCTTTTTTCGCTTGTATCAGTGGGTTGACAAACTGGGGGATTTGTGTCCAGAAACTGGGAAAATTCACGGATGACGCCAATTACATAACGTAAGCTTTCATCAGTAGGGAGAGCGTCTATCATAGAATGTGCCTCTTGACGCAATGTCATGTCCTCATCTCCTGTTAAACTGTTTTCAACCGTAGTATATCGTTCCCGAAGCTTATTGTCAATGACACAGTTGCTGACTATCGCCAATCACCACAGCATGTATCTTATACTCGCGGTCAAAAATACTTTCAAAAAATCCTTCGTTGCCTCGCAGAGTTCGCGCCCGCATGCGCGAATAGAATCAAATCCATTTTTGGCGGAAACCGCGTTTTCGCCAAAAATACTTCTCACGGAGTGAGTGCCGCTCCCCCGCAGCGGCGCGAACGAAGTGCAGCCTTTCACGGAGCAATGAAATTGCAAATTTCATTGCTCGTGAGTATAAAAAAGGAGTGACACACCATGAAACGCAGCGAGATCAACAGAGCCCTCAGGGAGATGGAGGCGATGATTCACGAATACAAATTCGCCCTCCCGCCCTTCTGCAATTTCACCCCGGAGCAGTGGAAAACGCTGGGCCACGAGTACGACGAGATACGCGACTGTATGCTGGGCTGGGATATCACGGACTACGGCCAGGGGGATTTTGACAAAATCGGCTTCTCCCTGATCACCATCCGCAACGGCAACTGCGCCATGGCGGACAAGTACCCGAAGGTCTACGCGGAAAAGCTGCTCTACCTCAAGGAGGGGCAGTATTCCCCGAACCACTTCCACTGGTACAAGACCGAGGACATCATCAACCGGGGGGGCGGGAATGTCTTAATCAAGGTCTACAACTCCCTGCCCGACGAGGGCATCGACTATGATTCCGACGTGACCGTCCACACAGACGGGCGGACCTATACCGTCCCGGCGGGCACTTCCGTCCGCCTGACCCCAGGCGAGAGCATCCACATCCAGCAGTACCTCTACCACGACTTCACCGTGGAGCCCGGCACCGGCCCGGTGCTCCTGGGCGAGGTCAGCCAGTGCAACGACGACAACAGCGACAACCGCTTCAACCCGCCCATGGGCCGCTTCCCCAGCATCGAGGAGGACGAGCCCCCCTACCGCCTGCTCTGCGGCGAGTATCCAAAAGCGGAGTGAAGCGCACAGCCCCCCGCCGCGCAAGCGGCGGGGGGCTGTCGTATTTTCAGCGTTCGGATGCCGGGATTATGCCTCGATTTCGCCTTCCAGGCGCAAATCCGCGCTGGACGCGCCGATGAAGAGCTTCCGCGGGCCGTCGGCGCGGACCCACTTGTCACGGGTGCCGTCGGAGCGGGTCTGGAACAGCATGGCGGGGTCCCAATAGCAGAGCATTTTCGGGTCGAGCGTCATGGCGGCCTCCCGCGTCTCACCGGGCCGGATGTCCCGGAGGCGGACATAGCCCGCTAATTGCTTTTCCGCCATCTGGATATGGGCGGGGACGTTCTCCGCCTTGCCCAGGTAGAGCTGCACCACCTCGTCCCCGGCGCGCTCCCCGGTGTTCGTCACCATGCAGCGGACGGTCCAGGTGGGCCCGAAGTCCGGGCTGGGCGGGGCTTCCTCCACGCTGAGGTCCGAATAGGCGAAGCTGGTGTAGCTCAGGCCGTGCCCGAAGGGGAACAGCGCCGGGACGCCGGCGCGATCGTGCCAGCGATAGCCGGTGAAGATGCCCTCGGTGAAGCGCACCAGCGTGTCCGCGTCGCCGAAGGGGACGCCGGCGTTGCGCTCCGCGTCATGGGCGGGGGAGTCCGTCAGGGGCGTGTCCTCCGGGCGGGCGGGCCAGCTCTGGTTCAGCTTGCCGGAGGGGTTGATGCTGCCGCAGAGGATCCCCGCGATGACCCGGGCCCCCTCCTGGCCGGGCATATAGGCGGTCAGAATCGCGTCCGCCTTGTCCGCCCAGGCCCCGATGGCCCTGGCGTTGGAGCTCTGGACGATCACGATGAGCTTCGCCTCCGGGCGCTTCGCGGCGATGATGCCGCCCAACAGCTTCGTCTGCTCCGCGTCAAGTTCGATGCTGATTTTCTGCCCCCGCTGGCCCATGAGGCCGGAGCCCACCACCTTGTCGCAGATGAAGTGGACGATGGTATCCGCTTTGGCCGCGGCGGACAGCGCGGCGTCATAATTGCGCTTCGTGAAGGAGGGGGTGGCCCAGGCCAGGCGGAGCTGCAGATCCTTGTTGCGCACGCACTGGCGGGCGTGGACCAGGATCGGGTAGACTTTCCCGGCTTCAAGAGTCAGCTTGGAGGCGGTGATGCCCATGCCCTCCCGGGAGCAGATGGTGGACTCCCAGGGCCACTGGGCCCATTCGCGCATCTGGCTCTGTCCCGGCATGGTCCAGCCCTCCTCCGTTTTGAGGAAGAAGCTGGCCCGGCCGCCGACGCACTGCAAAATCAGGCTGTATTCCCCGCTCTCCGGGGCCTTGATGAAACCCTTCCAGGTATAGCTCTCCTCCTCGCCGAAGGCGGTGCCGTTGGGGCCGTTGCGGTAATTTTTGATGATATGTCCGGCTTCGTCCGTGCCGCAGGTGAAGTCGATCCGCCCGTCGACACAGCAGAATTTTCCCAGCGTTTCACTGTTCTGGCGTTCCTCGGCGGAGTTGTAGCTGGAAAGCCCGGTGTCGACGGGCTCGCCGTCCTCGTCGGTCAGCTTCGCGCCCAGGAAGGCCCCGCCCGCGCCGCCGGGGCCGGCGTCCTGCTTCAGCAGATCGCGGTCCGCGTCCAGAATCCCGTAGCTGCGGACCAGACCGGGCCGGGAGCAGCCCTCGTCCTGGAACAGGGCCTCAGCGGGGATGGTTTCGCCGGCGTAGTCAATGCCCGCAAAGGCGGGGAAATCCTTCCCCGTGAGCTCCTTCAGGGCCTCGGCCCCCGACAGCATCCGTTCCAGACGGCCGAAGGAGCGCTCCTGGGCCTGGCCGCAGATGGGATACACCGCGCCGAGGCCGGTCAGCACCGTGTTCCCCCCGTCCGCTGGCCGGAGGGGGAGGGCGGCGCCCTCGTTTTTCAGCAGCACGGCCCCCTCCCGGACGATCCGGGCGGCGATTTCCGCGTTGCGCTCCAGCATTCCCGCGTCCACGTCCGCGTCGTAGTACCACTCCATCTGGATGGGCTGGCTGTGCTCCGGGTCTTCGAGCACCTCGCCGTTTTCGTCCAGCTTCACCAGGCCAAGCAGGCCGATGGAGGACATGCCGTAGAGGATATGGCGCACGGCCTCGTCAATGCGCGCTTCCTCCATGCGCCCCCGGGCGATGTTTTTGCCGATGCGCGCTTCGGAGTTGAAGGCGGGGTAAGGCATCTCAATGTCCATGCCACGGTTCAGCGTAAATTCGTGGACGCTGCCCCAGTCGCTCATGACGCTGCCCCGGAACCCCCACTGCTCCCGCAGGATGTCCACCAAAAGCTCCCGGTTGGCGGAACAGTAGTTCCCGTTGACGTCGTTGTAGGCGTTCATCACGCTGCCGGCTCTGCCCTCGTGGATGGCGGCGTCAAAGCTGCGGCAGTAGGTCTCGTGGAGGGTCTGCTCGTCCACCAGCTCCTTCGGGTAGTGGAGGAAGTCGGGGCCGAAGAGGTTCGCGGCGGCGAAATGCTTGATGGTGGCCACAGCGCCGTTGGCCTGGACGCCGAGGGTCTCCTGCACCCCCATCCGCGCGGCCATGTAGCTGTCCTCGGATTTCATGTCCTTGTTGCGGACAAAATGCGGGGAGCGGATCACGTCCAGCTGGGGGGCCAGCAGGAAATTCCCGGAGCAGGAGGCGCACTCGCTGGCCGCCACCTGGCCGAAGGCGTAGGCCATCTCGTCGTCCCAGGTGCAGCCCAGCAGGCTGGGCTGGGGCAGCCCCGTGGTCTCCACGATGCCGGTGATGCCCGCGGGTCCGTCGTACATCACCACTTCCGGCACACCGAGGCGGGGGACGCCCCACTGGTAGCCGGCATTGCCGATCTTTCCCTTGTCCTCCGGCTCCTTCGCGCCGCCCAGCATACGCAGCTTTTCCTCCCGGGTCATCGCCCGGAGCAGGGCTTCAATGAGCGTGTCCCGCGCCTCCGGCGGGCTGCTGCGGTAGTCCTTGCGCGTGAACTTCTCGGGATATCTGGTTGTCGCCATGGTCATGCCTCCTTGTATTTTTCTGAATGCTCCCATTTTACCCCGAACATGCCGGAATTGCAAGAAAATTGCGGATTTCCGCGCTTGCATTTCCCGGGAGAGGATGATATACTTTGCACCGCCAATGTGTATGATTCCGGAGGTAACGATATGAAACGACGCCTGCTCTCCCTGGCCCTGGCGCTGGCCGGCTGCGCCGCTCTCTCCGCCCCCGCGGCGGCGGAGCCGGAGACACGGGGAACACTGCGCTGGGAAACGGTTATAAGTCCGCAATATGAGGACGCGGAGCCATTCAGCGAGGGGCTCGCCGCCGTAAAACGGGACGGCAAGTGGGGATATATCGACACGGAGGGGCAGACCGTGATTCCGTTCCAATATGAGCGCGCCTATGATTTCAGCGAGGGCTATGCCGTGGTTTCGCCCAACATCGTGGAGCAGAACGTCTACGAGCTGGCCAACGGCAATACAATAGAATACAACTACTATGACCTGGGCCGCGTCGACGCGGAGGGGAATTATGTGCCCTTCTCCTATACGGACCCCCAGACCACGGAGCGCGGCGCCGTGGTGGTGCCTGACATTTTCCTCCCCTCGGAGCTGGTATACCACAACGGATTCGTCCGCGTCACGATTCCCGGGCTGGGCGGGCAGTTCTTTGGCGCGGATGGGGCTTCCCTGCCTCTGGCCGGGGAGCTGGACCACGCCGCCGGACCGATGAACGAGGGGCTGGCCCCGGCGGAGGGCCGGATGGAGGGCCTGGTGGGCTGGGTGGACGCCGCCGGAACGGTGGTCCACAACTTCTACATGCGCAGCAGCGGCGGAAATATTGACACCTTTATTGCCGCCACCCTCCCCTTCAACCGGGGGCTTGCCCCGGTCTGGCAGTGTACGACGGATTGGAGCAGCGGGGAGTCGAGCTATCTGCTGGGCTTTATGGACAGAAATTACCAGTGGGTCATCCAGCCGCAGTACACGGCCTACTGGCGCAGCGATGTCTACACCGGCTACGCGGTGTTCGGGGAGACAGGGCTGGCGATGGTGGCGAAAAACGGCTACTACGGGGCTATCGACCGCCGGGGGGAGACTGTCATCCCCTTCCGCTATGAGATTCTCGGCCAGTCCTCCGAGGGGCGGATCCTGTTCCGGGAGGGCGGAAAATACGGCTATCTGGATACGGAAACCCTGGAGGTGGCGGTCGAGGCGCAGTTTATGAACGCCACGATGTTCAAGAACGGCCTTGCGGCCGTCTGGGACGGGCGTCAGGTCATGCTGATTGACCGGGACGGCAGGCTGTATTCCGACATCCCCCTGGACCGTTCCGTCTACTTCCAGACGAACGAGGACAGTACGCAGGTTGCCAGGGCCCCCGAGGAATATGTGGTGCTGCGGCAGGGCGGCCTGTGCGGCTTCGCGCGATTGGAATACGCTCCGCCGCTGCCGGAGGCAGGGGACGCGGATGACTGGGCCCTTGATGAGCTGCGGGAAGCAGTCAGCGCAGGACTGGTCCCGGCGCGGCTGCAAAACCTCTATCGCGGCGGCATCACCCGGGAGGACTTTTGCGCCCTGGCGGTGCAAACGCTGTGTCGCGCTACGGGAAAAGGGCTGGAAGCCCTGGTGCGGGACGCTACCGGACGCCCGCTGGCGGACTGGCGCGGCGAAGGGCCCTTTATGGACACGAACGCGGAGGAGACCGTAGCCGCCGCCGCGCTGGGCATCGCCGGAGGGCGCGGGGATGGGATTTT
>JAFUVO010000076.1 GCA_017477525.1 Oscillospiraceae bacterium | reverse complement strand
GGCGGCGGAGGACGCCTATGACCGCCTGCTGTTCCCCTCGCTGGAACGGGAGACCCGCTCTGAGCTGACCGAGAAGGCCAACGAGGGGGCCATCGCCCAATTCGCGCTGAACCTGAAACCGCTGCTGATGCAGCCGCCGGTCAAGGGGAAGGTCACCATGGGCCTTGACCCCGGCTACCGCATGGGCTGCAAGGTGGCCGTGGTGGACGGGACCGGCAAGGTTGTCGACACCGCGGTGGTGTACCCGACGCTGGGGGAGCGGCAGAAGCAGGAGGCCATCGAGGCACTGGGCGTCCTGGTTCGGAAGCACGGGGTGGAGCATATCGCCATCGGCAACGGCACCGCCAGCCGGGAGACGGAGCAGGCGGCGGTGGAGCTGATCCGCCGGGAGAACGAGCGCGGGGCCCATCTGAGCTATATGATCGTTTCGGAGGCCGGGGCCAGCGTCTACTCCGCCAGCCCCCTGGCGGCGGAGGAATTTCCCCAGTTTGACGTGAATCTGCGTTCCGCAGTCTCGATTGCCCGAAGGCTGCAGGACCCGCTGGCGGAGCTGGTGAAAATCGAGCCCCGGGCCATCGGCGTGGGGCAGTACCAACACGACATGCCGCCGAAGGAGCTGGACGCGGCCCTGGACGCGGTGGTGGAGGACTGCGTGAACGCGGTGGGCGTGGACGTCAACACCGCCTCGCCCTCGCTCCTGCGGCGGGTCAGCGGCCTGACGGCGGCAACGGCGAAAAATATCGTGGCCTACCGGGAGGAAAACGGGGCCTTTACCTCCCGGACGCAGCTGAAAAAGGTGCCAAAGCTTGGCCCCAAGGCTTTTGAGCAGTGCGCGGGCTTCCTGCGGGTGCCGGAGAGCAAAAACGTGCTGGACAACACGGCGGTGCACCCCGAGAGCTACAAGGCGGCGGAGCAGCTGTTGAAGCTCAGCGGCCACACGGACGAGGACGTCAGGGCGGGGCGGCTGCTGTCGCTTGCCGGCTGGCTCAAGCAGTACGGCCCGGAGCGGGCGGCGGAGGAGCTGGGCGTGGGCGTCCCCACGCTGACCGACGTGGCGGGGGAGCTGATGAAGCCGGGACGCGATATCCGCGACGAGCTGCCCAAGCCGGTGCTGCGCACGGACGTTTTGGAAATCTCCGACCTGAAGCCGGGCATGGTGCTCAGCGGGACGGTGCGCAACGTCATCGACTTCGGCGCTTTTGTGGACATCGGCGTCCACCAGGACGGACTGGTGCATATCTCCGAAATCTCGGACCGCTTTATCAAACACCCGTCGGAAAAGCTCTCCGTGGGCGACGTGGTAAAGGTGGTGGTGCTGGACGTGGACGAGAAGAAAAAGCGGATCAGCCTGTCCATCAAACAGGCGAAATAAAAGCTTAATGCGGAATCCCCCGCCCGGAGGGCGGGGGATTCCGCATTAACGAATATCGAGGTCCGCGGTGACTTCATAGTAGTCGCAGGCGTGGGCGGTCCAGCCCGTGACGTTGGCTTTGGAGATCATGTTCATCTGCAGGAAGGAGCAGAAGACATAGGCGTTGTCGTCCAGGATGGCCTGCTGCAGCTCAATGGCCAGCTGGGAGCGCTTTGCGGTGTCAAACTCGGTGGAGAGCCGCTCGATCAGCGCGCTGACATGTTCGTTCTCATACGCGCCGAAGTTGTAGCTCATACCGGGCAGGCAGCTGGTGGTCAAGAAGTACTGCGGGTCGCCGGAGGGGGCCGTGACCAGGGCGGAGGCGTAGATATCCCAGCTGCCCATATCCGCCAGGAACTCGCGGCGGTTGGCGGTGCAGTTGATGTCCACGTCGATGCCGATCTCCTTGAGGGAGGCGTGGACGGACTCGGCCAGCAATGGCAGCTCCTGGCGGCTGGGGTAGGTCAGCCAGCGGATCACCAGCTTCGTGCCGTCCTTCTCCCGAATGCCGTCGCCGTCCGTGTCCACCCAGCCCGCGGCTTCCAGCACAGCCTTCGCCTCTTCGGGGTCGTAGCCCTCGGTGTGGATTTTCTCGCCGCCGAAGGTGGAGAAGCCGTCGGGGAAGGCGCCGTTGCCCGCCACGCCGTGGCCGTCCAGCAGCGTTGACACAAAGCCGTCCTTGTTGATGCCCATGGCAACCGCCTTCCGCACTGCGGGGTCCCGGATAACGGGGCTCTGCATGTTCATGGAGCCGAAGAAGGCGCGGGAGGTCTGGATGCTGGAAAACTGGTAGTTGGGGTTTTCAAAATTCGGATAGGCTTCATAGGCCATGCCGTAGGCGGCGTCGATATCCCCGGCCTGCAGGGCGGCGGAGAGGGTGTCTCCGTTGGAGAGGGTGCGGATGGTGATTTCATCCAACTTCGGCGTACCGTTCCAGTAGGTTTCATTTTTCGCCAGGGTCAGGTGGTCGTCCGTGACCATGTCCAGCGCCACATAGGGGCCGGTGCCCACGGCCACGCCGGTTTCAAAGTCGCTGGCGTCCACGTCGATGATGCAGCCGTAGGGATCACCGAGGTAGTTCATCAGGGCGGGGTTCGGCTCGGAGGTGGTGATGGTCAGCCCCTGGCCCTCCGCTTCGATTGCCGTGATCTTTGTGTCGCCGGGGGCCCGGTCATGGTTTTCCAGCAGGTGCTCCAGGCACTGCTTGACTGCCGCGCCGTCCATCTTCCGGCCGCTGGAAAAACTCACGCCGTCCCGCAGGGTGATCGTCCAGGTGAGCTTGCCGTCGTTTTCCCAGGAGATGGCAAGCCAGGGCTCCAGCTCCATGGTGTCCGTGTAGCGTACCAGCGTCTCGCCCACGCCATAGCGGATGCAGGGCCAGCCGTTATAGGTGCGGTGGGGGTCGATGGACTCCTCCCAGTTCTCCGCGTTGAAGGTGGTGTCGCCGATGACCAGAGATTTTTTCGCCGCCGGGACGCTCTGGGCCGGACTGCCGCCGGTTCCGCCGTTGCCGCAGCCGCTGAGCAGGCTGAGGCCGAGGCACAGCGCCAGCAGGATGGGTGGAAGCTTTTTCATTTCGTTCCTCCAGATTCTTTCTTGCATATTTCCGCAAGGCAGGGTATACTGAAGGCGGCAGAGGCGGATTCTCCGCCGCCTGTCAGGTTTCCGGCGGCCCCCCTGTCGCTTCCGACGGCTCACAGGGGGGCTGCTTTATCACTTGTATGCCGCGATGGCGAAGATGGGGGTGGGATTGTAGAACTCGTCGATCTCCCGGTAGACGCGGCGGTAGACGCCCATGTCGACGCTCACCCGCTCGAAGCCCGCCTCGATCAGCAGCTGCACGTCCCACTGTGGCCGGGGCATCTGGTAGGCGAAGAGCTCCATCGAAATGTCGTCGTTCTCCTTTTGCAGCGCCGGGTCCACCAACTTGTGGGCGTGGTTGGCGGGCAATTCCCCCTCATCTTGCCCCTCCTCGAGGGCGCGGCAGTAGTCCGCGTCGAAGTTGACCAGCACCCCGCCGGGCTTCAGGAGCTTGTACCACTCCCGATAGGCTTTCCCCAAGTGGGGCAGCGTCCAGCTGAGGTTCCGGGTCACCAGCAGGTCGAAGCTCTCCGGCTCAAACTCCGGCTGCTCCGCGTCCATCACAAAAAAATCCGCGTCCAGCCCGAGAATTTCCGCCGTCTCCCTCGCCCGCTCGATCATATCCGGCGTCAGGTCGATGCCGGTGGCCTCGTGCCCCTTCGCCGCCAGGACAAAGGCGAAAAAGCCCGTCCCCGTGCCCAGATCGAGCACCCGGAGAGGACGCCCGCCGGGGATGTAACGGCCCAGCTCCCGCAGCCAGCGCGCGTGTTTTTCGTCCCCAAACTCCCGGATGCGCTGGGTCTGGAACGCCTCCGCCCGCTGGGACCAGTAGCGCGTGATGCGCTGCTTGATGACTTCCATAGATGCCTCCTTGTTGTTTGCGTTTGGTCCGGCATTTCTCCCCCTCGGGGGAGAAAGCAAACATAATTATAATATACTTTCAATCAGCCGCTGGGTGTAAGCGTCCTTCGGATGCCGGATCACCTCGTCGGGAGCGCCCTGCTCCACGATCGCGCCATGGAAGAGCACCAGAACGCGGTCACAGAACTGCTGTACCAGGGCGATGTCGTGGCAGATGAACAGAATCGAGAGGTCCGGGCCCTCCCGGCCCCGCAGTTCGTTTAAAAGCGCGATGATCTCCTTTTGAATGGTTACGTCCAGGGCGCTTGTGGCCTCGTCGCAGATGAGCAGCTTTGGCTTCACCGCCAGGGCCCTGGCGATGGCGGCCCGCTGGCACTGCCCCCCGCTGACCTGGTGGGGGTATCGCCCGGAAAATTCGGCGCTCAGCCCGCAGAGCTCCAACAGCCGCGCCGTCTCAGCCTTCGCCGCTGCGCGGCCCATGCCGCTGTTGCGCAGACTCTCGCCGATACCGTCGCCCAGCGTCCGCCGGGGGTCGAAGGACTCCGCCGGCGTCTGGAACACCATCTGCATGTTGCGGTAAACCTCCCGCAGCGCCCGGCCGGAGAGATTCGTGATATCCCTGCCGTCCAAAAGAACGCGGCCCTCGGTGGCGTCCAGCAGACGGGTGATCATGCTGGCCGCCGTGGTCTTTCCGCTGCCCGATTCGCCGATGAGCCCCAGGCATTCGCCGCGCCGGAGCTCGAAGCTGATGTGGTCCACGGCGGTAAAGTCCGGCTGTCCGGGGCGGGAAAAAACCTTGGTGAGGTTTTCCGCCTTTAAAATTGTCTCCATCCCCCTCACCTCCGCAGCCGCGGGACGGCGGACATGAGCATGCGCGTGTAGTTTTCCCGGGGGCGTTCCAGCACCTGGGCCGTCTCGCCGTACTCCACCGCCGCGCCGTTTCGCATCACCAGCACCCGGTCGGCCATGGCGCCGACGACGCCGATGTTGTGGGTGGCGATGATGATGGAGGCGCCGAAGTTTTTCCGCGCCAGCAGCATTTCCTCCACCGCCTGCTTCTGGACGGACACATCCAGGGCGCTTGTGGGCTCGTCCGCCAAAAGGACGGAGGGGTTCATCAGCATGGCGCAGGCGATCCCGACGCGCTGCTGCATCCCGCCGGAGAGCTCGAAGGGGTAGCTGTCCAAAATCCGTCCGCCGTTTTCAAAGCCCAGCTTTTGCAGCAGCTCCACGGCCAGGGCGCGAAATTCCGCTTTGGAAATCGCCCCGTGCTCGGCCATGCCCTCGTAGAGCTGTGCGCCCACGGTGCGGATGGGGCAGAAGGAGGCCCCCGCGTTCTGGAAAATCATGGCCAGCTCCGGCCCGTTGAGCCGGCGCAGTTCCTTCTCTTTCAAATCGGGGAGGTTTTTCCCCTTATACCAGATATCCCCCCGGGTCACCAGACCATCCCGGCCCAGCAGGCCCATAGCCGCTTTGAGCAGCGTGGATTTGCCGCTGCCGCTCTCGCCCACGATGCCCAGAATTTCGCCCTCGTCCAGGGTAAAGCTCAGGTCCCGGACCGCGGGACGGCCGTTGTAGGAGATATCCACATGCTCATAACGCAGTATTTCTCCCATATCAGCGCCCCCTTGCTTTCGGGTCCGCGTAGTCCCTGACGGTATCGCCCAGGAGGTTGAAAATCATGACCGAGACGAAGATGGCCAGGCCGGGGGCGAAGGTGACCCAGGGAACGGTGGTGATGAGGCTGCGGGTATCGCTCATCATGCTGCCCCACTCCGGCGTTGGGGGCTTCGCGCCGAGGCCCAGGAAGCTCAGCCCCGCCAGCTCCATCATCATGGTGCCGGTGTCCAGCATGGAGGTGACCAGAATCGGCCCGATGATGTTGGGGAGGATGTGCCGGAAGATGATGCCCCCGGCGCCGCAGCCGGCCAGCCGCGCGGCACTGAGATAGGGCCTTTCCTTCTGTGCGAGGGTCTGGCTGCGGGCGATGCGGGCGTATTTGGGCCAGGAGATGGCCGCAAGGGCGATGATCGCGTTCTGTAAGCCCCCGCCCAGCACCCCCGCCACCGCCAGGGCGAACACCAGGCCGGGGAAGGCGAGGAACATGTCGGAAATGCGCATCAGCACGGTGTCGATCCACTTCCCGTGCCAGCCGCAGAAGACGCCGATGCCGGTCCCCAGCGCCGTGATGACCGCTACCAGCAGGAGCGTGGAAAAGATGCTGGTCCGGCTGCCCGCGATGACGCGGGAGAGCATGTCCCGCCCGTAGCGGTCCGTGCCGAGGATGTGCGCCGGGCCTGGCGCGGCCAGGGCGTTGTCCAGGTCCTGCCGGTACGGGTCATAAGGGCAGAGCCGTTCGGACAACGCGGCGCACACGACCAGAATGGCCGCCAGCACGCGAAAGACAACCAGCCGCGTCTTCACACGGTCCCGGACGGCGGTCCGCCCGGATGGT
>JAFUVO010000038.1 GCA_017477525.1 Oscillospiraceae bacterium | reverse complement strand
GCGTAGCACTCACCCCCTGTGGATTCCCGGCGCAGCAGCTCCCGGACAAGGGCCGCGGCCAGCTCCCGCAGCAACGTCAGCCCCGCCGCCGCGGCGGCCACGGTGAGGCCCACGCCCGGCAGCACCAGGCCCAGGGCGAGGGCCGCCAGGGTGGCCGGCGGGACCAGGGAGCGGCGGAGGGAGTCGAAGAGCTTCCAGCGCTCCAAATCCGGCAGCATCCGTCCGGGCCGGAAGAGCCAGCGGAGGTTCTGCCAGTCGCCCCGGACCCAGCGCTCCAGGCGGGCGTAGTAGGGCAGCGCCCGCCCCGGCCAGCCGTCGGTGAACTCCACCTCGCCGGCGAAGCCGGCCCTCAGAAAAGCCCCCTCCACCGCGTCATGGGAGAGCATCAGGTTCTCCGGGACGCGCTCTCCCATACACCGCAGGTAGGCGTCGATGGAGATCAGCCCCTTGCCGGCGAAGCCGCCGCGCCCCCAGCGGTCCATATACAGCTCGCTGCAGGCGCTCTCATACGGGTCCGCGCCGCCCCGCGGGGCGAAGCAGCGGGCGAAGTCCGTGCTCCCCGCGTCCGCCAGCGCGGTGCCGATGCGCGGGGCCAGGATGCCGTAGCCGGCGCTGACAAGCCCCTGTTCCGGGTCCACCTCCGGGGTGTTGAGGGGGTGGAGCATCGCGCCCGCCAGTTCCCGGGCCGTGCCGGGGCCGGGGCGGGTGTCGGCGTCCAGCGCCAGCAGGTAGGCGACGCCATCCAGACCGGCCCGGTCCCCGGCGGCGATGGTGACGGCGGAGGGCTGCCCCCGCAGCAGGCGCATGGTTTCCAGCAGCGCCCCGCGCTTGCGCTCCCAGCCGGACCAGCGCCCGTCCGCGTTTTTCACCCGCGGGCGCGCCAGCAGATAAAAGCCCCCGCCGTAGCGGCGGTTCAGCGTTTCGACCGCCTCCACTGCCGCGTTGAGGATTTCCGCCTGGTCCGGGTATTCCTCTGCCGCGCCGTCGGGAAAATCCGCCAGGGCGGCGAAGCGCAGCTCGGCCCCCGCGTCGCGGTTCAGATGATAACATTCCTCCAGCCGCCGCGCGGCGGCGGGTCCGCTGTCCCGGTCCGTCAGGAGGGTGGAGACCACGAGCAGGGTCCGCCCCTCGGGGGGGAGCCCATCCTTCAATTCCAGCCGGGGGACATGTACCGGCCTGGTCAGGCGCAGCAGCAGATAGTCCAGCGCCCCCTTCACCAGCTCCGAGACCGGGAGCAGCAGCAGGAGAAAGGCGGGGATGCTCCGGGTGAGGAATCCTGCGAGCAGGGAGAGGGAGAGGGTGCAGAGAAGGTTCGCGGCGATGTAGCCGCCGCCCTTCCGGGAGCGGGGGGACCTCCCGATGGGCTCGTTCAGAATCCACCAGCCCACATGCCGCCGGCGTCCCTCCCCGGCCTGGGCCAGCGCCAGGACCTTTTGGGCGGCCTTCGCCTCCGGCAGCCCGGCCCGCCGCGACGCGCGGGAGAGGCGGAAGCGGTAATAGGCCCGGCTGGATTCCCCCATAAGGGGGTAGACGCCCGCCGGGTCCCGCCGCAGAACCTGTTCCACATAGTCCGCCTGTTCCAGCAGCGGACCCAGGTCCGTCATGGAGAGGCGGCGGAGGGAGCCGAACACCCGTTCAGCCTCCGCCCCCGCGCCCTCGCCGTCCTCCCGTTCCAGCGCCGCGCACAGCCGCAGCAGGCGCAGGATCAGGGCGCGGCGGAGGCCGGCGGCAAACACGGAAAGCTCCGCCCGCTCCAACACCAGCTCCCTCTGAAAGCCGTCCAGAAACAGGCGCATCCGCTCCTCCGTGAGCTGGCCGAGGCCGGAGCGCACCAGCGATTCGCAGGCGGAGAGGACGATCAGCGCGCCGCCGGAGGAACGCAACCCCCCCGCCGCCGCCAGCTCCGCTGCCGCCAGCTGCCCCTCCCGCTGCGCCAGATAGGCGTTGTCCAGCAGCCAGCGCACCGCGCCGGGGATGGCCTGGGTGTCCTTCCAGCGCTCCTCCAGCGCGCCGCGGCAGTCCGCAAGCAGGCGCAGGTTCCGCCGCAGCTCCATCGCCGCGCGCCTGCCCCCGCACACGCCGTCGGGCCGCAGCCCCCGCGCGAAATTCTCCGCGAAGCCTTCCAGCCGGGCTTCCTCCACAAACAGGCCGTTTTTCTCATATGTCATGGCACAATTCTCCCCAGAACAACGAAATGGTACGGAATTATTGTTTCCGGCCGGGAGAAAACTATACCAAAGCGTGAAAAATTCTGGCAAAAAAGCAGGCCCGCCGGAGGCGGGCCGATTTGAGATGATATTACCGTTCAGCGGAAAAACGTATGGTCCGCGATGGAGCATTGCAGCGTCTTGTTGCACCACATCCAGCTTGCAATCCCGATTCTGGGATTGACGAACCATTTGCTGTCGCCCACCGTGTTGTAGCCCTCCAGGCAGAGCTTGGCCGCGACGACTGCGTCCTCGCTGGGCGCGTTGTAAATCGTGCCGTTGCGGACCACGTCGAATTGGCCGGGCTGGAAAATCACATCGAAGATCGTTCTGCCAAAGCAGCCGCTCTCATCGCCCATGCGGTTGAGCACCACGTTTCCCACGCCGATCATGCCCGGCAACGGCTGGGTGTTGGCCTCCGCGAAGATCACGCGGGAGAGCCAATAGAGATCGTCGCTGCTGTAATACTCCCCGCCGGAGGGGAACAGGCCCCGTTCGCCGCCGTCCAGCAGCACGGTCCAGCGCTCCTCGTCCCATTCCACGCCAAGGCAGAACACCCGCGCCAGGGCGCGTACCGGCACAAGAAGGGTGCCGTTGACATTGTAAATGCCCTTCTCAAAATAGAGGCAGCGTTCATTGACCGTCATATAGCCGCTTCCGTCGGTGACGGTCAGCTCCAGGCCGTCGGCGCTGAGGACGGCGGTGTCGGTGTCCTGGTCCCAGGATACGGCGCACGCATGGCCCAGCATGTATTCCGTGAACGTCAGCAGAGGCACATAGGTCACGGAGTCCAGCAGAAAGCCGGAGCCGAGATATTCCGCGTCCAGATACAGAGGAACCTCCGTACAGGACAGCACACGGTTTTCGCCCTCGCTTCCGGGGGATGCGGACACGGGTGGACATAGACACAGCCCCAGGAAAAGGACGGTAAAGCAACAGAGAAGATGGCGAATGCGCTTCACTCCGTCAGCCCCCTTTCTCCGCATGAAATAGCGCATGTAATCGTACTAATATTATAAAGGAACAAAAAGCAACAAATCAATGACGAAAATGTTAAAAATGACGTATGTTTTTTGTATTATTTTACAAATACACTATATATAGTTAAATAATAGCGTTTTTATAGGGAAATATATCAATATATAGTTTATGCAAAATGCCGAAATTGCGA
This sequence comes from Oscillospiraceae bacterium, assembly GCA_017477525.1. Taxonomy (GTDB): domain Bacteria; phylum Bacillota; class Clostridia; order Oscillospirales; family Oscillospiraceae; genus RGIG7114. Next base: position 11,269 of record JAFUVO010000038.1, on the reverse strand, counting down.
TTTTCGGGTCTTTTTGCCGTTTTTTAAGTGTCGAATTATGACATGATAAAGTCGAAAAAATACATTATGTCAACTGTATACGAAGATGCGGCTGCATAATTCCGGCGCGAACTCCGCGAGGCTTTGTCCATAGTTTAAGGTCCCGTCCGAAGGGCGGGGCCTTAATATAAGAATATTGGCGCAAAAAGTGAAGGATGAGATGAACCACTGATTACGCAGATTCGATCTCCTCATAAAATTCGGACAATACCAGGCCGGGGTTTTTCTCGGCGGCCCAGCGGACTGTCCACTGGCCGTTGAACACCAGCAGGTCCCGCTGGCGGACGTCCCTGACCCAGAGCACGTCGCTGGGGAGGTTGTAGTCCGCGGCGCTGAAGTCCGGGTTGCCCACCCGGCGGATGAACTCATGGGGCAGGTCCCGCTGGCGGAACTCCACGCCGTACTCGCTCTTCATGCGGAAGCGCAGCACGTCGTACTGCAGTACGCCCACGACGCCCACGACCACCTGTTCCATGCCGCTGTTGGGGTAAAAGAAGATTTGTATCGCGCCCTCCTGGGCGATTTCCGTCATGCCTTTGGCGAACTGCTTCCGCTTCATGGAGTCGACCTGTTCGATCACGGCGAAGTGCTCCGGGGCGAAGGTGGGGATGCCGGAGAAGCGGATATCCCGGCCGACTTCACAGACCGTGTCCCCGATGGAGAACTGGCCCGGGTCGAATACGCCCAGAATATCCCCGGCGTAGGCTTCATCCACGATGTCGCGGGCCTGCGCCATGAGCTGCTGGGGCTGGCTGAGGCGGAGGGCCTTGCCGCCCTGGACGTGGTAATATTCCTTTCCCCGTTCAAAGCGCCCGGAGCAGACCCGCAAGAATGACACCCGGTCCCGGTGGGCCTTGTTCATGTTGGCCTGGATTTTGAACACGAAGGCGGAAAAGCCCTCTTTCATCGGGTCGACAGTCTCCCCGTCCGCTGTTTTCCGGGGCAGGGGAGGGGTGGTGAGCTTCAGGAAGCTGTCAAGAAACTGTTCCACGCCGAAGTTGTGGAGCGCGGAGCCGAAGAACACGGGGCTGAGCTTCCCGTTATGGATGGCGTCCAGGTCGAAGTCCGAACCGGCCCCGTCCAGCAGCTCCACCGCGTCGGTCAGCTCGGCGCGGAAGCGCTCCCCGATCAGCGCGTCCAGCGCCGCCGTGTCGTCGATGGGGCAGCGCACCGTCTCCAATTTTTTCGCGCCGCCGTGGTGGTCGCCGTAGGTCAGCATCTCCCGGCACTGGCGGTCGTAGATGCCCCGGAAGGTCACGCCGCAGCTGACGGGCCAGTTCATCGGGTAGGTGGCGATGCCGAACTCGGTTTCCAGCTCGCTGAGCAGCTCGAAGGGGTCGCGGGCCTCGTGGTCCATCTTGTTGATGAAGGTGAGGATGGGGATGCCCCGGCGGGAGACCACCCGGAACAGCTTCCGGGTCTGAGGCTCGATGCCCCGGGCGGCGTCGATGACCATGACGGCGCTGTCCGCTGCCATCAGTGTGCGGTAGGTGTCCTCGGAAAAATCCTGGTGGCCCGGCGTGTCGAGGATGTTGACGCAGCAGCCCTGGTACTCGAATTGCAGGACGGAGCTGGTCACGGAAATGCCGCGCTGGCGCTCGATCTCCATCCAGTCGCTGACCGCGTGGCGGTCGCCGCTCTTGCCCTTGACGCTGCCGGCGGACTGGATGGCCCCGCCGTACAGCAGCAGCTTTTCGGTCAGCGTGGTCTTGCCCGCGTCCGGGTGGCTGATGATCGCGAAGGTCCGGCGGCGGCTGATTTCGGTTTCAATGTGGTTCAAAATTGCGGTTCCTTTCTGAAAATGGCTGTTTTTTTACGCTTGACGCTGCAAGGCTGCGCCTTTCTTTTCCGGTCCATCCGGCTCAGGGCGGAAAATACTTTTCCACAAAATCAACCTTCTCCACCCGGAACTCCCGCCCGCGCAGGTAATTGAGCATCCCGGCGTCCGTGGGGAACACAAAGCGCAGGGCATAGGAGTAGAGGGCCTGGCCCTCTGTCTCGCCCCGGCGGCGGTTCTCCCGTTCGCTGCCGTATTTCCCGTCGCCCAGCAGAGGCCAGCCGGCGTGGGCCATCTGGGCGCGGATCTGGTGGGTCCGGCCCGTGTGCAGCGTACATTCCACGAGGCTCAGGCCGTTCCGGCTCTGCAGCAGGCGGTAGTCCGTCACCGCCGTTCGCGCCCCCGGCTCCGGTTTGTCCCTGACGTAGACCTGGTTTTTCTTCGCGTCCTTAAAAATAAAGCCCTCCAAACGCCCCTCCGGGGGCTTGGGACGTCCGTGGACGACGCAGAGATAGCGCTTTTCTATCTCCCTGTCGCGGATTTTTTCGTTGACAAGGCGCAGGGCCTCCGCGTTTTTCGCCGCGATGACGATGCCGCCGGTGTTGCGGTCTATGCGGTTGCACAGCGCCGGGGCGAAGGAATGTTCCCCCCTGGGGTCCCACTCGCCCTTCTGGAAGGCGTAAGCCTGGATGTTTGCCAAAAGCGTGTTGTAGTCCCATTTCCCGGCGCTGTGGCAGAGCACGCCGGGGCGCTTGTCCGCCAGAAGGAGGTTTTCGTCCTCATAGACGATATCCAGCCGGGGGACGGCGATTTTTAAGTAGGAGTTTTCCTCCCGCGGCGCCTCGAAAAACTCGTCCCGGATATACAGCGCCACGGTATCCCCCGCCGCCACGCGGTAATCCCGCTTCGCGGGCCTGCCGTTGACCTTGACGCGCCTGGTGCGGATATATTTTTGCAGCAGGGAGTCCGGGAGCAGCGGCACGGCCTTGCCGAGAAAGCGGTCCAGGCGCTGTCCGGCGTCGTTGGTTTTGATCGTTAATTCTTTCATAGCTCGTATTATGAAGGAAAAAAGCGCCCCTGTCAATGTATTTTTCTATTGACATTCGATAAACTATCCCTTATAATGTTTTGGCAACTGTAGGAAAGGCCCGTATTTTGTGGCAGGGAAAAAGGACGCGCCTATGTGGCTTGACTTGAGAGACATCATTGAAATGCCGGGGAAGTCGAAGGGGTTTGAAACGGTCCTCGACCCGGAGGCGCTGCTCGCGCCCTCGATTACCCGCTTTACCGCGCCCCTCCGGGCGGTTGGGCGCGTGGACAACACGGCGGGGCTTCTCAACCTGCGGGCGGAAATGCCGGTTTCGATGGTCTACGTCTGCGACCGCTGCGGCGTGGAGTTTCCGGTATCGCGGCTCTTTGAGGCGCAGGTCCCCCTTGCCGCGGACGCGGAGGACGGGGACGACGGGGAGCTGTACCCCCTGGATGGGGACGGCGTCGACGTGGACGATGTGATTTCCGCGAGCTTCCTTCTGGATACGGACATGAAGTGCCTTTGCCGCCCCGACTGCCTGGGGCTGTGCCCCCGTTGCGGCAAAAATCTCAACGAAGGCCCCTGCGGCTGCGAAACAGAGCGTGATCCAAGATTCGCTGTTCTGGAACAGCTTTTGGATAAAAACCTGTAGCCATTGGGCTTTTGCGCGTTTTCCCCGAAGGCGGGGATACGCGCCCCTGCCGGGTGGCTGCGAAAAACCGAGAAATCGCCAGAGCAGCGATGGAATGAGGAGGTGTTATCATGGCGGTACCCAAGAGAAAGGTTTCAAAGGCGAGACGCGACAAGCGGCGGAGCAACGTGTGGAAGCTCACCGCACCCAACATCGTCGCCTGCCCGAACTGCGGCGCTTATCATCTGCCCCACCGTGCCTGCAAGGCCTGCGGCATGTATAACGGCAGACAGGTCCTTGTCGTCGAAGCGGCGAAGTGACCGATTTGAATAGCGGAGGCTGAACAGCCTCCGCTATTCAATTACTCAGAGGAGGCGAGGGAATGAACAACATCATCAAGAGCGTCGGGGAGACGAGCCCGCTGCGGCGCTGTGTGCGCCCTGGGGACGCGCTGGTGGCCGTCAACGGAAAGCGCATCCTCGACGTGCTGGATTACAAATATTATGCCTACGAGCCCCGCCTTCTGCTGCAATTTTATACCGCCGGGGGAAAACATCACCTGGTCTTCGTGCGCAAGCCGGAGGGTTCTGATTTGGGTCTGGAATTTGAAAGCTACCTGATGGACCGCCCCCGCTCCTGCGCCAACGGCTGCGTGTTCTGCTTCATCGACCAGAACCCGCCGGGGATGCGCGAGAGCATCTATTTTAAGGACGACGACGCGCGGCTGAGCTTTCTCATGGGCTGCTATATCACCCTGACCAACCTGAGCCGGAGGGAGATACAGCGCGTCATTGACCTGCATGTCTCGCCCATCAATATCTCCGTCCACACCACGGACCCGGAGCTGCGGCGGAAGCTGCTGCGCAATCCCCGGGCGGAGGAGGTCATGGAGGTCATGCGCCGTTTCGCGGAGGCCGGGATTCGGATGAACTGCCAGATCGTCTGCTGCCCCGGCCTCAACGACGGCGCGGCGCTGCTGCGGACGCTGAAAGAGCTGCGGGGGCTGTTTCCCGCCGTGACCAGCATCTCCGTCGTGCCCGTGGGCCTGACGGCCCATCGGGAGGGGCTGTGCCCGCTCTCGCCCTTCACGCCGGAGGGCGCGGAGGAGACTGTGGCGGCGGTGGAGCGCTTTGGGGAAACCTGCCTTTCGGAGATTGGAACGCGCCTGGCCTGGTGCTCGGACGAGCTGTACCAGCGCGCCGGCCTGCCGCTGCCGCCGGAGGGCTTTTATGAGGACTACACGCAGCTGGAAAACGGCGTGGGGATGCTGCGGCTGCTGGAAACGGAGTTCACGGCGGCGTTGGGGCGCTCCGCCCCGCCGGACGGCGCGGCCTTCTCCATCGCCACCGGGGCCGCCGCCGCGCCGCTGCTGTCTGGGCTTCTGGAACGGGCCAGGGAAAAATATCCCGCGCTCAACGGGCGCGTGTATACAATTATCAACCGCTTTTACGGCGAGAGCGTCACCGTGTCGGGCCTTCTCACCGGGACGGACCTGATTTCCCAGCTCCGGGGGCAGGAGCTGGGGGAACGGCTTCTCATTTCCGCCGACATGCTCCGGCGGGAGGAGGTCGATTTCCTCGACAGCGTGACCCTCGCCGAAGCCGCTGCGGCCCTTGGGATACCGATCTACCCCGTCCCCTGCGACGGCGGACGCCTCTGCGACGCCATGCTGGGCATTTTGCCGCCCATCCCCGCCCCCCAGGAGGGGGCTGAGGCGACGAAGTACAATAAATATGTGTGAAGAAGCGGCCTATTTCCCGCTTTCGCGTTTTGCCATATATGCGTCCCTGCCCAGCAGTTCATCCGCCGGCACGTCCAAAATATCGGCGATCGCGGCGAAGCCTTCCAGCGTAGGCTTTACGTCGCCGCTTTCATATTTCCGATAGTTGCGAATGCCGATGTGCAGCAAATCCGCCATTTGCTGCGCGCTGAACCCTTTTTCTTTGCGTATCCTCTTTAATCTTTCTCCAAACATTTTTTCCTCCCGATTTTTCTTGACAGTGAATTTATAATACACTATAATGAACTTGTCTGACAGTGCCTTTATAATTCACTCTATGGAGGAAGGAAACATGATTTCCCTTGAACACTATGACAGGCTTTCCACATTGTACTTCAAGCTTGACAATGGGGTAAGTCTTCTGTATGTCCTATATGACTGTATGGAGGAAAATGCGTATTCCGCAGGGACGCTTGCTCCCGCGCTTCATGCAGTGTGCGATTATCTGAATGATCTGAGAGGAGAACTTGAGCTGTTGAAGTCAGAAATCAGGACAGAAGGCCGACTGCCGTATCACCCGCTTAAAACGAACAACTGAACGCAATCACCGTGCCTTTCAGCGTGATTTCAGTTTTCCGCGCTATACTGCGCAATGTGGTCAGACAATAAATTGGCAGAAAGGAACGAGAAGCATTGAATTACCGGCATGAATGGAAGCATGAGATCAGCTACTCCGATCTGCTTTCGATCCGGGCGCGGCTCCGGGCGGTGGCCAGGGCTGACCCCCACGCGGAGGGCGGGAAGTATTTCATCCGCAGCCTGTATTTCGACAACCCTGTCGACCGGGCCCTGCGGGAGAAAATCGACGGGGTAAACATGCGGGAGAAGTTCCGCATCCGATATTATAACTTCGATACGTCCCTGATCCATCTGGAAAAAAAGAGCAAGCTCAACGGCCTGGGGACCAAGTTCAGCGCCATGCTGAGCGCGGGAGAGGCACAGAACATCGTGGACGGGGACATCGGCTGGATGCTGGACGCGGCGGACCGCCCCCTGGTGCGGGAGCTCTACTGCAAAATGCGCTACCAGCAGATGCGCCCCAAAACCATCGTCGACTACACGCGGGAGCCCTTTATTTACGGGCCGGGGAATGTGCGCGTGACCTTCGACTATGACATACGGACGGGGCTGGGGGGCACGGACTTCCTCAACCCGGACTGCCCGACGGTCCCCGCCGGGGACGCGCCGATCATTTTGGAGGTCAAGTGGGACGCCTACCTGCCCGACATCATCCGCGACTGCGTCCAGACCCCCGGCCGCCGCGTCGGGGCCTTTTCCAAATACGCCCAGTGCAGGATATATGGGTGAACGTTTCCGTTCTCTCTGCCCCGGAGGGGATAAACTCAAAATTCGTAACTGTTCAGAACCCGAAGGGTTCTGAACAGTTACCAAAATTCATCGAAAGGAACAAATCTCCATGAGCTTCAATGACATTTTCAAATCCAGCTTTCTTGAAAATGTGACGAGCGTCAGCATCCTCGACATGGTGCTGGCGCTGGCGCTGGCCTTTGGCGTGGGCATGTTTATTTTCCTGGTCTATAAGAAAACCTACCAGGGCGTGATGTATTCCTCCTCCTTCGGCGTGACCTTAGTGGCCCTGACCATGATTACGACGCTGGTCATCCTCGCCGTCACCAGCAACGTGGTCCTCTCCCTTGGCATGGTGGGCGCTCTGTCGATCGTCCGCTTCCGCACTGCCATCAAGGAGCCGCTGGACATCGCGTTCCTGTTCTGGGCCATCGCCGCGGGCATCGTGCTGGCGGCGGGCATGATTCCGCTGGCGGTCATCGGCAGCGTGCTGATCGGCGTGATTTTGCTGGTGTTCGTCAACCGCAAGTCCCACGCCAACCCCTATATCGTGGTCATCCAGTGCGACGGCGCGGAGAGCGAGCGCAAGGCCACGGAGTATCTCTCCGCCAACACGAAGCGCTGCGTGGTCAAGAGCAAAACCGCCCGCAAGAACGCCGTAGAGCTGAGCTGCGAGGTGCGGCTGAATGACGAAAACACCGGATTTATCAACGCCCTGAGCGATTTGCCCGGCGTGGAGAGCGCGGTCCTCGTGAGCTACAACGGCGACTACATGGCATAAGCGTATGTCCGGCAGCAAACATATCGACAGGATCTGCGTCCTTGTCTCCGTCCTTGCGCTGATTCTGACGATTCTATTTATGAATGGCGAAGTCCTGGGCCTGGAAGCGGTCGTGGATGAGGACGCCGAAGCCAACTCCGGCTCGGCCAGGTTTACCGCCAACGACCTCGACGGGAGCTGGGACAGTGCCGGCGCTGTGGAAATCACCCTCGACGGCAGCGGCGGCACGGTCAGCGGCAGCGGCGCGTACTTTCTCAACGGCAGCCTTATCATTGCCCGTGCCGGGCGCTACGTCCTCTCCGGCAGGCTGGACGACGGCTGCATCAGCGTGGACGCCTATGACAACTCGAAGGTCTGGCTGCTGCTGAACGGCGTCGAGGTCTCCTGCTCCGACAACGCCTGTCTGCGGGTGGAACAGGCGGACAAGGTCTTTCTCACGCTGGCGGAGGGGAGCGAGAACAGCTTTTCCAGCGGGGCGTCCTACTCCGAGGACGCCCTTGAGGACAACACCGGCGGCGCGATTTTCGCCCACGACGACCTCACGATCAACGGCGGCGGCAGCCTGAGCGTCACGGCGGCATACAAACACGCGATAGACGCCAATGACAGCCTGGTCATCACCGGCGGCACGATTACGCTGGACAGCGCCGGGGACGCGGTCCACGTCAACGACGCCTTCAACTTCCGCGACGCGGATTTGACCGTCCGCGCCGGGGACGACGGCATCCACTCCGACACCTCCGTCTACATTGAGAGCGGGAGCATTCTCATCTCGGAGTGCTACGAGGGCATCGAGGCCCTGACGATCGAGCAGGCCGGGGGGGACGTGACGATCTACCCCGCGGACGACGGGCTCAACGCCAACGGCAACAGCGGCGGCTTCGGCATGATGGGCTTCGGCGGGCGCGGCGGCTTCCACCAGTCCGAAGGCGGGGAATCCGCCACGGATCTCGCGGCGGCAACGCAGAGCGCCGCGGAAGAGGAGACAGAGGCGGAAACCTGGATCCGCATCAGCGGCGGGACGCTCAGCATCGTCAACGAAAACGCCAGGGACGCCGACGGCATCGACTCCAACGGCAGCATCTATATCAGCGGCGGGACCATCCGCGTCAGCATGTCCAACGGCGGCGGCTACGCGATGGATGTGGGCAGCGAGAGCGGCGGCGTCATGGAAATCAGCGGCGGAAACCTGGTCGGCTGCGGCAGTTCCTCCATGGCGGAGGGCTTTGACAGCAGCTCCACCCAGCCCTCCATCCTCTATATCTACTCCGCCGGCGCGGAGGCCGGGACCACCGTGGCCCTGGAGGACAGCGAGGGGAACGTGCTTCTCAGCTATGACGCCCCCTGCGCCTTCTCCGCGGTCAACCTGAGCTGCCCGGAGATGGAGCTCGGCAAAACCTACCTTGTGGTTATCGGCGACAACGTGGAGGAAATCACCCTGACCGAGAGCTCCGCCTCCTTCGGCGATGCCCGGAGCGGCGGCTTTGGGGGGACCATGAACTTCGGCGGAATGCAGCCCCGTTCGGATTTCAGTGGAGAACAGGGCAGTATGGGCGGCCGTCGCGGAATGGGCGGCGGACGCCGGGGACAGCAGGGCAGCAGTGAGGAAGGCGGCGGACAGTTTACCCCGCCGGAGGGCTTCAGCTTCGGAGAAGATGGGGAACCTCCCGCTCTGCCGGAGGGCTTCAGCTTTGGCGAGGACGGGGAACGCCCCACCCCGCCGGAGGGCTTCGATTTTTCAGACGGCGGCGGGTGGCCCGCAATGCCGGAGGGCTTCGGCGACAGCGCGGCGGAGGCCGCGGCGGAAACCGCGGCCTATGGCAGCGAGGTCTGGATTTGGAGCGGCGTATCCCTGGCGGCGCTGCTGCTGGGCCTGGGCCTTGCGGCGCTCTACCGCAGACGCACGGGATAAAAAAGCAACCCCCTACCCGAAAGGGCAGGGGGTTGCTTTAGAACAGCATCAGTATCACGCCGTAGATGACGCTGGCCGCGATGCCGAACACGATGACGGGGCCGGCGATGGTGAAGATTTTAGCCGCCATGCCCGTAATAAAACCCTCAGTTTTAAATTCCAGCGCCGGGGACACCACCGAGTTGGCAAAGCCCGTGACGGGCACCAGCGTCCCCGCGCCGCCGTGGCGGGCGATGCGGTCGTAGACGCCGACGCCCGTGAGAAAAGCCCCGATGAACACCATGGTGATAGTGGTCCAGGTCCCCGCGTCCTCCTCCGCCGCGCCCCAGGAGGCGTAGAGCGTATGAAGCCCCTGGCCGACGCAGCAGATGAGCCCCCCGATGACGAAAGCCTTCAGCACGTCCTTCCACAAGGGGGATTTGGGCATCTTTTCCTTGACATATTCCGCGTATTCCTGTTTGCTTCGCCGCATTTTGCAAACCTCCGTAATTAAGATTTGATTTTTCCCCGTACCGAAGGGGGAGGCAAATGGCCGCGCTTTTCGTTAGTTTGCCATTCACAGTGAAAAAAATACCCGTTTCCCCGTGAAAATGATTGATTTTTTATTCGACCTGTGGCAGGATAGCGCCATGGACTATTTTTTTACCCTGGAAAAGGACCTTCCGGCGGGGGTGGGCTTCCGCCTCTGGGGGAAGGAGCATATCGAGTGGCTGCTGATTGCGCTTGCGCTTGGCACGGCGCTGTGCGCCTGCTACCGCCGGGCAGGGGAGGGGGGACGCCGCGCCCTGCGGCGCGGGCTGGGCTGCGCGGTGCTGCTGTGCGAGATACTCAAGGACGCGAACCTGATCGTACAGGGGGGCTTTGGCATCTATTATCTGCCGCTGCACCTGTGCGGATTGGCGGTGTTTTTCACCTTTTACCACAGCCTCCGCCCTGGGGAGACTCTGGGGAATTTCCTTTACAGCTGCTGTATGCCCGGCGCGGCCTTCGCGCTGCTGTTCCCGGACTGGACCATGTTCCCAGCTTTTTCCTACCACAGCATTGTCGCCTTTGCGGTCCACACGCTGCTGGTATTCTACCCGCTGATGCTGGTATTGGGCGGCTTTTTCCGCCCCGCGCCGCGTTTCCTGCCCCGCTGCTGCGCCATCCTCGCCGCGCTGGCGGGCCTGATCTACCTGTTCGACCGGGCTTTCAGCGCCAACTATCTGTTTTTGCTGGCCCCCGCCGCCGGTTCGCCGCTGGAATGGTTCGCCTCATTTTTGGGCAATCCGGGCTACCTGCTGGGCTATATCCCCATGCTCGCGCTCATCTGGGGGCTGCTGTATCTGCCCTTCCGCAAAGCATAACAGCCCCCTAAAACCCCGGCCACGAAAAATGCGTCTCACGGTGAGACGCATTTCCTATAAGGAATTTCGCCAGTGTCCGCCGCCGGGGCCGCCGGGGCCGGGCATGTCGCGGTTGTCCGGCCTGTCAGGCTGCGCTCCGTTGTCGGCTGGCATATCGGGCCGGTCGGGCTGTTCGCCGTTGCCAGCGGGCGCTTCGGGGCGGTCGGGCTGCGCTCCGTTGTCGGCTGGCATATCGGGCCGATCGGGCTGTTCGCCGTTGTCGGCTGGCGCTTCGGGGCGGTCAGGTTGTGCGTCGTTGTCAGCGGGCGCTTCGGGGCGGTCGGGCTGCGCTCCGTTGTCGGCTGGCATATCGGGCCGATCGGGCTGTTCGCCGTTGTCGGCTGGCGCTTCGGGGCGGTCAGGTTGTGCGTCGTTGTCTGCGGGCGCTTCGGGGCGGTCGGGCTGCGCTCCGTTGTCGGTTGGCATATCGGGCCGGTCGGGCTGTTCGCCGTCATTGTCGCGGGCTTCGGGCCGCGCCATGCCCTCCTGCGGGGGAAGCTGGCCCTGTTCGGGTGCTTCCTCCCGGCCCCCGGGCTGGCCCATGGGCTTTTGTTCTTCCGCCGGGGCCTCCGTGGGCGGCGCCTCCGGCGTCGGGCTGGGCTGTTCATGCGATGGGGCGGGGGAGG
>JAFUVO010000037.1 GCA_017477525.1 Oscillospiraceae bacterium | reverse complement strand
TCCCCTGCTTCCGGCGCTTTCCCTTGCCGGGAACAAACGGCTCCGGCTCCGGTTGATTCCGGGGCTCTTTCTTCGGCTCGTGCTTTCCGATCCCCCGGTCGATATTGTCAGCGGCGTCCTGACGCATCGTGTCGGTGATGTGGACATAGGTATCCAGCGTCGTGGCAACCGTGGTGTGGCCGATGATCTCCGAGAGCATCTTGACGTCCATGCTCTGGGACAGGCGTCTCCCGGTTCTCGCAGCACATCAGGTAGGAGTACACCGACGGCTCTCCCGGCTTCAGCCCCAGCGAGATAATGCTGTTGGGCAGCGGAAAGTAGTTGCGCTGGGTAGAACTATCATAGAGTGTGCCGCTCATCCCGCGCCTCCCGTGTGCTCCTCCACCCAGCGGATGAACCCCTCCTTCAGCACCACGATCCTGCTGCCGAGCCGCAGGGTGGGAAAGCCATTCTCGTGGAGCAGCTCGTAGCCGCTGGCCGGGGATACCCCCAGGGTCTTCGCCGCCGTGTCCGCGTTCAGGAACAGCGGCAGCTCTGCATAGTCCTTGTAGATTGAGTTCTTCATTGTCTCGCCTCCGACAATTTGTTTTTCCGAATCCGAAACCTTTTTCGGGTAAGCGCCTCCTGAGAGCATCCTCCTCACCATCCAGTCGCTGCTCTGATCTTTCTTTTTCTCTGTCCTCAGAAACGAAAGCGTGAAATGTTTTGCTTGACAATCGTCATGCCGCCGTGTAGACTAATTACAGAAAAGGTAGTTTTACTAATTCGGTTGATTTCTGCGTCGCCGTAAAGATATTTCGTAAAAATTGTTTCTACGATTAGACTATTATGGAGGATGCCATCATGCCGAACTATACCTTCAGGACCTACGCCGCGAACGGCAGAGAGTATTACACCTACGGAGAGACGGGGTCTGATGCGCTGCCGCTCACAAAAAAAGACCTGCCGTTTTCGGTAGGCCTGATGCGGATGCTGTATCTGGATATGCACCCCTTCCTCGGGATGCCGGCCAAGTTTGACCATGCATGGCGCAATCTGATCCATACGCGGGAGGAGCAGTACGCTGACGAGATGCGGGGGTATCTGGACGAGCTGGCGCAGGCGCACTTCTTCTTCGAAATCACGCGCCTGGAGTGGTACGACCGCCTGCAGCTGGCCGCAGACATTGGATACGCCGACAAAAACGGGATCGACATCCTGGACCTGCTGCCCCGGGAGCGGGTCACCCATATTCCAAGTGAGATCTTTGAGCTGCAGCGCCGGGGCCTGGCGCTGATCGAGGCGGTCATGGACATCGACCGGAAGGACGAAAGCTTCCAAAAGCGCCTGGTGGACTACTACACCCGGAACGCGAAAGAGGACCTGAGCATTTTCACCTTCCGTCCCTGCCCCGTCAGCTACGAGCTGATCGACGGGAAGGAGTTCGCGGAGGTGCTGTATCCAGAGACGGTGTATGACCTGATCGACTACTACCTCCGCCAGTGTGTGCAGCGGGAGCTGCGGGCACGGGAGTGCAAGCACTGCGGCCACTGGTTCATGATCACGACGCGCTCGACGGCGGAGTACTGCGACGTGACGCTGGACGAGCGGGGCCACACATGCAAGGAGCGGGGCGCGATCAAGAAGTGGACGGAGCGCAAGAGCCAGGACGACGTGTTCAAGGAATACCGCAGGGAGTACAAACGGCGCTTTTCCTGGATACGCGCCGGGCGGATCAGCGAGGCGTGGTTTTATAACTGGAGCGCCGAGGCGCGGAAGCAGAAGGCGAAGTGCGACAGCGGAGAGATCACGTTCGAGGAGTTCAAGGAATGGCTGGGACGGCCATGAGAATACCGCCGGGGCGGGAGTCGGGACTCTCGCCCCGGCGGTACTCTTTGTTTTGCGGGTCAGAACCTGATCCGCGAATACTTCCGATAGAATCAGAATATCAATCTTTGTGCATTCCGCTTATTGACATTATGGTAACGATAACATATACTTAGTTTATGCATAGAGTGATACCATACGAGGGGACTATTTATGAATATTAAAATGGCTGACGTAGCGCGGGAGGCGCAGACTTCTATCGCCACCGTAGGGCGTGTGATCCACAATAACGGGTATGTCTCGAAGGAGGTTCGTGAACGAATCGAAAAAGCGATTGCCGCGCTGGGATATGTGCCGAATCAGAGTGCGCGAACGTTAAAAAACAACCGCAGCGGGATGATCGGCTGCCTTGTGGTGGAAAGCGACAACGGGCAGTACTACCGCATCGTTGATGCAGTCATCCGGGCAGCACAAATGCGTGGATTCACCTGCGTCACAATGGAAGCACCGCAGAGCGGAGACAATCAGACACAGCTGATTCAGAGCATGATTGGGATTCATGTAGACGGGCTGGTCATCATTTCCAATATCGGAATCACGCCTGAGCAGTTCGCGCTGCTAAAACGGTTTGAGACGCCCGTTGTGGCGATTGAACGGGGTTATTTAGAGCAGGGCATCGACAGCCTGCTTGTCCGGGACTTTGACGCGGTCCGCGATGCGGTGATTCACATCGCAGCGAAGGGTCACAGACGCATCGCCCTGATTGCGGGGGAACCAAATTTCGACGTCGAAAAACAACGTGTGCATGGATACTGTCAGGCATTGGCTGACGTCGGCATATCGGAGGAAGAGGGGTTGATCCGGCTGACACCCGACTACACGGTTTCCAGTGGACGGAAGGCGATGGACAAATTGTTTTCCCTCCCGTCACCGCCGACCGCTGTGATGGCAACCGCTGATACGCTGGCGGCAGGCGCGCTCCAAGCCGCTTACGCAAGAGGTTTCCGTATTCCGGAAGATCTGTCCATCGTCGGATACGACGACGTACTGTCCCAGTCCCTGTCCCCGGCCATTGACTCGGTAGGGCTGGTGCTGGAAGGCGTGGGCGATATGGCTATGGAACTTCTGGAACAGCGCCGAAAAACGCCGGATCATCCTGCGGAGCGCAGAGATATTCACACGTATTATGCCGATCGCGGCACAGTGATCCCCTTGCTATGAACAGATGGTGGATCTTTGATAGGAGATTATCTATGGAGCAAAAGAAAGGTATCAGTCTGAAAATCGCGCTGCTCTCGACCTGCTTTGTCACAGCGTCGATCAACGCCATCACCGCAAACATCCCGGAAATGACCAAAAGCTTTCCCGATGTACCGCTCTATGTCATCGAGCTGCTCACAACCGTTCCCTCGCTGTTTCAGATGCTGGGGGTACTGTGCGGCGGCTTGATTGCGAAAAGGCTTGGTTACAAGGGTACATTGCTGCTGGGGCTGTTCTGCTGCGGCGTGGGAGGCGTGATCCCTGTGTTTTTTCCGCGCTTCGGCGTGATTCTCGTGACCCGCTGCGTCTATGGCATCGGCTGCGGTTTTACCACCTCCATGCTGTTGACGCTTCTCATCCACTTTTTTGACGGCAGCGCCCGAAGCACAATGATCGGTCTCAATGGAGGCATCTCCGGCCTCGGGAGCGCCCTGACCGCGTTCGCTGCCGGACAACTGCTTTCGTTTGGGTGGAATGTGTCGTTCACTGTGTATCTCGTCGCTGTTCCGGCGATTGTGCTCTTCGCGGTGATCGTGCCCGACGTCCGGGGCACGGCAGGCGTCCCGAAAGAAAAAGCAGCCACAGGCAGGCGCGGCGGTTTTGCCGGTCTGGCCCGGCTGGGACTTCTGATGTTCTTATCTGTTCTCCTGGCAACCATGTATGTCATCAAGGCGTCGACCCTGATTACGGAATCCGGATTCGGCACGGCGCGGGAGGGGAGCTATGCTATCACCGCGATTTCTCTGGGTTCTTTCAGCGCCGGACTCACCTATGGGCCGCTCCGTGCGAAGCTGGGGAAATATTCTCTCGCGCTGTTCTACGCGGTCTGTCTTGCGGGCTTCCTGCTGGGCGGCCTTGCGCGGGGGCTGGTGTTGGTGCTGGCGGGCGCGTTTGCGCTCGGGTACGGTTATCTCGGGTTTGTACCCTTCATACAGGAGCAGGTTTCCCGCGATTTCGCAGCTTACGGA
Source organism: Oscillospiraceae bacterium (assembly GCA_017477525.1). Taxonomy (GTDB): domain Bacteria; phylum Bacillota; class Clostridia; order Oscillospirales; family Oscillospiraceae; genus RGIG7114. Next base: position 20,162 of record JAFUVO010000037.1, on the reverse strand, counting down.
GAAACCGCCACCAATCTGATTTTGATTCTCCAAAGCCTCGGCGCGTTTGCCGCGCCGTATCTCGGAAACCTGTTTCGCCTGATCTCCGAGGGCCTGCGAACGCAGTTTTTCCTGTGCGCCGGGTGCTGCGCGGTGCTGGCCGTTTTCGCTGCGCTGATGCAAGAAAACGGCAAAGCGGCTGTGCCAACCCGAGCGGAATAGGCTCTGAACAACAATATATGGAATTGCAGCTATCGCCGTGGGGTATTCTCCGGCGATAGCTGCTTTTGTTCTAACGGAAAAACTGTTAAAATGTATAGTTCGTCCGCCCGTTTTTTGTGAAATCCGGCTATTGACAACATGGCAACGATAACATATATTATATACACACATGGTAACGATAACACATACGAAATTTGTTTGCAAATTCAAGGAGGATAACGGCCGTGGAATCTAAAGTCAAAACCGCCGTCGTCGGCTGCGGCATGATCAGCAACATCTACATCAAGAACCTCAAAAACCTGTTTCACATCATTGATCTGGTGGCGGTCGGAGATGTCAACCATGCCGCCGCAGAGGAGAAGGCCAAAACCTATGGCATCGGCCGCGTGATGATGATCGACGAGATCGCCGCGTCGGAGGACATTGAGCTGGTAATCAACCTGACACCGGCCTTTGTCCACCATGACGTCATCAAGCGGATGCTTCTGGCGGGAAAGCATGTCTGGACGGAAAAAACAATGACGGTCACGGTAGAGGACGCCAGAGAACTGGTGGAGCTCGCCGACCGGAAGGGGCTGTATCTCGGCGTCGCGCCCGACACTGTGCTGGGCGCCGGATTACAGACCGCACGGCGCGCGCTGGATACGGATCTGATCGGTACGGTATCTTCCGGCCTCGCGGTCATCAACCGCAACCAGTCGCTGAACGCGGAGGTGTACACCTTCCTGCGGGGGAACGGCGGTTCCCTTCCCTATGATGTCGGTGTGTATTACATCGCCGCGCTGCTCAGCCTGCTGGGGCCGGTCAAATCCGTCCATGCTTTCGGTACGCCCGCGAAACAGCACGTCCCCGAGTTCCTGTACAAAAACGCGGAAACATCGCCCTGGCAGATTCCCGGCAGCAATGTGATGAGCGCCTCCCTGCAATTTGCATCCGGCGCGCTGGTGAGTGTGCTGTTTGACGGCAACACCGTCAATGCGGAGCAGCACGCGCTGGCACTGTTCGGCAGCCGCGGTATTCTGAAGCTCGGCGATCCCAACGGTTTCAACGGCTCCGTTTCTCTGATTTATGCGGGCCAGCCGGAATGCACGCTGCCCTTCTCCCACGGTTACGACGGCATGAACACCGTCGAGGCGACGCCCTTTGATTTTTACGGACACCGCGGCATCGGCGTGGCGGAAATGGCCTGGGCCATCCGCAAGGGCCGGCCGAACCGCTGCAGCAAGGAATACGGGCTGCACTGCCTGGAGGTCCTGGCGGGGATGGAGGAATCCGCCGCGACAGGCAGCACGGTAGAAATCTCGTCCCGTTTTGAAATGAAACCGTTGGCGCCGGGTTACTATTCCGGCTTCGGCGGAGGCCGCGGCGACGCCGAGCGGTCGCTGATGGATTGAGTGGAGTGGCAGCGCAATGAAATTCGGAATCAATTTGTATGGTGTGCTTAAAGACCGAAAAGACACGCTCGCGGCTCTGAAAGAACTGCATGAAATGGGCTACAAGCGCATTGAACCCTGTGTTGCCCCGGAGGCCATCCCGGAGCTGGACCATGTGTTCTGGCCGGCCTCATGGCTGGAGGCGCATCTGGCGGAAATCCGGCAAACCGGGCTTGAGATCGTCTCCGTCCATTTGATCGGATGGAACCCGTCCACAGGGCGGGAGCGGTTGAAACGTTTCGCTGCGGACAGCGGCATCCGTCAATTCGTGGTCAAGAGCCCGCAGGAGCTGACGGAGCTTTCGCTGCATCAGGCGTCCATGGAATACATGCTGCTGGCCGACGCCTTACATGATGTGGGCGCGGAGGTGTTGATCCACAATGAACAGGCGGACATTGAGACACGCTTCGCGGGCAAAACTGCCTATGAAACGCTGTTGGAGCTCTGTCTCGGCAAGGTCGGCGCGCAGGTGGACGTGGGCTGGGCCCTCTCGACAGCGGCGAATGCGATTGCTGCAACAATGACCATGTAATTTCCCCGGACGAGAAGTCCATTGCCGTGAGTCACGTCGCAGAGAACTGGAGCGTTCCCTCCAAAATTTACACGTTGCCCATCAACGGCGGCGTTCCGAAGCTGGTCACGCCTGTCGGACCGAGCTATCTGCACGGCTGGTCCCCGGACGGTAAAGAGTTCGCCTACTGCGCGTTCCGGGAGCACGACGGAAAAAACGAGGTGGACATCTACACCATCCCCGCGGATGGCGGAGAGGAAACGCGCCTGACCGGGGGCGGCTTCAACGACGGCCCGGAGTACGCCCCGGACGGCAAGACCATTTGGTTCAACTCTACCCGCACCGGCCTGATGCAGATCTGGCGCATGGACCGCGACGGCGGGAACCAGACGCAGATGAGCTTTCATGAACGCAATAACTGGTTCGCGCATGTCTCTCCCGATGGAAGGAAAGTGGTCTATCTCTCTTATGGAAGGGCCGACCTTGAAGCGGACGAGCATCTGCCGAATATGCGGGTGGAGCTTCGGATGATGAACGCGGGCGGCACGGATGACCACCGCCTCCTGTCCTTCTTCGGCGGCCAGGGGTCCATGAACGTCAACAGTTGGGCTGGGGACAACCGCCACATTGCTTTTGTCAGCTACGAGATTTTACATAAGTGAGGAAATATATACAAGCACAGATTATTGATAGGAGGGAATACGCGCATGAAAGCTCTATTTATCGGTGGAACTGGTACCATCAGCACGGCGGTTGTCCGGCGGCTCACAGAGGAGCTTGGCTGGGAGGTCTGGCTGCTTAACCGCGGCAGCAGACCCGCCCCGGCGGGTGTCCATCAGATCACCGCTGACATGGGAGACGAGGTGGACGTGGAGCGAAAGCTGGAAGGTCTCAGCTTCGACACCGTGTGTGAGTTTATCGGCTTCCGTCTTTCGGATGCGGAGCGCGATTACCGGCTGTTCCGGGGCAAGACCCGGCAGTATATTTTCACAAGTTCCGCCTCGGCCTACCACAAGCCGGCCGCAAGCTATGTTATCACCGAAGGGACGGCCCTTGCCAATCCCCACTGGCAGTATTCCCGCGAAAAGATCGCGTGCGAGGAGTTCCTGATGCGCAAGTACCGTGAGGAGGGGTTCCCCGTGACCATCGTGCGCCCCAGCCACACCTACGACGAGCGCCATATCCCCCTGGGCGTCCACGGGAAGAACGGTTTCTGGCAGGTGATTCAGCGGATGCTGGACGGGAAGCTGGTTATCATTCAGGGCGACGGAAGCAGCCTGTGGACTCTGACCTTCAATCGGGACTTCGCGATCGGTTACACCGGGCTGATGGGGAATCACCATGCCATCGGCGAAGCGTTCCACATCACCGGCGATGAGACGCTGACCTGGGATCAGATTTACGCCACCATTGCCGACGCTCTGGGCGTCGAGCTTCACGCATACCATGTCTCCAGCGAATACCTCTCCGCCGTGGGCGACAAATATGGCTTTGATTTTGAGGGCAGCCTTATCGGGGACAAATCCGTTTCGGTGGTGTTTGACAACAGCAAGCTCAAACGGGCCGTGCCGGATATGCGGACCACCGTGCGCTTCGATCAGGGCGTGAGAATTGCGCTGGACTATATTCTCTCTCATCCTGAGGAGTGCCAAAATCCCGATCCGGAGTTTGACGCATGGTGTGACCGCGTCATCGCGGCACTCGAAGCGTCAAAGGTACAGATTTAACAGAGAGGGGATACAACGTGGGAAAAGTATTACTAATCAACGGAAGCCCGAATGAAAATGGCTGTGTGTCTACCGCGATGGATGAAGTTATCCATATTCTGAATGAAAATGGAATCGAAACGGAGAAACTCTGGCTTGGCAAAAAGGCCGTTCCCGACTGTATAGCATGTATGAAATGTCAGGAGACAGGAAAATGCGTTTTTTCCGATCAGGTGAACGAGATTGCCGCGCGGATCGACGAATATGCGGGAATCGTCGTCGGCTCCCCTGTCTACTACGGAGGTCCGAATGGCCGCCTGACCTCGTTCCTCGACCGTCTGTTTTTCAGCATCCCGGACGAAAAGTTTGAAGGGAAGCTCGGCGCGTCCATCGTTTCTTGCAGGAGGGGCGGCGCAAGCGCGGCCTTTGAACGTCTAAATCAATACTTTCTTATGGAAAACATGCACGTTGTCAGTTCGCAGTATTGGAATCAGGTACATGGCTCCTCCGCTGATGAAGTGCGGCAGGATGAAGAAGGGCTCCAGACAATGCGCACGTTGGCACGGAATATAGCCTGGCTGTTGAAATCAATTGAACACGGGGCGTAAAACGGCGTTGATAAGCCGGTCCACGAGGCAAAAACATATACGAACTTTATTTGAAATCAACGGAAAAAGAAACTGTACAACGGATGTAAGTTTTGGCCGGGAGAAGCGGCCATGACGATAAAAAAGGAGGAAAACAACATGAAAAAGACCTGGAAGATTCTGTCACTGCTGCTGGCAGCGGTCATGATCGCCGGCGTACTCGCCGCCTGCGGCGACACGTCCGCTCAGCCCGCCGCAACTGGCGGCGAGACTGCCGGCGGCGCTGTCACGCCCGGCGGCACAACTGCTGGCGGCGGCACTGCGGGCGACACTGCCGGAGGCACCCTGCCCCGCGAGGAAACGCTGTATTACTCCGGACTGCAGTTTGGCGTCATCAACAACTGGAACCCCCTGAGCGCCACCAATAACAACTGGGTGTTTCAGGAGAGCGCGCTCGGCGCCCGCGAACTGATGTTCGAGTCCCCGTATATGTATGACTTCATGACCGGCGACATTCTGCCCTTGCTGGCGGAAGGCGATTACAGCTGGAATGCCGACATGACCGAACTGAGTTACAGACTCAAACCCGTTGCGAAATGGAGCGACGGTACCGCAGTGACCGCGAAAGACGTCGCCGCGACCTGGAGCGTCGGCAAGGAACTTGGTTCTCCCCTTTACAGCAACTTCTCCGCTTACATTGAGGACGTCGTCGCTGACGGTGATCTCGGCGTTGTCGTGAAAGCTATGAAGAACGCAGACGGCAATCCGGTCAATACACTGAAGCTCCTTGACTATATTGTAGGCTACTACGTCCTTCAGGCCGATTGGCTCGACAAGGTCGTTGCCCGCAACAGCAACGCCACCGATGCGCTGAACGATTTTGCTGATGATATCCCGTACTCCGGCCCATATGGCCCGTACTTCGCCGACGACCAGAAGGTTGTCGCGATCCGCAACGACGATTATTGGGGACAGGATGCCTCTATGTGGGGCACGCTTCCGGTTCCCAAGTACCTTGCCCATGCGCTCTATTCCGACAATAACGCCGTTACCACCGCGTTCAAAGCCGGTGAGATCGACGTCAGCCAGAGCTTTATCGCCAACATCCAGGACCTGTGGCTCAAGGATGGCCTGCCCATCTCCACCTACTATGACGAAGCTCCTTACGGCATCTGCCTGACCATGCCCACCGCGTGGTACAACATGAACATCCCCGTGCTGGCTGAAAACCCGGCGCTCCGAAAAGCCATCGCCATGGCCGTCGATTATGACTCCATCATTGCCAGCGCCATCACCAACCAGAGCCCGTCCTTCGCCGAGGTTCCCCGCTCCGTCATGAATCCGACCGCCGGCGAGCAGGCCCTCTATGACCATGATGCCGTGAAGGAGCTGCAGTGGACCGGCAACGACGTTGAAAGCGCCAATGCCCTTCTGGACGAGGCTGGCATCATCGACACGGACGGTGACGGCTGGCGCGAGTGGAACGGTGAAAAGATTGCCCTGAACGCCTGCTGTCCGAACGGCTGGAACGACTGGCAAGCCGCCATGGAGATCGTTGCCGACGCCGGTAAGACGATCGGCATCGACATCAGCACCTCCTTCCCGGAAGGCTCTGTCTATCAGACGACGCTTATCCAGCCTGATCAGACGGACTGCGACATTTTTGTGTGGTCACCCGAGGCTTCCTCTCCCTCCAACCCCTATATGCGCTGCTTGCAGCTCATGGGTCTCGAGTATGTCGGCGTCCAGAACAACACCATGGGCAACTGGGGCCAGTACCGCAATGAGGAAGCTGACGCTCTGATCAAGGAGATTCCCAACACCACGGATGAGGCCCGTCTGAAGGAAATCTACACCGAGCTGACGAGAATCTATCTGACCGAGGTTCCGAGCTTCTCCCTGATGTACCGTCCCGCCGTGTTCTGCGCGTGGTACGAGGGTGTTTGGACCAACTTCCCGGTCGATGGCGTGAAGTCCGTCGACGGCCTGAATCACGACATTCCCCCCGCGCTCTGCTCTGAGGGCTACGGCGTGGCCGGTCTATACGGTCTGGAACTAATTGGTTGATTCCTGCATTGAAAAGGTGGCCATGCTCCCACAAAGGGGGCATGGCTCCATTTACTGCCTTTTCTTTGTTTATGCGACACAATTCGTGAACCTTCTCTTATAGGCCACTCCGCAGAGAACATTTATGTTTTGACCACATGCCTGACCACAACGGGATACGGAGTACGTGGAAAACTTGGTGTCAAAGGAGCATAAATAGTAATCGTCAAAAAACGGAAACGGCAGAAGATGCGTACAAATCACCGGAAAAAGTTTTATAGAGCCGATGGGGTCCAAGAGGCCGCTGGTTCAAATCCAGTCACTCGGACCAGACCAACAAAATAAAAATACTATTCTGTTAAAAAACGCAGTATTCATGCGGGTTTCAGGGCCGTTTCGGGTCGCACCGAAACGGCCCTGAAATTTTACTATTTCAGAGGCAGAAGCACAAAGCGACGGGAGTCGAAGGAGGAACACATGATTTTCAAACACATGAGCGTGGCGGCCATTTATCGATATCAAAATTATCTTCTTGCAGCAAATAACACAAGCAGGATGGCGGTAGGTTATCCTGCTTGTGTTATTAGGAAGCTTCGGTTTTCGACTATGACAAGGGCAGGGCTGGGATGCAAGGATGAATAAATAACGCTGACCGTCAGGGATTTAAAAAACGTTGGGCGCTGTTCAACTGAACAACACCCCAATGTTTTTGATTTTAAATACGGCCTTCCTCATCAAGCTGCCGCATCACCAGTTCCGCAAACAGGGAGTTAGCCCAGGCAAACCAAGGGCGAGTGAACACTGTCGGATCGTTTACATGAAAGCTTTCGTGCATATATTCGGTTCCGGCATCCGTCCGCATCAGCAGTTCGATCATGCGATGCCGTTCTCCGCTGTCGGAGGCTGTCAATCCCTGAATGCATAGCGAGATGGGCCAGATATGCCATCTAGGCGTATGTGGGCTTCCAACGCCCACAGCAGCAGAGCCTGCGTAGAAATACGGATTTGCTCTGCTCAAAACAAAACGTCGCGTGTTCTGATAGACCGGATCATCTGCCCCGCAAAAGCCGAAATAGGGCATGGCCAAAAGGCTGGGCACATTGGCGTCATCCATTAGAAGCACTCCGCCCAAGCCGTCCACCTCATAGGCATATATCCTGTCAAATTCTCCATGTTCGACAATTGCGTATCGCTCAATGCCGGCAAGGATTTCTGAGCGCAGCTTTTTTGCCTGTCCAGCCATTTCTGGAGCTTCATAAATTCCTGCTGCGATTTCTTCCATATATCCAAGCACCACAGCGGCGAACATATTGGAGGGAACCAGGTATCCATAACGGCAGGCGTCATCGCTGGGACGAAATCCGGACCAGGTCATGCCGGTGTATCCTACAGGCGCGCCCCGCCCCTGACGAGGCAGCGTGTCAGTGGAAGGACAGCTCCTCCGCTCAAAGGTATAGGGTGAATTCTGATGGTTTTGCTCCCGTTCCCATACGGACATTATTGTTCGCATTGCATCGCAAAAATCCGATGTGAACTGCTCCTTGCATCCCTCGCTTTTCCACATGCTCCATGCCAAGGCTATGGGATAGCAAAGAGAGTCAATCTCGTATTTCCGCTCCCACAGGGCAGGATTCATGGCCGTGTGGTCATCCTGATGCCCCTGTCCGTCAGCTATTCGGTTGAATGCATTGGCGTATGGGTCCAGTAGGATACAATTCACCTGACGCCGCAGCAGGCCGAGGATCAGGGCCCGAACTTCCGGACAATCCCGGGCAAACCGAATATAGTGATATACCTGGGCTGAAGAGTCCCGAAGCCACATGGCGGGAATGTCACCTGTAATCACGAAAGGTTCTTCGTCAGGTCTGGTGATCACAGTCGTGTCAAAGGTGCTCATAAAGCATTGCACGAACATCGCAGCGAGGTGTGGGTCGGAAATACTACCGGCGATACGCCTCGCAATGTCGTTCAGTTTCATGTTTCCTCCCGCTGCGGCGCGCTGCCGATGTCCTCCAAAAAGGGCCGGATATAGATCAGCGCCGCGCCGGATGAGATGCTACGCCCAACGATCTGGTCCTGGCCGTCACGCTCCATGAGGACAGGGAAACGGAGCGGCGAGTGCTGGGTTCTCTGACGGAGGCGGTCAAGGCGCGTTCTTCCGATCCCGCTGCCTGGGGCGCGGTTAAAAGAGATTTTCACCAATCCCGGCTTGCAGATGGTCTCCTTTACCATCACGGAAAAGGGCTATGCCCTCCGCGGCGCGGACGGGGACTATCTCAGTTATGTCAAGGCGGACATTGAAAACGGTCCGGACCCCGTAGGTTTTGAAACGCCCCAACGCAGCGCCAGGTTCGTCTTTTGCCTCGTAAACCATCTCCCGAAATCCGAATCAATCTGGAAGCTCATGAGTATTTCTCAAAATCCGGCTGAGGCCATCGTCAAGGCGGGAGATGGTTTCGTCCGCCTCCCGGCTGCCGCTGAGGAAGGCCCGCAGCTCCGTATCCAGCAGCGCCTGCGCCTCCGCTGCCGCGGAGACGCGGAGGGGAGGGGTTGCTCGAACGAGGGCGGCGTGGATTTCCTCCATCGGCGTCCCCGTGGTGCCGTCGCGCTCCCAGAAGCTGCTCCGGGGCGGAAGGATGCCGTATTCCTCGTAGAAGCGCACCTGGTTGGCCGGGAGGGTGAACATCCGAATCCACTCCCAGGCCAGGTCTGGCTGTTGTGTATTGGCGCAGATGCCCAGGCTCCAGGCTTCCAGCTCTGCCGTTCCATCCGCGGAGGGAGGCAGACACAGGGCCCAGTTCCCGACAATGGCCGACTGGGCGGGGTCATCCGCCCGGAGCGCCAGCCCCCAGGTGGGCTGGCTCTGGCATATGGCGGCATTACCGGCGAGAAAGGCGTCTGCCGCTGTCTCCGCGTCCCATTCCGGCCAGTCCGGGGATGCCGCGCCGCTGTCGCGGAGCGTCCGCAGCGCTTTCAGCGCCGCCCGTCCCTCCGGGCTGTCCGCCGTTTCCAGCGTACCGCCCATGCCGCGCAGCAGCAATTCATACAGCTCCCCCAGCTGTCCCCCCGAGCCGCCGAGGCTCAGGCCGTAGAAGCCGTCACGGGACTGATCCGCCGCCTCGCGCAGGTAATCGTCCCAGCGCGCCGCCGGCCCGTCAGGGTAGATGTCTGTTCTATAGGCAAACAGCCGGGGCGCGGCGGCGAAGGGGATGCCGTAAACGCTGCCCTGCCAGGAGCCGCAGCTGTCCAGGACCTTGGGCTCAAAATCCGCAAGGGTCAGCGTTCCCTCTTCCTCCGCTTTGGCGATATATGTCCCCAGCCCGTACAAATGGGGGGACAGCGCCCCGTCCCAGCGGGCGTCCGCCGCCACCGCGTCATAGAGCGCGGATTCCCCCTCCGCGTTGGTGAGAATGGCTTCCAGCAGCTGTTCCCGGGGCAGGTCCACCACTCTCAGGTCGGCGCCGGTGGCCGCTGAAAATTCCGAGGCCACGGAGCGGGCAGCCTCCGCATAGACGCCGCTGGGATAGAGCACTGTCAGGGTCTTTCCCTGAAACTCCGGTTCCGCGCCCCCGCAGCCGGCGAGGCCCAGCGCCAGCGCCGCCGACGCGGCCAGCGCCGCGGCACGTTTGATGATGCCCATTCGCATTCCTCCCCGCCCCGCTTTCGCAGCTGATTTCTGCTGCGAGTATAGCACACGCGGCAGGACACTGTCAACGTCCCCCAAAAACGGCGCGGCGCTAAAATTCCGAAAAAAACCAATTTCACTATTGCAAAAGAAAAACGCAAATGATAAACTAAATAAGTATGCTTGCGCGGGGCTGAAGAAGCCGCCGGCAAAATAGAAAAAGAGGTATGGGGGGAGGATATGAGACCGGATTGGATCGCGGGGGCGATGGTGACGGTTCTGCTTTTGGCCGCCGCCGCGTTTGTCCGTGTATTCGCTGTTCCGAAATTCACCTATGTTCCGGGGGGCTTCCAGCTTTTCCTGGAACAGATGGCCGTCGCGGCGGAGCATTTCGCCCGGGGCCTGAAAAAAGCGGGGCTTGGGCTGCTCCGCGCGCTGGGGGCCCTGCTGCGCGCCCTGTGGGCGCTGCTGCGCGGCATCGTGTCGCTGCCGGGGAAAATCGCGTCCATCCGACTGGGCGCCCGCATGAGGCGGGCAATGCTGATCTGGCTGGCGCTGACCGCAATCCTGCTGCTACTGACCGTACTGGTGGGTTCGCCGGCGCACCATGGGGACGTGTCCGCCGCGATGCGCGACGCGGTGCTGCACGATGTCAACCGTGTGAGCCTGTTCGGGCTGAAGGACGTCAACCCCGGCCTGATCGCCGCCATGTGCGTTTCCGGCATCCTGCTGGCTTTCGCGCTGGTTGTCCGCGTGTTCGTGATTCCGCGCTTCCGGGATGTGCCCGGAAAATTCCAGATGGCGCTGGAGCTGGCGGTATCGACGCTGGACGGCTTGGCCAAGGTGGAGGGCACAGGCAAATGCAGCTTCGTCGGGGCCTATGTGTTCGCCGCCGGCGCCTACATCTTTGTGGGGACGCTGTTTGAGCTGCTGGGCCTGCAGGCCGTGACCACCTCCGGCGCGTCCGTAACGCTGCCCGCGCCGCTCAGCGACGTCAACGCCGCCATCTGTATGGGATGCCTGAGCTATCTGGTGATTTTCGCCGGCGGCGTCCGCCACCGCGGCCTCAAGGGCGCGGGCGCGACGCTGAAGGAGTTCTCGCTGCCCATCTCGATGAGCTTCCGTCTCTTCGGGGCGCTGCTCAGCGGACTGCTGGTGACGGACCTGATCTACCACTACATCAGCCTGAGCTATGTGGTGCCCGTGGTTGTGGGCGTGGTGTTCACGCTGCTCCACGCGATTGTGCAGACCTACGTGCTGTGTATGCTGGTGGGCATGTACTATCAGGAGGTAACAGAGGAACCGGAGCCCTGACAGGGCGTATTCCCCCATGGGGGAAGGGAAAAAACCTGGGCTTTCTCCCCAGAGGGGAGGAAGAAAAATTCAGACAGGAGAAATTGGGAGGAAAGAACAAATGAAGCTGAGAAAAATGATTGCGGTATCCCTGGTCGTACTGCTGGCCATGGCAGTGCTGGCGCCTGTGGCGGTGTTCGCCGACGGCGCTGACGCCGCTAAGACGGAAGGCGCCACCATTTCCGGCAAGGCCATCGGCAGCGGCATCGCCATCGGCCTGGCCGCCGCAGGCGGCGCGATTGCCATGGGCCTGGCCTCCGGCAAGGCCAACGAGGGCATTGCCCGCCAGCCCGAGGCCAACGGCCAGATCCGCTCTACGCTGATGCTGAGCCTGGTGTTCATCGAAACCGCGATCATCTACGCGCTGCTGGTGGTCATCCTGGTGATCTTTGTCCTGTAAAGGCAGGTGCCGGAAGGATGCCACTGAATATCGACTGGCAGCAGATTCTGCTGCACCTTTTCAACTTTGTGATCCTCGCGGGGGGCCTGTACTTTATCCTCTACAAGCCTGTCAAGAGCTTCATGCGCAAGCGCGAGGAAAACTACGCGGCACGGGAGGCCCGGACCCAGCAGCTCAATGACGAGGCCGCGGCGCTGCGGAAGAAATATGAGACAAAGCTGCACCAGGCGGAGGAACAGATTCAGAAGGACCGGGAGCGCCACCACGAGGAATTGGAGGAGGAGCGCCAGCGCCTCATCGACGACGCGAAGGAACAGGCCCGCGCCATCATCAACACCGCCAGCCAGACCGCCGAGCTGCGCAGCAGGAAGGCCATAGACGACGCCCACGAGGAGATCCGCGCGATGGCGGTCAATATGGTGGAGAAGCTGGTTCTCTCTTCCGGTGGGGACGCCCTCGACCAGTTCCTGGACGAGGCGGAAAGCGAGCGGGACAATGGCTGAGAAAACGAACGAGAAAAAGGCCATTCTGCAGAGCGCAGAGGCGCCCACCGAGCAGCAGAAGCGCCGCCTGAGCGCCTTTGTGGAGCGCAACTACGGGGAAAAGCTGCCGCTGGAATGGCAGGCGGCCCCCGAATTGACCGGCGGCTTTAAGCTCTACGTCGGCCAGGACGTGTACGACTGGTCCATAGAGGGCCGGATGCGCCAGTTCCATGAGCGCATGAACCGGGTCGACCCCGGCCCCGGCAAGAAAAACATCCTGCCGCTCATCCGCAGCGCGATGGAGGACTTCTCTCCCGCCGTCGTGCGGGAGGAGCGGGGCGAGGTCATCTCCGTGGGCGACGAAATCGCCCGGGTGCGCGGGCTGCCCAACGCCGAATACGGCGAGATTTTGGAGTTCTCCGGCGGCGTCCGGGGCATGGTGCAGGACCTCCGGGAGGACAGCATCGGCTGCGTCCTCTTCGGCGACGACGGCGGCGTGACCGCCGGCAGCGCGGTCAGGGCCACCGGGCGCACCGCCGGCATCCCCGTGGGCAGCAAATTCCTGGGCCGCGTGGTGGACGCCCTGGGCTCCCCCATCGACGGCAAGGGCAGCATCGCCGCGGACGACTACCGCCCCATTGAGCTGCCCGCCCCCGGCATTCTGGAACGTCAGAGCGTCGACACCCCGCTGGAAACCGGGATTTTGTGCATCGACTCCATGTTCCCGATTGGCCGGGGCCAGCGCGAATTGATTATCGGCGACCGCCAGACCGGCAAGACCGCCATCGCGGTAGACACGATCCTCAACCAGAAGGGCCGCAACGTCATCTGCATCTACGTTGCCATCGGCCAGAAAACCGGCAGCGTGGCCCAGCTGGCCGCCAATTTGGAGCGCATGGGGGCCATGAACTACACGGTCATCGTCTCCGCCCCCGCCAGCGCGCCGGCCAGCGAGCAGTACATCGCCCCCTACGCCGGCACCGCCCTGGGCGAACATTTCATGTACACCGGGCGCGACGTGCTGATTGTCTACGACGACCTGAGCAAACACGCCATCGCCTACCGCACCCTGAGCCTTCTGCTGGAGCGCTCCCCGGGCCGCGAAGCCTTCCCCGGCGACGTGTTCTACCTCCACTCCCGCCTGCTGGAACGCTCGGCCCACCTCTGCGACGAGCTGGGCGGCGGCAGCCTGTCCGCCCTGCCCATCATCGAGACGCAGGCCGGCGACGTGTCCGCTTACATCCCCACCAACGTCATTTCCATCACCGACGGGCAGATTTATCTGGAAAGCAGCCTGTTCTTCTCCGGCCAGCGGCCGGCGGTGAACGTGGGCCTGTCCGTGTCCCGCGTGGGCGGCGCGGCCCAGACCCCCGCCATGAAGCGCTCCTCCGGCTCCCTGCGCCTGGACCTGGCGCAGTACCGGGAGATGGAGGTGTTCACCCAGTTTTCCAGCGACCTGGACGAGGTCACAAAGAAGCAGCTGGCCTACGGCCACGGCCTGATGATGCTGCTGCGGCAGAACCAGTATTCGCCCCTGAGCCGCCACCGGCAGGTGACGCTTCTGGTGGCGGCCCTGGCCCACACCCTCGAGGAGATCCCCGTGGAGCTGATGAACGACTACCGGGAGAAGCTCATGGAGGAGGTGGAGCGCAGCCACCGGGCCATCTGCCTGAGCATCGACAAATCCGGCACCCTCTCCGACGCCGACCGCGCCAAATTGGAGGACACGGCCCGCGTTTTCGTAAAACAGTACATGGGCCGTCTCTACGAGGACGGTGAGTCCTGATGCCCAGCACCAAGGAGATCAAGGCCCGCATGAGCGGCGTCCGGGAGACGAAGCAGATCACCAGCGCCATGTACCTCGTGGCCTCCACCAAGCTGCGCCACGCCAGGGAGGACCTCGAGAAAACCCGCCCATATTTTGACGCGCTGCGCACGGAGATCCGCAAGGTGTTCCGCGCCGACGACCGGACGACCAGCCGCTACTTCTTAGACGAGGACGGCACGTTACCGGACAAAGGCGTCTGCGGCATCCTGGCTGTCACCGGCGACAAGGGCCTGGCCGGGGCCTATAACATGAACGTCCTCCGCCGGGTCGAGGCGCTATTGAAGGAACATGAAGGGGCGCGGCTGTTCGTCATCGGCGAGTACGGGCGGCGCTACTTCCACACCCACCGCATCCCCTACGAGGAGGATTTCCTCTACACCGCCCAGCAGCCCTCCCAGGATATTTCCCGGGAAATCTGCACCCGCCTGCTGGCCCTCTACGAGTCGGCGGCGCTGAACGAGCTGGTGGTGGTCTACACCGACATGCGCTCGTCCATGAGCGCGGAGGTGCAGACCCAGCGGCTTCTGCCCCTGGACCGGGAGCAGTTCAGCGGCGGGGAGATGGAGAAGGCGGGGGAAGCCCGATTCGAGTTCTTTCCCTCCCAGGAGGCGGTGGTGGGCGCGGTGATGCGCAGCTACCTCAGCGGCTTTATTTACAGCGCCGTAGTGGACAGCCTGTGCAGCGAGCAGAACGCCCGCGTCACCGCCATGGAGGCCGCCAACCGCAACGCCGAAGAACTGCTGGCGGACCTCTCCCTGCAGCTCAACCGGGAACGCCAGAGCGCCATCACCCAGGAGATCACGGAAATCTCCGCCGGCGCCCAGGCGCAAAAACGCAGCAAGAGCTAACGTAACTTATCAGAACCCTTCGGGTTCTGATAAGTTACCATACAGGAGGACAATAGAGATTGAGTAATGGAGTAATCACACAGATATCCGGCCCGGTGGTGGATGTGCGCTTCCCGGAGGGGCAGATCCCGCGCATCCGCGAGGTGGTGCTGGCCGACGACGGCAAGAACACCCGGGTCATGGAGGTCAGCCAGCACCTGAGCGCGGATCGGGTGCGCTGCATCCTCTTCTCCGGCAGCGAGGGGCTGCGCCGGGGCATGGAGGTCACCGCGCCGGGGCGCACCATCACGGTCCCTGTGGGCCAGGCCACCCTGGGGCGCATGTTCAACGTCCTGGGCGAGCCCATCGACGGGGGCGAGGCCATTCCCGAGGACGCGCCGAGGGCAAGCATCTACCGCAAGGCCCCGGGCTTTGACCAGCAGAGCCCCTCAGTGGAAATCCTCGAAACGGGCATCAAGGTCATCGACCTGCTGGAGCCCTACGCCCGGGGCGGCAAGGTCGGCCTGTTCGGCGGCGCCGGCGTGGGCAAGACCGTGTTAATCCAGGAGCTGATCCACAACGTCGCCATGGAGCACGACGGTTACAGCGTGTTCACCGGTGTCGGCGAGCGCAGCCGCGAGGGCAACGACCTCTGGCATGAGATGCGGGAGAGCGGCGTCATCGGCAAGACCGCCCTGGTGTTCGGCCAGATGAACGAGAGCCCCGGCGTGCGTATGCGCGTCCCCCTCAGCGGCCTGACCATGGCCGAGTATTTCCGCGACAAGGAAAACCGGGACGTGCTGCTGTTCATCGACAACATTTTCCGCTTTGTCCAGGCGGGCAGCGAGATTTCGACGCTGCTGGGGCGTATGCCCTCCGCCGTGGGCTACCAGCCGACCCTGGCCCAGGAGGTGGGCGAGCTGCAGGAGCGCATCACCAGCACCCGCAGCGGCTCCATCACCTCCGTGCAGGCGGTCTACGTCCCCGCGGACGACCTGACCGACCCGGCCACCGCCGCCACCTTCACCCACCTGGACGCCACGACGGTGCTGAGCCGCAAAATCGTGGAGGAGGGCATCTACCCGGCGGTGGACCCCTTGGAGAGCACCTCCCGCATTTTGCAGGCGGACACCGTGGGGGCGGAGCACTACCGCGTCGCCCGCCGTGTCCAGGAGCTGCTGCAAAAGTACCGGGAGCTGCAGGACATCATCGCCATCCTCGGCATGGACGAGCTGGGCGAGGAAGATAAAATCGTGGTCTACCGCGCCCGGAAGCTCAAGCGCTTTTTGAGCCAGCCCTTCCATGTGGGCGAAAAGTTCACCGGCGTCCCCGGCAAGTATGTGAAGCTGGCTGACACCCTGCAGGGCTTTGCCGCCATCATCGACGGCCAGGTCGACAACGTGCCGGAGGCCGCGTTCTACAACGTGGGCACCCTCGAGGACGCCCTGGCGAAGGCGAAGCAGTTGGAGGCGCAGTAAATGGCGGCGGAGTTCACGGTCCACATCCTCTCAACGGAGCGGAATTTTTACGAAGGCCCCGCCACAAGCCTGGTGATCCCCACCTCGGACGGGCAGTTCGGCATATTGGCGGGCCACAGCAGCATGGCCGCGGCGATTGTGCCGGGCATCCTGACCTGCCGCCTGCCGGACGGCTCCTCCGTCACCGCCGTGGTGAGCCACGGCCTGGCCCGCTACGAAAACGGCGACGCCATGGTGCTGGTGGGCTCCGCGGAGCGCCCCGAGGAGATCGACGAGGCCCGCGCCCGCCGCGCCGAGCAGCGCGCCCGGGCCGAGCTGCTGCAAAAGCACAGCTGGCATGAGCACCTGCAGACCCAGGCCAACCTCTCCCGCGCCATGATGCGCCTGAAGGCCGCCGGGAAAAAATAAAATATAGCGAATGGAACTCCCTCCCCGCAAAGCGGGGAGGGAGTTCCATTGATTTACTTTGCCTTGTCTTCTTTTGCATCGCAAAGGGGGGCCCCATTTTGATTGACAATGAATACCTTCACGCTTGCCGCGCCCTCGCAATCCAACAGGGCTTCGATCTCCGCTGACGCGCCCTGGGCAATGTCAGGCAGGGGAATGGATGCGCAGTTGAGCATCCGACCCTCGCCGTCATAGGCCGCGGCGAGCAGCGTTCCGCCGTCCCCGCTCAGGTTCTTCACAGTCGCTTTCACGCCTTCGAGGCTTCGGCTGACGCTGTTCACGTAGTAGGCGGCGGGGCTGTCCTCCCACTGGGCAATGAGCACCGCGTCGCCCAAAAGCTCTATGCGCTCACCGGGCCGGTACAGCCGCTCCCCATCATCCACGGTCCAGCCGGAGAAGCGCTTGCCCTCCGGCGCCGTCAGGGCACAGGCGGGGAACTCAAATTCCGCGTCCGCCGGGGCGGCGAGGGCCGCCATCTTTCCGGCGCCGCCGTTGGCGGATATGCTCACAAGGTTCGGCACATCGCCAAGACCCGCACCCATTCCCGTATCGAGCTCCACTGGGTTGTTATTGATTTCCAGCTCCGCTTCCGCCCCGGCGCCGCTGATACCGATGCTGCCCTGCTGCTGGGACAGGGCGGTGCCCTTCTCCTCAACGGTCCCGCTCAGGCGCACCGTCTTCGCATCCGCACCCAGGGTGTTGCTCAGAGTCACGTCATAGCTGCTCCCGGCGTCCTCGCCCACAAAGCGCACATAGTTCAGCTCCTGGCCGTCGTCCACGTCCAGAATCACCGTACTCGCCCCGGTCTTGACCGTCGCGGACTGGTCCGTATGCGTCAGCGTGATATTCAAATCGTCATTTTCAGCGCCAAGGAGATCAGGGCCTGCCTGATTCATCTGCTTCGCGCCTGTCCACCGGATCTGGTAGCGGTCCGCGGGCAGCCAGAGGGAGGTCGCGCCGCCGTCGTCGCTGATGATGTTTCCGTCGTCGTCCAGGACCACCCCGAGATAATCCATCTTGAAAATATCCGTGCGGTTGCTTATCACCTGGCCGCCGGCCACATTGGCAAGGACGCCGCCTCCGGCGTACTCGATTTTGACGTCCTTGTCTACGGTCACAAACGCGCCGCCCGTTCCCAGGCCGGGGCCTTTGCTGCTCCAAACTGTGTATATATCGTTGTAGGGAATATAGGAAATTTTAGATTTTCCGCCTTCCGCGCTCCCCCACTGCACGGCCCGGCTGATCTGGTAGCTCCACCCCGTGTAATTGCCGTTTGACTTCACCAGGTCGATGTGGCGCTCCTCGCCCTTGGGGTAGTTCGGGTCGTACACCCACAGCCGCGCGTCCTTTTCAAACTCCTCCACCTTGTACCCCAACAGCGCATGGGACTTTCCGGTCGGGCCGTAAACGGCTACGACGGCAGGGTCGTGGCCCGTCCGCTCAAATGCCGCCACCGCTTCCACCAGCGCGTTCAGGGTATCGGGATAACGCGCGTCCGTAAAGCTGTTCTTTGCGAGGTCATATTGTACCAGCTCGGAATACTGGCTGATCTGCACCGCTTCAATAAAGGCCTGCAGCGTGAGATCCCCATAGCTGTCGCCCAGCTCCAGCTCCCCGGCAGACGTTTTCCCGGCGGAGAACGAGGAGGGCAAAAATTCATTTTCATTCTCGAACAGCAGCCCTGCCGTCGCCGTCATGCCGAAGCAGTTGCCGTCCCACAGCGGATGCGCCAGGAAATACTTCTCCGCCCGGGCCGTATCACCGAACATCAGCTGGTAGATCGCCAGCGGGATGACGGCGTAATTCCCCTGGTAGGAGAATGCCGCCGGGGTATTGCCGAAGCGATAGCTCAGGTCGCCGGCTGAGCCGGGAAGGCGGGAGTTGTTGTTCCGCGCCCATACGGCGTAGAGGGTCGCCCCTGCGTTGGCGGTATACTGTCCGCCGGCCTGGTATTCGGGGGCGCCGTAACGGCTCGTCGCCCAGCCGTTGAAGGTATAGCCCGCGCGTTTTGGCTTCTGGCTGCTGAGGCTCAGGTCCACGCCGTAGGTTTTGATGTCGTCCTGCGGCGCGTCCTCGCCGCCGTTGGCGTTGTAAACGACGGTATAAGTGAGGGGACGCCAGACGGCATAGAGCGTTATGGAGATGTCAGCGGTATAGGTGGCCCCGCTCTTGAATTGCGCCGTCAGCGCGCCCTGCACCGTCGACCAACCGGCAAAGCTATAACCCGTGCGCGACGGCTTCTGGCTGCTGAGGACCAGCGCCACGCCCTTGCTTTTGGTCTGGTCCGCGGGCGCGCCCTGGCCGTCGCCGGCGTCGTAGTGCACTGTAAAGCGTCCAAGGCTCCAGTGCGCGTAGAGCTCGTGGTTTTCAGCCGTGGTAACCACAGTCTCCGCCGTAATTTCCTCGCCGCCCTCCGGGAGGGTATACCAGCCGTCAAAAGCATAACCGCTCCGGGCCGGTTCTTTCGGGATCGCGCCGCCGTAGGGCGCGCCATAGGTCACGTTGCCCGTGCCCGCGTTGAGCGACGAGCCGTCGTTCCGCTTGAATGTCACCTGGTAGGGGATCGCGCTCCACTTCGCGGTCAGCGTGTGGTCGCCCTGGATCTCCACGGTGGTTGTGGGTGTGACCTCCATCCCCTGCCCATCGGCCCAGAACTGGAATTTATATCCTGTTCTGGCGGCATCGGGCAGCGTTCCGTAGGTCCCCTTGTAGCGCAAGGTTTTCGGCGTACCGTCGCCCTCACCGCCGTTGAAATCAAAGCTGATTTTGCAGTATTCGGAGCTCGCGTTTTCCGTCCACTGGGCATAGAGCGTCAGGTTCGAGGTCGGCCATACGCTGATGTTGTCCGGGTAAGCCATGCCGCTCCCGTCGGCTTTTGTGTTCCAGCCGTCGAAGCTGTAGC
Organism: Oscillospiraceae bacterium; assembly: GCA_017477525.1. Taxonomy (GTDB): domain Bacteria; phylum Bacillota; class Clostridia; order Oscillospirales; family Oscillospiraceae; genus RGIG7114. Next base: position 336 of record JAFUVO010000037.1, on the reverse strand, counting down.
CGGAGCGGGTGAAGGTATTGGTATTGAGCACCGCCGCCGCATTTGCCGTCACGGTCTGGGCGGGCATCGAGCCGCTGCCGCCGTTGGCGTAGTAGGTGATGGTGATTGCCGCCGACGGTGTGATGGGCGTCCACTGGGCGTAGAGCGTCAGGTTGGCGTTGGGGCTTACGCTGGCCCGGTTGGCGTAGCTTGTGCCGCTGCCGTTGGCGGCGGTGTTCCAGCCGCTGAAGGTGTAGCCGGAGCGGGTGAAGCTGTTTGCGTTCAGCGTAATCGTATCGCCAGCTGTGACCGTCTGCGGGGCCATCGTGCCGCTGCCGCCGTTGGCGTTGAAGGTGA
>JAFUVO010000075.1 GCA_017477525.1 Oscillospiraceae bacterium | reverse complement strand
TGGCTCAGCTCATGGCCCAGCAGCGCCTGTCCGCCGAAGCTGGAAAAGTCCAGCTTTCCCGGCGCGAAGGCGATATTGTTCCCCTGGGCGACGGCGTTGGCCCCGGCGTCGGCCACCGTCTGGCTCTCGTATAATCTGACGCCGGAGAGGTCCGCGCCGAAGGACGCCTCCATCCGCGCCCGCATGGCCTCAGGCAGATCGACCCGGCGGCCCATCTCCGCCGCCGAGGGCTTCACCGCCCCGCTTTGCAGCGCCTCCATGCGGGGCGCTGCGCTCTCCATTATCGCGCCGGACTTCGCGCCCGCTGCCCTTTTCCGCTGTGCGTAAGTATAACTCATGGGGCAACCTTCCTTATATGCTATAACAGAACAAGCCTTGCCGGCCCGTTTCAAATTATCCCTATTATACCACGTCTTCGCCGGTAGTAAATTGCATTTCATGACAGTTCAGCGCTTTTCGTCCCAAAACTCTTCCATTTTTCGATGGGGCGTGTATAATGGCAGACACAGGAAAGGTCATCGCCGGTTCCCGGTATGGATTGAGCTTGCAGCTGGGGGGAGTTTCAAATGCCGCTCGCGGTTTTGGCTGGCTCCCGGGCGGAGGCGGACGCGATCTGCGCCCGGATACGGAGCGCCCGCCCCGGCCGCGGCGGCAGGGCGGAACCGCTTCCCTTTTTCGCGCAGGATGAATTCTTTTCGTCCCTTCAGTCCGGGCGCTGCCGCGCCGCGATCATCGCGCTGGGCGATTCCGCCGGCTTTCTGGCGGCCCGGCGGCTGCGGGAGCTGGATCAGAGCTGTCCCGTCCTGGTGATCGACGATACGGAGCGCTATGCGCTGCAATGTATCCGCATCCATGTCACGGGCTTTCTGGTCCGCCCCGTGTCGGACGGGCAGTTGGAGCGCGCTCTGGCGCTGTTGCTGGGGTGAGAGCCGAATGCAGACGAAAAAGCAAAAAAAGCTCCCGCGTCCCGCCCCGCCGAGGGCGGAGAAAGAGGTCCGCGCCCAACTGGCGCAGGCCGCGGGTGAAACGGCGTTTGCGCGCAAAGACCCCATATCCTATGTGACGGAGAGCTTTTATCAGAGCTTTGACCGCCTCGGCGCGCGGCGCGCGGCGGAACGGCTCCCGAACAGGGAAGAGGAGTTCCCGACAGCCTCGGAAGCGTGGGACGCGCCGTGGGGGGAGGACTTCGCGGAAGGGACCTACCGGAGCGAAAAAGCGAAGGTCCAGCCGGAAATGGCAGCGCCGCTGCAAAAGTTTTCCGAAACGGCTTTCCAGCGCGGCAAGCTTTCGGCCTCCGTTCTGCGCGGCACCGGAAAGATGATGCTGGTATCCTGCCTCAAGCGCACCGTCGGGCAATCGGACCTGGAGCGCTCTGAGGAACAGGACAGGTTTCAGTCGGGCTTACAGCAGCGCAATGTGCCGGGACATTCCCCGGACAGCGTGCTCTTTACCCGCGGCGTCGCCCAGAGCGCCGTCGGCCTCGTGGTTGACACGCTGCGGGACGCGCGGCGGCTCGTGCAGTCCATGGAGGCGCTGGCCAACGGCGCCGGCGAGGTGCGCGGCGGCGTGGAGGGCAGTACGCTGCGGGCGATGTACCCCTTTCTCGACGACAGCCGCGAGCGGGCGCTGCTGGCCGAATACAGCGGCCGGCTCCGTGTGTCCGATGACGCGGGCGAGCGCGCGGTGCTGCAAAACGCCCTGGTCCATACCCATGCGCTGATGGAAAAAAAGGCGCAGATGAAAACGGAATTTATCAACAAGCTGCGGCTGGTTTCAGACCGCGCCGCGGAAACGCTGGCGGAGCTGGAAGCGCCGGGCGCGGCGGAGGAAATCGCCGCCGCTGTCCTCGCGCCGGAGGAGGAAGAGCTTCCGCCTCCCGCCCCGCCGGAGGATGACGGAGAAGACAATGGCTCAGGCGATTTCACAGACTGGTTCACAACGCAGGATTTCCCCGGAACGGACGCGGACGCGCCCGGAGCGTCGGGGGCAGACGGCTGAGCCGGACGCCGCGCGGCAGGCGCTGGCGTTTCAGGCTATTTTAGAGGGCGCCTCGCCGGAGCGCCTGCCGGCGGAAGCGGCGGCGGCCTTGGCGGGACAGGTTGGCAATCAGGCAATGCTGGCCATGCTCTCCCGCGCCGCTGCCGGTCATGACCGGCCCGCCCCCGCGTTCCCGGCGCCGCCTCCGGCGACGGAGGCGGTGGAATGGAACGGAGGCGGCGCTCCGGGCGAGGCGGGCGCGCCCGCGTTTTCCTCGCTGGGCGGGCTATGACCATGAAACGCAGGGAGATCGAGGAGCTGCTGGCGCGGCTTCTGGAAGAGCGCGGCATCCCGTGGGTCCGCGAGCAGGGGCTGATCCGCTTCCGCCTCCGGCGCAAGGGGGCCGAATGGGAGCTCAACTGCCGCTGCCAGGACGGGCTTGTTGAATGTTACGCGCGCTATCCCTTTTCCATATCCAATCGGGCGGAGGCCCTGCGGCGGTGCAATGAGATCAATTTGCAAACCGCGCGGGGAACAGCGCTCCTCCCGCCGGACGGACGGCCTGTGATCCGCGCCGTGGCCGGCATCGGCGATATCTACGATGCCGCGGAGCGGGTGGAACGGGCGCTGGACGACGCTTCCCGCCTCCTTCTCCGCTTCTGGGGAAGCCTTCAACAGGCGGGAGACAATCAACCGACCGTGACGTCTCGGGCAAATGCCCGACGTTGACGATAGATTCGCAAATCCCATGTCAGTCAATACCATTTTTTGAAAGGAGGGGCGCTTCACCGCTATCCCCCGGAACGAAACAGCGTGAAGCAAAGAACATGGCAGAGTATTTGTCCCCAGGTGTGTATGTAGAGGAGTTTGATTCGGGAGCAGTCCCAATGCAGGGCGTCAGCACCAGCACCGCGGGTTTCGTGGGACTGGCAGAGCGCGGCCCCGTGATCGGGCAGCCCCAGCTGGTGACCAGCTTCGCGGACTACCGCAGGATCTACGGCGGCTACCTCAGCGAGGCCGGCTACGGCGCCAACCGTTTTCTGCCCTACGCGGTGGAGCAGTTTTTTGCCAACGGCGGCTCCCGGGCGTACATCATGCGCGCGGTCCCCGGCGACGCGAAGGCGGCGGAAAAGACCGTCGGCGTGCTGAAAATCACGGCCGCCAGCCCCGGCGCGTGGTCTGAGAACATGCGCGTCACCGTCCAGCCGTCCAGCAAGGCAAAATCCCCGGTCTTTGCCGTGAACGGCGCGGATCTGACGCTGAAAAATTCCGACGGCTTCAACGCCGGCGACGTGGTGGAGCTCTACGACGGAAGCCGCACCGCTTACGCCACCATTAAGAGCGTGCTGGACAAGACCGTCACCCTGGACGCCCCCTGCAACCTGAACGTGGCGGACACCACGGTCGGCACCTCCAAATACATCCGTACCTGCGAGATCACCATCACCGCCCGCCTGGACGAGACGGTGGAGACCTTTGAGAACCTGTCCCTGAAGCCCGAGGCGCTCAACTACGCCCCGGTCCGCGCCGCGAAGAGCGAGCTGATTCGGGTGGAGGTCCTTTCCGCCGCCGCTCCGGCAGCCTCCCACGCTCCGGCGGAGAAGAAGGACGATAAAAAAGGCGACAAGAAGGACGAAGGCGCCCCCGCCCCGGCCGCTCCCGCCCCGGCTCCCGCCGCCGGCAAAATCACGCCCTATGACCTGTGCGGCGGCACCGGCAGCGAGATGGTCCTGATCCTGGACGGCGGCAGCAACGGCAGCGTCCTGACGGCCACCGCCGACGCCTTCCTCGGCAAGGACGACGGCCCGGGCAGGCGCACCGGTCTGCAGGCCTTCCAGGAGAATAACAATGTCTCCATTTTGCTGATCCCCGGCGTCACCAAGCCGGAGGTCCAGTCCGCCCTGGTGGGCTTCTGCGAGGGCAAGAAGAGCTGCTTCGCCATTCTGGATATCCCGATGGATCTGCAAAAGACCAACGATGTGGTCAACTTCCGGGATATGTACGATTCCACCTATGCCGCCATCTACCACCCCTGGCTGCAGATGTTCGACGCGGGCGCGAAGCGTCCGGCCTACTTCCCGCCCTCCGGCGCGATGGCCGGCATCTATGCCCGCAGCGACACGGACCGCGGGGTACATAAGGCGCCCGCCAACGAGGTCGTGCGGGGCTGCACCGGCCTGAGCTGCAATTACAACAACGGCGAGCAGGATATCCTGAACCCCATCGGCGTCAACCTGATCCGCTCCTTCCCGGGCCGCGGCATCCGCGTCTGGGGCGCCCGGACCATCAGCTCCAACGGGCTGTGGAAGTACCTCAACGTCCGCCGGCTGTTCATCTACGTGGAGGAGTCCATCAAGGCCAACACCAACTGGGTCGTATTTGAACCCAACAGCGAGACGCTGTGGGCCCGCGTGAGCCGTACCATCTCCACCTTCCTTGCCACCTGCTGGCGTGACGGTATGCTGGCCGGGACCAGTCCGGATCAGGCGTTCTTTGTGGAATGCGGTCCTACCACCATGACCCAGGACGACATCGACAACGGAAGGCTGATCTGCCAAATCGGCATTGCCCCCGTAAAACCCGCCGAATTTGTTATTTTCCGCATCACCCAGAAGACCGCCAACGGCGAGGGCTGATGGGGAAGCGCAGTCAGAGAATGATTGTAGAAAGGACAATGAGATATGGCAATCAATTATCCATATAGAGTATTTCGATACAGGGTTGATATCGACGGCATTTCCCGCGCCGGCTTCTCCGAGGTTTCCGGCGTAAGCATGAACACCGACGTTGTGGAATACCGGGAAGGCGACGATCTGCGCAATACTCCCCGGAAGCTGCCCGGATTGACCAAGTTCGGCAATGTAACGTTGCGCTGGGGCGTTTCGGACGACAGCGATTTCCTGGATTGGGTCCTTTCCGTCGCGCCCAGCAACCAGGCGCCCCCGACCGGCCTCGTCCGTCACGATGTGACCATTACGCTCATCGACGACGCGGGAGGCGACGGCCCGTCCTGGCAGCTGATCAACGCCTGGCCCGCCGGCTATACCGTCCCCGATCTGAACGGCAGCGGCGGCGAGGTTGCGATCCATTCGCTGGAGCTGGCCCACGAAGGGCTGGAGCACACGGCTGGCAGCGCCGCCGGCGATCCTTCCGCCATCTGATAAAATTCTCGCCGCGCCGTCATTTTAGGCGGCGCGGTGTTCCCTTTAGGAGATGTATGTTATGGAAACAGAGTTTGAATTTGAATTGCCTAAGGGGTATGTAGACGCCAACGGCGATGTCCACAAGCGCGGGACCATGCGCCTTGCCACCGCGGCGGACGAGATCCTCCCCCTGCGCGACCCCCGTGTACAGCAAAATTCCAGCTATCTGACCATCATCCTGCTCTCCCGGGTGATTACAAAGCTGGGGACGCTCCGCACCATCAACAATCGCGTGATCGAGGGCCTGTTCACCATGGATCTGGCGTATTTGCAGGATCTGTACCAGCGCATCAACATGTCCGAGCTGCCGGTATACCGGGTGAAATGCCCCCACTGCGAGCAGGAAATTGAGGTGCCTCTGGATTTTTTATTAACCCAGGGCTGACCATGTATCCCAAGGAGCAGCTCTGGCAGGAGATGACCTTCCTTTCCTACTATCTGCACTGGCCGCGTGGGGAGGTCATGAACCTGGACCATCTGGAACGCCGCCGGTGGTGCCGGGAGGTCTCGGAGGTGAACAGAAAGCTCAACGGCCCGGATAAACAGAATAAAATCGAGTTGAAGTGAGGAGGCGCGCGGTTTGGCAAACGTTTATCAGGACCCTTTTCGCTCATTTCGGTTTCTCGTTGAGCTGGAACACGGGGCCGCCGTGGTTGCGGCCTTCTCCCAGTTTTCCGGCGTAAAATTTGAAGTGGAGCAGCTCGAAGCCCGCGGCGGAGATGATTTCCGCGGCGTGCCGGAGCGGGTTTCCACCCTGACGAAGTTTTCCCCCGTGACGCTGACCAAGGGCGTGGTGGGGGATGAAGCGTTTCTCGATTGGCTGTTTGCCGCCGCGGCCGGAATCGAATCCGGGCCGCAGTTTGGCGTGAGCGCGCGCACGATCAACGTGGTCGCGCTGGATGAACGCGGCAGGCGCGGCATCGTCTGGACGCTGAAGGATGCTTTTCCCATCGCCTACGAACTGGCGCCCATGGATGGCGGCAGCAGCGCCGTGCTCTCGGAGAGTATGACCTTCTCCATACGCGGCGTGGAACGCAGGACAAACGCGCCCGCGCCGCTGCTGGGCGGACTGATCGGGAGGTAGGCGGGGATGGCTTTTTTATCCGGTGCTTTTTTCGATGTGACGCTGGTGGGACCCGGCGCCGCGATTATCGGCAGCTTCACCTCTGTCAGCGGGCTTACCATGGAAGCGGATTATGAAGTCTACCAGGAGGGCGGCTCCCTTTATCCCCGCTTTTTTTTCAACCAGGTGAAGCCGCAGGTTCTCGTGCTCGAACAGGGCGTTGTTACCAGCGTGGACTCCGTTTCCCTCCTCATGGGCATGGTCAATCAGGGGATGAGCGTTCCCATGGCGGGTACCGTGATGCTCAAGGACCGATTCGGCTCCACACAGCGGGTGTGGACCATTGCCGGAGCGCATTTGCAGCGGTATGTGGGGCCGGAGCTGAACAGCAATCAGCCCTCTCTCGCCGTCAGCAGAATTGAACTGCTCTATAACGGTTGCTATTGATGAAACAGATCGCCATTATAAATCCGAATATCGCGACAGTGCATCAGGACAGTTTGGGACTGTCCCCTTTTGGCTTGCTGTCGCGGCTGTTTACGCAGGAGCTGGCCGGCCGTGTGCATCAAGAGGAAGGTATGTGGCAGCCGCTGGCGCTGGCTCTGTTGGAGGACCCGGAAAACGAAGAATCCCGCGAGATGCCCCCCGCGCCGGAAATCCATCTGAATCTTGACCTGAAGATCATCACAAAGGCGCTGCGGGAGGAATTTGCGCGTCAATCGGAGCGCGAGCCGAAGGAGAAAAAAGGGCGGGAAAAGACCCCTCCCGTCCGAACGACGGAGCAGCGGGTGCTGGAACGCATTTTGCTGCGGGAGCGGGAGCTTCGGATTCGGGAAGCCAACATCAGCCGCCTGCTGACCGTCAGGCAGGAATTTTTTCTGATTGGGCAGCCGGGGACGCGCGCCCCCTCTTACCGGCCGGTGACGGCGGAGTTAGCCACCCCGGGAAAAGTGCGATCCATGGCCCGAGCCGGCGCTGAATACCGCGCGGCTCGGAGCAGTTTTCCGCTCAGCGCAGCTTTTGACAGGCCATTTTCCGGCGTAGTTCCCGCGGAAATTGCCCCGCTGATGCGCAGGGAAGGCGCGGCGCTGTCTCCTGCGTCCGTTACCGGAGATACCGCGGGCGGAGCAAAGAATGTGTTACAAGCGCTTCCGGGGCGGTTCGCGGGGCAGGGGACGCCCGCGCCGCACAGGCAGCAAGATACTGCCGCGCAGACGATATCAACGCTTGCGCGTTTGTACGCGCAAAAGCAATCGCGGCCTGCGCAGGGGAAAGCGGAGCGGACGCTGCCGGGCGCGGCGGCGGAAGGAACGGCAGCGTTTCCGGGCGTCGTGGAGGGCATACCCATCCTGCATCCGAATCTGGTTTTGGCCAGTCAGACCACAACGACCCCTGCTGGGGATGGCTGGGCGCCGCAATGGCTGCCCGAACATCCGGGATACACTGCTGAAAAGCCTGAACACGCGGAGGCGCCGGGCGGGAGCATCCTTTTTCCGGATCTGCTGCGTTACCGCAGGGAACAGGCCATATCCGGGAATACCCTGCCGGAGGAAAGCCGTGTGCCGGCCGCACTTTCCGCGACCCTGAAGCGCGCCGCCAATCGAGAGCGGACGGCGCCCACGGTGCCTGCGGAGCTGTCTGACGGGCAAGGTGTTCGGGAACAGGCGGCGCGCCGGGAAGCGCTGTCAGGAAATACACAGGGGAGCGTTGCACAGCACCGGGAAAAACAGCGGACAGAGGAACAAAACGCACCGTCAGGCGCGTCTGCGGTTTTGCAGCCTGTTACGGAGCGCAGAACGGCAGAGGAACAGCAACACGCGGCTAAGGTTCCGGCAGAAACGGCGCAGGAGCAAACGGCGCGGGCAGTCCCCGCAGCCGGTTCAGCCGTACCGGCACCCTATGACGCTCCCGCCGGGCTGGAATACAAAGCGCGGGAACAGGCAGATCGGGAACCGGAGCAGCCGTCAGGACAGCGGCGGGCAGAGCAACAGAGCGCAATGCAAAGCGCTTCCGCGTCTACGCAACCTGTTACTGAGGGCGGAACGACGGCGGCGCAACAGCACCAATACACAGCCAAGGCCCCGGCAGAAACGGCGCGGGCACGGACGGCGCAGCAGTCCGATCATGTCGATACATCTGCGGAAACGATGCAGGAGCAAACGGCGCGGGCGGTCCCCGTGACCGGTTCAGCCGTGCCGGCACCCTATGACGCTCCCGGCGGGCTGGAATACAAAGCGCGGGAACAGGCAGACCGGGAAAGGGAGCAGCCGTCAGGG
>JAFUVO010000036.1 GCA_017477525.1 Oscillospiraceae bacterium | reverse complement strand
TTGCAAAAGCTTCAAATCCACAAAGGATTCCAGCACTTTTGCGTCTTGATCCGACGAAAATTAGCTCGACATCCGCTCTCGCCGGATTTAATCAGCGTTTCCTTGAAAAACGCCCGGAGGGCGAGATTACAGCAGGGGCAGGCCGGTCAGCTTCCGCCGCAGCAGGTCGAAGGCGTGGTTGGCCGCCAGGGCGCGGATGCGCGCGCGGTCCGAGCGCTCGCCCAGGCTCAGGGCCCAGACCTCCACGCTCTGCGCCGACGCCAGCCCGACAAAGACGGTGCCCACGGGGTGGAGCCCGTCGCCGTCCGGCCCGGCCAGGCCGGTGACGCCGATGCCGTAGTCCGCGCCCAGGGTCTCGCGGACGGAGCGGGCCAGCGCCTCCGCCACGGGGCGGCTCACCGCGCCGTGGGTTTCCAGCAGCGCCGGGTCCAGGCCCAGCAGCTTCATTTTCGCCTCGTTGGTGTAGACGGTCACGCCGCCCCGGAACACCGCGCTGGCCCCCGGCAGGTCGGTGAAGCGCTTGGCGATCAGCCCGCCGGTGCAGCTCTCCGCCGCCGCGAAGGTCTGGTTCCTGGCCCGCAGCTCCCGGAGCACCACGGCTTCGAGGGAGGGGACGTCGATGCCGTAGATGATATCCCCCAGCACCGCGCGGACCTCCCCGATGACCGGGGCCATGAGCATCTCCGCCGCCTCGCGCCCCGAGGCCCGGGCCGTGACCCGCAGCCGGACCTCGCCCTCCTTGGCGTATGGGGCCAGCGTGGGATTTTTGAGGGCGTTCATGCGCTCGCGCAGCTTGTCCTCGATGGCGCTCTCCCCCATGCCGAAGGTCATGATGTTGTGGGACCAGATCTGGCTGCCGGACAGGCTGCGCAGGAAGTCCTGCCCGCCGTGGTCCAGCATGGCCTTCAGCTCCTTGGGCGGGCCGGGCAGCATCATGACCACGGTCCCGTCGCCGGCGCGGAAGCCGCAGCCCGGTGCGGTCCCGCAGGTGTTGTAGAAGGGCGTACAGCCCACGGGCAGCCAGCACTGCCGCAGGTTGTTGTCGGTCATCTCCCGGCCGGCGAAAAACTCCCGCAGCTCCGTTTCCGCCCGCCGGTCAAAATAGAGCTCCGCGCCGAAAAAGTCCGCGATGGTCTGCTTGGTCAGATCGTCGCAGGTGGGCCCCAGGCCGCCGGTGGTCACAATCAAATCGGCCCGCTCCCGGGCGATTTCCAGCGCGGCGCTCAGCCGCTCCGGGTTGTCCCCCACCACGGTCTGCCAGTAGACGTTGATCCCCAGTTCGCTCAGCGCCACGGCCAGATCCCGCGCGTCGGTGTTCACGATATTTCCCAGCAGCAGCTCCGTCCCTACGGATATGATCTCCGCGTTCATTCGATGCGCCCCCTATTCGTCAATTTTGTTTCCCGTTTCGGCCCGCCGGTTGCGTTCGATCCATTCCACCGCGAAGTCAATCAAATCCCGCTGCTTCATGAGCCGCAGCTGCGCGCCGCCGGCTGAGCCGCGGCGGACCGTATTGCGTTCCTCGAACGCCGCCCCGATCGCTTCAAAGTCCTCGCCGTCCACATACAGCGTTTCATAGGCTTTCCACACCCGCTTGCCGCCCTCCATGACGGCGCTGTGCTCGATGCAGGTATGCTTCCCGGGGTATTGCGCCCGTGCGTCCGCCAAATGCAAGGACGTGTTCTTGTCATAGCCCACCCCGATCAGAAGGACCCAGGCATCCAATTCATAGAGCTTTCCGATCGGGGAGCCCTCTCCGAAGATATTGGAGAGGTCGTGCTCCGAGACCAGGTACCGCGCGTGTTTCCCCCAGACGGCCACGGAGCGCGCGGGATGGCCGCTGCGGACCGTCCCGGGCCAGGAACGGAACATCTCCGCCACGGCGCCCATGGTGTTGGTCGGCGTGATGCGCGCGTCATAGGCGGGCCAGTTGTCCCGGATCGTCTGCCAGTCCTCCTCCGCCACGGTCCAATGGACCCCGTCTTCCGGGTCGAGGTTCTTCCACGACTGCGTGGGCATCATGACCGTCCCCTCGGGACCGACTGTCTCGATCAGCGCCTCAATGACGGACTGCGCCCCGCCGCAGACATATCCGATCTTTCCAAGGGAGGTGTGGACCATAACGGTGTCCCCGGGGGAGAGGCCGAGTCTGGCAAATGCCTCTTTTATTTCGCCTTTTGTGACAGGTTTCATTTCCGCCCTCCGTTCTTCGGTTCTTTTTGACTGTTCATGGTCATACATTATATTCGGATTACGAAAGAAAATCAAGGAAAAACCCGGCTGCCGCCGCTTTCGCCACGTATAAAACTGTTGCCAAACGCGCGGGAATTTTATATACTGTACCTGAGGGCGGTGCGGCAATCCCGTATTCCTCTCTTCAAAAACAATCCGCCGGGGACATACACTGATTTTATGGAGGTGGGCGCGATGCCTTCAAAATATTCCATCACACTGTGCAGCATTGTCCGGGAGCACGGGCTGAAGGTGGTTTACCGCGCGTCGGACTACGACAGCGTGGCGACCTCGAACGTTAACGTGGCGCGGCCCTCGCTGCAGCTGGTGGGCTTCTACGACTATTTCGAGCCGGACCGCATCCGGCTCTGGGGCAATACGGAGACGGCATTTCTGGCGACGCTGCCGCCGGAGCGGCAGGCCGTGGTGGTCAACGAGCTGTTTTCCCGCAAAATTCCCGCGCTGATCGTCTGCAACGGGGTGACCGCCAACGCCCTTCTGCTGCGGGCGGCGGAGACCTACGACGTGACGCTTTTGAGCACGGACGTCGACACCAGCGAGTTTTCCTCCCGGCTGTCGGACACGCTGCGCGCGGCGCTGTCCCCGCGGATGACGGTCCACGGGGTGCTGGTGCAGGTCCACGGCGAGGGGCTGCTCATCACCGGCGAGAGCGGCATCGGCAAGAGCGAGGTGGCCCTCGAATTGGTCAAGCGGGGCCACCGCCTCGTGGCCGACGACGCGGTGGAGCTGCGGCGCACCGGGCGCACGGATCTGGTAGGGGCCGCGCCGAAGATGATCCGCTACCTGATGGAGCTGCGGGGCGTGGGCCTGATCGACGTGCAGCGCATCTACGGCGTGGGCGCGGTGCTGCCCCGCCAGAGGGTGGACCTGGTGATCGACTTTGTCCACTGGGACGAGAACAAGGAGTACGACCGCCTGGGCCTTGAGGACGAGTACCAGAGCTATCTGGACGTGGCGGTGCCGAAAATCACGGTGCCTGTGGCCGCCGCCCGGAACCTGGCGATCATCTGCGAGGTGGCGGCGATGAACAACCGGCAGAAAAAGCTGGGCTACAACACGGCGGTGGAGTTCCTGCACCGCCACGACATGGGCATCGACAGCGGCACCGACGATGCCTTCCGCGACTGATGGGGGCTGCGCTTGCGAAAGAACTGCGCCGCGCCCTGCCCAGGCTGCGGCTGCTGGAAAACGAACCCATGTCCCGCCATTGCTCCTTCCGTACCGGCGGGCCGGCGGAGGTGTTCGCGGAGCCGTCCTCCCCGGAGGAGCTGGCGGCGCTGCGGGCGCTGCTGTGGTCGCTGGGGGAGGAGGGCGTGGTCATCGGCAGGGGGACGAACCTGCTGGTCCGGGACGGCGGCGTCCGGGGCGCGGTGATCCACATCGGCGAGGGCTTCGGCAGTCTGGTCCGGGAGGGCGAAACCCTCCGCGCCGGGGCGGGGCTGTCCCTCGCCCGCCTGGCCGGCGCCGCCCGGGACTGGGGCCTGGCTGGCCTGGAATTTGCCCACGGCATCCCCGGCTCCCTGGGCGGCGCGGTGCTGATGAACGCCGGGGCCTACGGCGGGGAGATGAAGGACGCGGTTGTCTCCGTTTCTTATCTGGATGAACGCGGGGAGCGGAGGGAAACAGAGGAGCCCGGCTTCGCCTACCGCCGCAGCCGCTTTTCCGGGGGCGGGGAAATCGTTCTCGGGGCGGCGCTGCGCCTGGAACCGGGGGACCCGGCGGAAATATCGGCGCGGATGCGCGCGCTGGCGGAAAAACGCGCCGCCAGCCAGCCACTGGACCTGCCCTCCGCTGGCAGCACCTTCAAGCGCCCCGCCGCGGGCTACGCCGCCGCGCTGATCGACGCCGCCGGCCTCAAGGGCTGCCGCGTGGGCGGGGCCATGGTGTCGGCCAAGCACGCCGGCTTCGTCGTCAACGCCGGCGGGGCCACCAGCGGCGATATCCTCGCGCTGATGGCGCATATACAGGAAGAGGTGGAGCGGCGGTTCGGCGTTTCGCTGGAACCGGAAGTGAAAATCATTGGCGCGGATAAAACATAAGATATCTGTCTTCCTCCCCGGTGGGGGAGGATTCGGGAGGCATAAGCAATGACACTCGACGCTTTTTTCCGTGAACACCCCCGGGCTGCGCTGGGCTTTTCCGGCGGCGTGGACTCCGCGTTCCTGCTCTGGGCGGGTCTGCGGGCGGGCGCGGACATACGGCCATATTTTATTAAGACGGCGTTCCAACCCGCCTTTGAGCTGGAGGACGCCCGGCGTCTGGCTTCGGACCTGGGGGCGGAGCTCCGGGTACTGGAATACGACATCCTCTCCCGCCCTGAGGTGACGGCCAACCCGGCGGACCGCTGCTACCACTGCAAGCGGGCGCTGTTCTCCCTGCTGCGGGAGGCGGCGCTCCGGGACGGCTACCCCCTGCTCCTGGACGGCACCAACGCCTCCGACGACGCCGGGGACCGCCCCGGGATGCGGGCGCTGGCGGAGCTGTCCGTCCGCTCCCCGCTGCGGGACTGCGGCCTGACGAAGGCGGAAATCCGCCGCCTGTCCCGGGAAGCGGGGCTGTTCACCTGGGACAAGCCCGCCTACGCCTGCCTTGCCACGCGCATCCCCGCCGGGACTCCGCTGGACGCGGAGACCCTGGGCCGGGTGGAGGCGGCGGAGAGCGCCCTGTTCGGGCTGGGCTTCACGGACTTCCGGGTCCGCGTCTTTCACGGCGCGGCGCTGCTTCAGCTCCCGGAGGCGCAGTTCGCGCGGGCGGCGGAGCGGCGCGGGGAAGTGCTGGAAGTGCTGAAGGGGCAGTTTGGAAGGGCAATGCTGGATTTGGAGGCGAGGGGATCATGATGAACCAGAACGAGGCCAGGGCGCTGCTGGAACAGGTGGCGGCGGGGCGCGTCAGCGTGGACGAGGCGCTGCTGCGCTGGAAGGAGGCCCCCTTCGAGGATCTGGGCTTCGCCAAGCCGGACTACCACAGGGCGCTGCGGCAGGGTGCGGCGGAGGTGATCTACGGCGCGGGAAAGACGCCGGAGCAGATTGTCAAAATCACGGAGACTATGCTGGCCCGGGGGCAGAAAACCGTCCTCATCACCCGCATGGCCCCGGAGGCCGCCGCCCTTGCGGAAAAAACGCTGCCCCTGCGCTACGAGCCGCTGAGCCGGGTGGGCATCGCGGGGACGGCGCCGGAGCCGGACACGGAGGGGAAGATCGTGGTCGCCACCGGCGGCACCAGCGACATGCCGGCGGCGGAGGAGGCGGCGCTGACGGCGGAGGTGTTCGGCAACCGCGTTACGCGGCTGTACGACGTGGGCGTGGCGGGGCTCCACCGGCTGCTGAGCCACATGGACGAGATCATGTCCGCCCGGGTCATCATCGCCCTGGCGGGCATGGAGGGGGCGCTGGCCAGCGTGATCGGCGGCCTGGCGGACTGCCCCGTGATCGCGGTGCCCACCAGCGTGGGCTACGGCGCGGCCTTCGGGGGCCTGAGCGCCCTGCTGTCGATGCTCAACTCCTGCGCCAGCGGCGTCAGCGTGGTCAACATCGACAACGGCTTCGGCGCGGGATATCTGGCGAGCATGATTAACCACATCGGAAAATAATTTCCCCGCGCGTTCTCCCTCTCTGGGGGAGGGCGCGCGGGGATTGTTCTATTTTTTTGCCTTTTCCCGCGTTCCCAGCTCATAGGGCGGGACGATGCCGCCGGCGGCGAGGGCCTGGGTGAGGCGGCGGCGGACTGCCCCCTCGCGGATCATCTCCTTCGCGCCGTAGGAAATCAGCTGCTCCCGCACCACCCCGACATGGCCGCAGAGGTACAGGCGGATGCCCCGGCGCTTTAAGAGCCGGTACAGATCCAGCAGCCGCTCCGCCGCGAACATGTCGACGGAGGAAATGCCCATGACCACCACCAGGGCGGTGTCCTCCCGCAGCGCGTCCAGAATGTCATGCTCCATGTCCTCCGCGTTGGCGAAGAACAGCGCGCCGTTAAACTGGTAGAGGACGGTGCGGGCGATGGGCCGGGCGCCGGGGTGCTGCGCCAGGTCGTGGAAGCCCTCCTCGCCCCGCAGCACCCCGAGGAAATAGCGGGGCTGCCGGGACGAGCGCATGGTGAAGGAGACAAAGGACAGCACCAGCCCCGCCAGCACCCCCTCGGCCAGGCCGATGAGCTCGGCGGCAAAGGCCCCGGCGAAAATGAAAAATTCCGAGCGCTCCAGCACCCACAGCCGCCCCGCCATGCCAAACTCCATGATGGAAATCAGGGAGGCGACGACAATCCCTGTCATGACCGGGACCGGGAGACAGCGCAGCAGGGGCGTGCCGATGAGCAGGAACAGCGCCAGGGTCAGGCAGGCGGATACGCTCATCCACTGGCTGCGGACCCCGCGCAGATTGGCCAGCCGGGTGCGGGAGATGCTGCCGATGGCGGGGCTGCTGCCGAACAGGGCGGCGACCAGGTTGGCCCCGGCGTAAGCCAGCATCTCCCGCTGCCCGTCCGTTTCCTCCCCGTATTCCCGCGCCAGCGCGCGGCAGGACACCAGCGTTTCCGCGGCGATTACCAGGGCCACGGCCAGGGAGTCCACCACAATCGCCTCCGTGTGCCTTGCCAGCCAGGAGAAGTCGAAGCCCGAGGGCCGGGGGAGCCCGCCGGGAAACGGCTCGACGACCCGGACGCCGAGGCCCTCCCAGTCGAGGACCATGCCGGCGGGAATGGCGGCGGCCATGATGACAACGGACACGCTCATTCTGGTCCTGTCGCGGAGGGCGAGGACCAGGACGACGGTGGCCGAGCCCAGGACAAAGGACAGAAGGTGGAAGCGCCCAAGCTCCCCGAACAGATGGCCCAAAAGCGCGGGGGCGCGCCCCGTGGCGGCCTCGCCGCCGAAGAGCCGGGGCAGGATGCCGAGCATGACGATACAGGCGATGCCGGTGACGCAGCCCCCCAGCACCGGCTCCGAGATGAACTTTGCGTAATTGCCGCCCCGCAGCAGCCAGAACAAAAACAGCCAGCAGGCGGTCATCAGTGTGAACACCGGGAGAAAGGACGCCGCCTCCGCGCTGCCGGCGGCAATGCCCAGCGTGGGCAGGAGCATTCCGGCCAGGGCCGCCGGCGCGGCGTCCACGCAGAACACATAGCGGGGGGAACCGCTGGCCAGCCCGAAGGCCAGCACCGTGAACAGCGAGCCGTAGAGCCCGCACCGGGCCGGGAGCCCCGCTACCTGGGCGTAGCCCATCGAAAGCGGAATGGACAGAAGGCCGATCACACAGCCGGTCAGCAAATCCTGAACCAGCTCCCGCCGCGTCCTCACCCGAAACTGCTCCATCGCGCTCCCTCCCTTTCTGCCGCAAGCGCCCTCTCCGGCGGCGTTTTTGCCTGCTTTTGCCGCTGTTGACAAAACTGGCCGGTCCCGGAGGACCGACACCTCTCTAACCCGGATGAAACCCGAAAAGCATAACGCTTCTAAATCGTAACAAATTCGCTGTCATTGCTCACCAGTCCGAAGACTGGTGAAGGCAATCCCCCAATATTGAGGCTGGCGGTGAATGTTATGTACAAAAGGCGGCTGCAACTGGTAGGGGATTGCCTTCACCAGCGTGCGCGCTGGTGAGCAATGACAGCGTTTTGTTTTTCGTTTTGTATGCTTTATGTACAGCGCGGACTTTTTGCCATTTTGTGAAGCCTGTCGGTAATAAGTGGCATAATTGCGGATTTGTCTCATATTGGTATTGCCACACATTTTTGACTATCGAAAACGTATTATTGAATCACATTTGCTTACCTATAAGTGTAACATATTTTTGTAATTCCATCAACAACAATTTGTCGTATTTTTCGGCATGTCCCCGGACTCCCGCGCAAGCTCTGAAACGAAAAAACCTCCCCCGGAGGGGAGGTTTTCGCTGAAAGCCGTCAGACAAGGTCCCTGTATCTCTCGTCCCTCGGCAGGGTGTCCGGGGGGAAGAACTCCTCCACCGGGAAGCCGACGCGGCTGAACAGGGTGCAGGGGTCGTCGTCGCTGCTGCCCACGCACTCCCGGACGGGGTAGAAGCTCTCCGCGTCCAGGGCCAGCTGGGCGTCGCGTTCCAGGCGGATGATGGAGAACTGGCCCAGGGTGACAAAGAGCTGCCGCCCGTTGTTGCTGAGGTTGAGGGCCTCCCCGAGGATCTCGAGAATTTCGTCGGGGATGTTCCGCTTTTCCGTCTCGCCGCAAGGGGGCACGTCGCCCAGGCGCAGGTTCAGCGCGATGGGGTCAACCGCCTCCACCACGGCGATGGGGTTTTTGCGGGCCGGGGACAGGCCGCTGCCGATGTCCCCGAGGGAGCTGAAGGTTTTGACGCTGCCCTCGCTGCCGTAGAGGATCACGCGCTTGTCGAACACGGCCAGGCCGGTGATGGGGATGCCGCCGGGGAAGGTTTCGCCGGTGATCTTGTAAAAGAAGGTGACATCCACGGTGTAATAGCCCCGGTTGAAGCCGATTTCGTCCACGCTGACGTCGGCGCAGAGCAGGATGGCGCAGTCGGGACGGACGCTGAAGGCGCTGTCAAGCACGGCCTGGGAGCTGACGGTGGGGTAGACCCGCAGGTCCTCAATGCAGTCCTTATCGCGGCAGGCGTCGAAAATCTTATTGGTATGGATGCGGACGCGGCTGGGGCAGCCGCGGCTGGCGCTGTTGTCCACAGGACCGGGCAAAACTCTGTCGGGCATGTTGTTTACCTCCTGAATCAGGTTTTGAAACGATGTTCAGTACAGTCTATGCCGCTTTTGCCCCCGTGTGTGTGTTTTCGCGGGAAAAAAGCGGTTGGGGCCCGGAGGGCGGAAGCCTCCGGGGCGTGATTTGGGCGTTCCGCGCTCTTTTTTCTTGCTTTTTTCCGGGGCGTTCTGTATAATATGACAAAAGACTGCCCTTTGTGCGACAGGCAGGCGGCATTCCCGCTCCCCGGAGCGGGGTAAGGAACTGCCAATAAATAAGATGAGCAATTATGGCGCAGGATAAATCGTTCTGGGCAAGGCGGAGGATAAGTGAGGCTCCAAATCTTTGATTTGGTAAGCCGAACTTATGCAGTGCAGGGTGGCGGGCTTTGTGCCCGGCGACCGACGACAACGCAGCCCAGGGCGATTTAGACCAGCCAGAATGCTCAGATTATTTGTTGACAGTTCCTAAGGAAAAATTTGATAAAGAAAGCGGGTGGCGGCATTGGACAGCTCTCAGGACTATGTGATCGAGATGCTTCACATCACCAAGGAGTTTCCGGGCATCAAGGCAAATGACGACATCACCCTCCAGCTCCGGCGCGGAGAGATCCACGCGCTGCTGGGGGAGAACGGCGCGGGGAAGAGCACACTGATGAGCGTGCTGTTCGGCCTGTACCAGCCGGAGCAGGGGGAGATCCGCAAGAACGGACAGCCGGTGGTCATCAACGACCCCAACGACGCGACGGCGCTGGGCATCGGCATGGTCCACCAGCATTTCAAATTGGTGGAGGTGTTCACCGTCCTCGACAACATCATCCTCGGCGCGGAGGCCACGGGGGCGCTGGGCTTCCTGCGGAAGAAGGAGGCCCGGGAGAAGGTGCAGGCCCTCAGCGAGAAATACGGGCTGAGGGTCGACCTGGACGCGAAGGTGGAGGACATCACCGTCGGGATGCAGCAGCGGGTCGAGATCTTAAAAATGCTCTACCGCGACAACGAGATTCTGATTTTCGATGAGCCCACCGCGGTGCTGACGCCCCAGGAGATCGACGAGCTCATGGCGACGATGAAGGAGTTCGCCCGGGAGGGGAAGAGCATCCTGTTCATCACCCACAAGCTCAACGAGATCATGGCGGTCTCGGACCGGGTCAGCGTCCTGCGCAAGGGCCGCTATGTGGGCACGGTCAACACCGCCGATGTGGACAAGCAGCAGCTCAGCAACATGATGGTGGGCCGCCCGGTGCAGCTTGAGGTCACAAAGGGTCCGTCGAAGCCGGGGCAGGAGATCTTGCGCCTGGACCACTTCTGTGTGCCGAGCCACCTGCACAAGCGCAACGCCGTCAACGACGTGTCCTTTACGGTGCGGGCCGGGGAGATCGTCTGCATCGCCGGCATCGACGGCAACGGCCAGACGGAGCTGGTGTACGGCCTGACCGGGCTGGACCGCTCCAACGGCGGCAGCGCCACGCTCTGCGGCGAGGACATCACCCACTGGTCCATCCGGCACAGGGGGAAGAATATGAGCCATATCCCGGAGGACCGGCACAAGCACGGCCTGGTGCTGGACTTTACTCTGGAGCAGAACATGGTGCTGCAGCGCTTCCGGGAAAAGCAGTTCCAGCACGCCGGCTTCATCGACGCCGGGGCGGTCCGCGCCTATACGGAAAAGCTCATCGAGCAGTACGACGTGCGCAGCGGCCAGGGGCCGATCACCCGGGCGCGCAGCATGTCCGGCGGCAACCAGCAAAAAGCCATTATCGCCCGCGAGGTGGACCGGGACAAGCCGCTGATCGTGGCGGTGCAGCCCACCCGGGGCCTGGACGTGGGCGCGATTGAGTATATCCACTCCCAGCTCGTGGCGGAGCGGGACCGGGGGAAGGCCGTGCTGCTGGTGTCCCTGGAATTGGAGGAGGTCATGAGCCTGTCTGACCGCATCCTCGTCATGTACGAGGGGGAGATCGTCGGGGAGCTTGACCCGAAAAAGACCAACGTGCAGGAGCTCGGCCTCTACATGGCCGGCGCGAAACGCCACGGGAAGGAGGCCACGGCATGAACCGGAAAGAACCCTTTCTCCAGCGGGAGACCACCCGCTCCGTCATCGCGTCCCTGATCTCGATCATCTTTGGCCTGGTATTCGGGGCCGTGGTCATCCTCGTGGTGGCCCTGAGCTCCAAGGACCTGGGCCTGGCCAGCGCCTGGGAGGGCATCCGCCTGGTGTTCTGCGGCATCTTCTCCACAGGCCGCGATGCCGCGGGGGCGCTGAGCTGGGGCTTCAACGGGCAGAACATCGGCAATATGCTGTTCCGGGCCATGCCCCTGATTATGACCGGCCTCTCCGTGGCGATGGCCTACAAGACTGGCCTGTTCAATATCGGCGCGCCGGGGCAGTACCTGATCGGCACCTTAGTGTCCCTCACGATCGCCCTGGGCATCCCCTCCGGCGCGCTGCCGAAGGCGCTGGTCTGGCTCCTGGCCTTCTGCGGCGCGATCCTCGCCGGGGCGGTCTGGGGCGCGATCCCCGGCCTGCTCAAGGCCTTCCTCAATATCAACGAGGTCATCGCCTGCATTATGACCAACTGGATCGCCGCCAACTTCGTCACCTGGATGTTCGCGGACAGCAATTTTAAAAATGTGGTGGAGAACACCAAATCCAGCTACATCTATAAGACCACCTACGGCCTGGTGGACGGGCAGTATGTATCCGGGGCCGGCATCGCCACGCCCAAGTTAGGGCTGGACAAGCTCTTCCCCGGCTCCCAGGTCAATGGGGGCATCCTCATCGCCATATTGCTGGCGGTGTGCGTGTACATCATGATGGAAAAGACCACCTTCGGCTACGAGCTGAAGGCCTGCGGCTCCAACCGCCACGCGGCCCGCTACGCGGGCATCTCCGACCGGCTGAACATCATGCTCTCGATGGCCATCGCCGGGGGGCTGGCGGCGGCGGGGGCGGCGCTGTACTGGCTGTCGGGCAACACGGAATTTTTCTGGTCCACCTACCAGTCCCTGCCCGGCATCGGCTTCAACGGCATCCCGGTGGCGATGCTGGCGGTGTGCAATCCCATTGGGGTCATCTTCACCGCCCTGTTCATGTCGATGCTGGACATCTCCGGCCTGCAGCTGACCAACCTGACGGCCTATAACGAGTACATCACCAACGTGATTATCGCGGTGATCGTCTACCTCTCGGCCTTCTCCCTGGTCATCAAGCTCTGGCTGGCAAAGCGCCTGAAGCCGAAGGACGGCGGCGGAAACGTCAACGCCGAGCTGGCCCCCGGCGAGAAGAAAGGAGGCAAAGGGGCATGACCTTTCTGATTCAACAGACCCTGCTCTACGCGGTGCCGCTGATGATCGTGGCGCTGGCGGGCGTGTTCTCCGAGCGCAGCGGCATCATCAACCTGGCCCTGGAGGGCATCATGATT
>JAFUVO010000035.1 GCA_017477525.1 Oscillospiraceae bacterium | reverse complement strand
GTAGCTGTTGACGTTCTGGCCCAGCAGGGTGATATCCTTATATCCCGCCTCAGCCAGCGCCCTGGCCTCGGCGACAATTTCCTCCGGCCTCCGGGAACGCTCCCGGCCCCGGACGTAGGGCACGACGCAGTAGGTGCAAAAATTGTTGCAGCCGTACATGATGCTCAGCCAGGCCTTGACGCCGCCGTCCCGCCGCCGGGGCTCGCCTTCCGTGATGTTCCCTTCGCTGTCCTCAACCTCGAACACGCGCTTTTTCCGCGTCAGCACCCGGTCCATCAGCTCCGGGAAGCGCCACAGCGCGTGGGGGCCGAACACCAGATTCACGATGGGATAGCTCTTTTTGATTTTTTCCGCCATGTGCTTCTGCTGCACCATGCAGCCGCACAGGGCGATGATCTGCCCCGGTTTGGCCTTTTTCGTATGGTTCAGCGCGCCCACATTGCCCAGGACCCGCATCTCCGCGTGTTCGCGCACCGCGCAGGTGTTGACCACAATGATGTCCGCGGCGAACTCATCCGCCGTGAAGCCGCAGCCCATCTCCGCCAGATAGCCCCGGATGCGTTCGCTGTCGCTCTCGTTCTGCTGGCAGCCGTAGGTATCCACCAGCGCCAGGGGACGCCGCCCCTCCGCCGCAAAACGCGCCGCGATGGAGGCCGCGATGGCCTCCTGACGCTCGATTTCCTCTCTCGGTATCTCATTTCTCGTATATGACATGGCTTTCAAATCCCTGATTGCTTTTTTTGTAAAAATATGTTACCATGCGAAATAGCCTTTGTCAATCGGCTTTTTCCCGGGAAAGGATGAGCGCTATGCCAAACATCAATATTCTGTCCCCCCATGTGGCGGACCTGATTGCCGCCGGAGAGGTGGTGGAGCGCCCCGCCAGTGTGGTCAAGGAGCTGGCGGAAAACGCCATAGACGCCGGCGCGCGGAATGTCACGGTCGAGATCCGCAGCGGCGGCATGGCTTCCATCCGCGTCACGGACGACGGCTGCGGCATGGCCCCCGAGGACGCGGGCATCGCTTTCCTGCGCCACGCCACCAGCAAGCTCCGGGACGAGCGGGGGCTGGAGGGCATCTCCACCCTGGGCTTCCGGGGCGAGGCCCTGGCCGCCATCAGCGCCGTCAGCCACATCGAGCTCTGCACCCGGGAAAAGGGCGCGGCGGTGGGGACCCGCGTGCTGCTCAGCGCCGGGGAGATCGACGAGATGGGCCCGGCGGGCTGTCCCGAGGGGACGGAAATGCGGGTGGCGGATCTGTTTTACAACACCCCCGCCCGGCTCAAATTTATGAAAAGCGATCGGGCGGAGGGCGCGGCCTGCGTCCAGGCGGCGCTGCGCTGCGCCCTGGGCCACCCAGAGGTCTCCCTGCGGATGCTGCGGGACGGCGAAGAGGTGTTCTTCTCCCCCGGCGACGGCCAGATGAAGAGCGCGGTCTACGCGCTGCTGGGCCGCGACATCGCGTCGGGGCTGCTGGAATGCGCCGGGGAAAATGACGGCATCCAGGTCCGCGGCTATGTCTCCGCCCCCCACGCGGGACGCGGAAACCGGGCGCTGCAGTTTTTCTTCCTGAACGGCAGGTTTTTCCGCTCCGGTACGCTGCAGGCCGCGCTGGAACAGGCGTATAAAAACACGCTCCTGTCCGGGCGCTTCCCCGCCTGTGTGCTCTACCTCACGCTCGGTTTCCACCGGGCGGACGTCAATGTCCACCCGACAAAGATGGAGGTCAAATTCACTGAGGAAAAAAAGGTGTTCGACGCGGTCTACTGCGCCGTCCGCGCCGCGCTGGAGGAGCGGACAGGGCGGAACACCGCGGAGATCCGCCTCTCCGGTACGACGAAAAAAGCTGTGGAGCCCAGGCCGGACTTTTACAGGACCATCAACGCGGAGGAATACCGCCGCATGGCGGAGCGGGCGGCGGAACGTCCTAATTCCTCCGGCGGCTGGCCCCGGCCCGGCCCATCGGACAGTCAGGGGACCAGGCTGAACCTGAGCCGGCCGACGGCGTCCTATACCGTTTCAGAACAGGCGCCGCGACCTGCGCTGTTTCAGAACGCGCCGCAGGTTCCGCCAAAGCCGGAACCTGCGCCGGAGTTGGAACCCGTTTCCGCTCCGCCCGCGTCCCTGCCCGCCGCGCCCGAACCGCCGGAGAGCCCGACCTGGCGCCTGATCGGGGAAGCGCTCAATACTTACATCCTTGTAGAGATGGAAGACGCGCTTTTGCTGATTGACAAACACGCCTGCCATGAGCGCATCAATTTTGACCGCCTGAAAGCGGGGCTCGGCCCGGAGATGACGCAGACGCTTCTGACCCCCCTGAGCTGGTCCCCCGGCGCGGAGGCGGCGGAACTGGTGGAACAGAACCGGGAGCTGCTGGCTGAGGCGGGCTTTGAAGCCGAGCGCTTCGGCGAGGACGGGGTGATTCTCCGCGCGGTGCCGGCGGAGCTGCAAGGCGGGGAGATCGCCGCCATGGAGGAAATTTTGGAATCCCTGCGAAACGGGCGCGTGGAGGACCGGCGGGAAGAAATCCTGCACACCGTGGCCTGCAAAGCCGCGATCAAGGCCGGTTCCCGTTCCACCCCCGCGGAGCTGGAAGCGCTGGCCGCGCGGGTGGTCAGCGGCGAAATCCGCTATTGTCCCCACGGCCGGCCCGTGTCCGTCCGCCTCACAAAGTCGGAGCTGGACAGGCAATTCAAGCGGATTGTCTGATGCGCGCACAGGCGCGGACGGCGGACAGCGCGAAAAAAATGATTGACAAATCCCGAAGTATGTGGTAGTATGCTCAAGTAAGCTCTGGTACGGAGAAGTACCCAAGAGGCCGAAGGGGCTCCCCTGCTAAGGGAGTAGGGCGTGTTGAGCGCCGCCCGGGTTCAAATCCCGGCTTCTCCGCCAGCTCAGAAATCCTGTGAACTTTTTTGCTTCACAGGATTTCTTCTCTTTCCATCTGTGGCCGCTCCGTTGGGGGCCACAAGGCTCATCACAGAGGCACGGTAACCGGCAAAGCTGAACACGAAAAACTCCCCCGCCCTTTGGCGGGGGAGTTTTCAAATCGCCGGCAAAGCCTCCCGGAGCTGGCGCAAAGCGCGCTCAAAAGCTGGAGATGCCGTAGGAGTTGACCATCGCGTCCAGCCGGACGCCGGATTTGCAAAGGGGGCACTCGTTGGCGGGGGTGGAGCTGTAGCCGTAGATTTCGTCCGAGCGGAAAATCGTGGTCACCGGGAAGCCCGCGCATTCGTCTACGCAGGTAAAGATGGAGCAGATGCCCACTGGGGTGCCGAGGTAATAGCGGATGACATTCACCGCCTCCTGCACCGTATAGCCCGTGGTCACGGAGGCGGCGAGGATCAAAACATGCTTCCCCGCAATCATCGGGGACATATTCTCACGGAAAATCAGCTGGCTGCCCACCGTGTGCTCCGGCGTCACAACATAAATCGTCTGGTGGGCGTTGATGCTGCGGATTCCGGCCTTGGTCAGCTCGCTGGCCATGCAGGCGCCGATCACCTCGGTCCCGTCCAGGCAGAGAATGGAGTCCACCACGGTGCTGGTTTTGAAGGAGGCCGCCAGCTCAATCGCGGCAGTGCGCGCTTCGGACAGGCGGTGCTTCGTCATTGTCATGTCGACATAGCAGTTGATATGGCTGTGGTTGGTCGCAAAGTGTCCCCGCGCCACCCGGAGCGGGATACTGCTGTTCTCGTTGCGGTAATAAGACGTTTGGATTGCCATGGTCCTGAGCCCCTTCCGTTTATTTTTCACAAAACTTCTGATGTTTTACGATTGGCTTTGTATATTATAGCACCACTCCACGCCCCTGTCGAGAGGTTTTCCAATTTTTTTCATATCTTTTATAATCTCCGAATTGCCCCTTGAAAAAATAGGAATCTGCGGTATAATGGCTATAGCATAGGCTTTGTCCGCCCGGAAAAGGCTCCGGCGGGCAGATCAAAGAAATTCACCGAGGAGGATGTACCCATGGCAAAGAAGAAAACCATCATCACCGTGGCCCCCACCGGCGCGTGGCCGAAGAAGGAGAACAACCCCAACGTCCCCATGACCCCCACCGAGATCGCCGACGAGGTCTACGCCTGTTGGAAGGCCGGCGCCGCCATCGCCCACCTGCACATGCGCGACGACCAGGGCAACGGCACCATGAACACCGCGAAGTTTGAGGAGACCGTGGGCCTGATCCGCTCCCGCTACCCCGACTGCGACATCGTGCTCAACCTCACTACCTCCGGCGACATCCACGCCGACGACGACATCCGCGTGGCCCACGTCGAGAAGCTCAAGCCCGAGATGGCATCCTACGACTGCGGCTCCATGAACTGGCTCAACAGCGGTCTGTTCATCAACTCCCCCGCCTTCCTCGAGCGCTGCGGCAAGCTCTTCCAGGAGCTGAACGTCAAGCCGGAGATCGAGGCCTTTGACCCCGGCATGATCGCCAACGCCGCCTACTATCTCAAGAAGGGCGTCCTCGTGGCCCCGCTGCACTTCCAGTTCTGCATGGGCTGCGCCAACGGCATCCCCGGCAGCATGAAGAACCTGGTCTTCATGAAGGAGACCATGGAGCAGCTCTGCCCCGGCAGCACCTGGTCCACCTTCGGCGTCGGCCACTGCGCGATGGAGATGCTTTACGGCGCGGTCGCCCTGGGCGGCCACATCCGCGTGGGCATGGAGGACAACGTCATGTACGCCAAGGGCCAGCTGGCCGAGAGCAACGTCCAGTTCGTCGAGCGCGCGGCCCGCGTCATCCGCGAGTACGGCAATGACGTCGCCACCCCCGACGAGGCCCGCGAAATCCTCAGCCTGAAAAAGTGACATGAGCTGGGGCCCGGGATTTTTCTACTACAAGTGTCCCGCCTGCGGGAAAAAATTCAAGTACGCCCAGGACATGATCCCCGAATTTGGCGCTGACTTTGGCAAATGCCCCCGGTGCTCCGCCATGGGAACCTATGTCAAGGACGGCCCCCGTGGGACGGACGACAACGAATACGACGAGGTAGAATAAAAACAATCCGTCTATGGCGCGGCGCGGCCGCGCCATAGGTGAGAAAGGATGCTTATGAAAACTTTTGCCGATATCAAAGAGATCCTGATCGCCGGCGGCGGCATGATGGGCAAGAACATCGCCTTCGTCTGCACCAGCAACCCGAACTATCACATCACGGTCTATGACCTGTATCCCACGGACGTGGAGGCGGGCATCCGCGCCAACACCAAGCAGCTCCTCGACGGCGGCTATCTGAAAGAGGACGATCTGAAGGAGCGCCTGAGCCGCATCTATTTCACGACGGACATCGACGACCCCGCCTTGAAAAAGGCCGACCTCGTGATCGAGGCCGTGTTCGAGGACATGAAGATCAAGCGGGAGACCTTCGCGAAGCTGGAAGCCCGCTGCTCCGCTGACTGCATCTTCTGCACCAACTCCTCCGTCATGAGCCCCAGCGAGATCAGCGCCGAGATGGAGCACCGGGAGCGCTTTGTGGGCACCCACTTCTGGAATCCGGGCCACCTGATCCCCCTGGTGGAGGTGGTCAAGACCGACGCCACCGCCGACGGCGTGGCGGAGACGGTCATGGAGGTCCTGGCCAGCGTGGGCAAGAAGCCCTGCCTGTGCAAGAAGGACGTGCCCGGCTTCATCGCCAACCGCCTGCAGCACGCCCTGTGGCGCGAGGCCATCAGCATTGTCGAGCACGGCATCGCCGACGCGGAGACGGTCGACATCGCCATCAAGAACAGCTTCGGCCTGCGCCTGCCCCAGCTCTCCGCCCTGGAGAACAGCGATATGGTGGGCACCCAGCTGACCTGGAACATCCACAGCTATGTGCTGCCCCACTTAGAGGACAGCCATGAGCCCAGCCCGCTGCTGAAGCAGATGCTGGACGAGGGCAAGCTGGGCTTCAAGAGCGGCGAGGGCTTCAAAAAGTGGAGCCAGGAGGACATCGACAAATGCAACGCCGACCTCAACGCCTACCTCATTCGGATGCTCTACGGGAATAGGTAATCGCATATCCCATCCCCTAAAACTGTATCCCCTCCCCCGAAGGGGGAGGGGATACAGTTTTCCACACAAAGGAAAAAGCATATGAAATACGCTATCGTCACCCTCGGGTGCAAAGTGAACCAGTTCGAGTCCCAGGCCATTGAAACGCTGCTGCAGAGCCGGGGCCATACGCCCTCGTCCGCGGGGGACGCGGATGCCGTGATCGTCAATTCCTGCGCGGTCACGGAGGAGAGCGGGCGCAAATCCCGCCAGGCCCTCCGGCGGCTGATGAAGGAAAACCCCGGCGCCTTCGCCGCCGTCTGCGGCTGCTGGTCCCAGCTCAGCCCGGAGGACGCCTCCGCCCTCGGGGCGCGGGTGGTTTACGGCAGCGGGGACCGCCAGGGCTTTGTCGAGGCCGTCGAGCGGGCGGCCCTCGCCCGCTCCGTCGACGACCCTTTCCGCCGGGAAAAAATCGAAGCCCTCCCCGCCGGGGCCCTCGAAGGCAGGACAAGGGCCTATCTGCGCATTGAGGACGGCTGCGACAACTTCTGCTCCTACTGCGTCATCCCCTATGCCCGGGGCAGGGTGCGGAGCATGCCTCTCGCGGAGATTTCCGCCGAAGCCGCGCGGCTGCGGGACGGGGGCTTCCGGGAGATTGTCGTCACGGGGATCGAAATCTCCTCTTACGGGAAGGACTTCCGGGACGGCGCGAGCCTGGCGGACGCCGTGGCGGCCATCTCCGCCGCCGCGCCGGAGCTGCGCATCCGGCTGGGGAGCCTTGAACCGGGCTCCGTTACGCCGGAATTTTGCCGGGCCCTGGCGGCCTGCCCCGGGCTCTGCCCCCACTTCCACCTCTCCCTGCAGAGCGGCTGCGACCGGACGCTGGCGGCCATGCGCCGCAAATATGACACTGCCGGCTTCGCCCGGGCCGCTGCGTTGCTGCGGGAGCGTTTTCCCGGCTGCGCCTTGACAGCGGACCTGATTACCGGCTTTCCCGGCGAGACAGACGAGGATTTTGAAGCCACCCTCGCCTTCCTCCGGCGCGTCGGCTTTGCCGCGGTGCACGTCTTCCCCTACTCCCCCCGCCCCGGCACCCCCGCCGCGGAGATGGAACAGCTGCCCCGCGCCCTCCGGGAGGAGCGTGCCCGCCGCGCCCGCGCCCTGGCCGGGGAAATGCAGCGGGCCTACCTCTCCGCCCAGGTGGGGCGGACCCTCCCCGTCCTGTTTGAAACGGAGCGCGACGGCCTCTGGCAGGGCCACAGCGGCAACTACTGTCTGGTGTGCGTGGAAGGGGAGGCCCTGCACGGCATTATCAGAAATGTCAAAATTTTAACTGTCCGGGGGAAAAAGCTTATGGGAATTATCGTTTGAATTTGGCAGGGCAGTGGAGTATAATTTTGAAGGCATAAAATAATTATTCATCTGCACCGCCCCCTTTTTTTACGGGAGTCGGGCCGCGAAACTGAAATCGGAGGTAGGCAATATGGCAAGAGAGACGACGTATAATTTCGCCGCCGGCCCGTCGGCGCTGCCGACAGAGGTGCTGCAGCAGGCGGCTTCGGAAATGCTGGATTACAAGGGCAGCGGGATGTCCGTCATGGAGATGAGTCACCGTTCCGCGATTTATCAGGAGATTTTTAACGAGACAAAAGCGGACCTCAAGCGCATCATGCGCGTCCCGGACACCCATGAGATCCTGTTTTTGCAGGGCGGCGCGTCCACCCAGTTTTCCATGGTGCCCCTGAACCTGCTGGGCGAGGGCGACAGCGCGGACTATGCCGTGACCGGCAACTTCGCCAAAATCGCCTGTAAGGAGGCAGGGAAGTACGGCAAAATCAACGTTGCCGCCGACACCTCCGAGAGCAACCACAGCCGCATCCCCGCCCAGGGGGAGCTGAAGCTCAGCCCGGAGGCGAAATACTTCTATTACTGCGCCAACAACACCATCTACGGCACCGAGTGGCACTATGTCCCCGAGACCGGCTCCGTCCCGCTGGTGGCCGACATGTCCTCGGACATCCTGACCCAGGAGCTGGACGTCGGCAAATTCGGCATCATTTTCGCCGGTGCCCAGAAGAACATGGCCCCCGCCGGGCTCACCGTGGTCGTCATCGACAAGTCCCTGGCGGGCCACGAAAAGCCCTATACCCCGCTGATGCTCACCTACAAGACCATGATCGACAAGGATTCGATGTACAACACCCCGCCCTGCTACAACATCTATATTCTGGGCCTGGTGCTGAAATGGATCGACAAAATGGGCGGCATCGCCGCGATGGACGCCATGAAGCGGGAAAAGAGCGGCATGATCTATGACTATCTGGACAACAGCCGCCTGTTCAAGGCCCACGCCGCGCCGGAGGCCCGCAGCTTTATGAACGTGACCTTCCGCACCGGCGACGCGGACAAGGACGCCGCCTTCTGCAAGGCCGCGGCCGCGGCCGGCTTTGTCAACGTCAAGGGCCACCGCCTGGTGGGCGGGATGCGCGCCAGCGTCTACAACGCCGTGCCCATGGCCGCGGCAAAGGCCCTGGTGGAGTTTATGAAGGACTACGAGGTGAAGAACCATGTTTGAGATCAAGACCATGAACAAGATCGCCCAGCAGGGCCTGGATGTGCTGGCCCAGAACGGTCTTGTGCTGAACGTGGATTCCCCCAACCCCGACGGACTGCTCATCCGCAGCGCCAAGCTCCACGACGAGAGCTTCGGCGACCGCCTCCTGGCAATCGCCCGGGCTGGCGCGGGGGTTGACAACGTCCCCGTGGCAAGATGCACTGAGGCGGGCATCGTGGTGTTCAACTCCGCCGGGGCCAACGCCGAGGCGGTGAAGGAGCTGACCATCTGCGGCCTGCTGCTGGCCAGCCGCGATATCGCAGGCGGCATCGCCTGGGTCAAATCCATCGCCAACGAGCCGGATGTGTCCGCCGCGGTGGAGAAGGGCAAAAACAATTTCGTCGGCCCGGAGCTCATGGGCAAGACCCTGGGCGTCATCGGCCTGGGGGCCATCGGCTACCGCGTGGCAAACGCCGCCGTCGCCCTGGGCATGAAGGTCTGGGGCTATGACCCCTATCTCTCCGTGGACGCCGCCTGGCGCCTGCGCAGCGAGGTCCGCCACGCCCCCGACTTGGAAACCCTCTACCGCGAGTGCGACTATCTGACACTGCACATGGCAGCCACCAATGAGACGAAGGGGATGCTCAACGCCGCCGCCATCTCGAAGATGAAGCCCGGCGTCCGGGTGGTCAACTTCGCCCGGGGCGCACTGGTCAACGAGGCAGATATGCTCTCCGCCTTGAGCGTTGGCAAGGTGGCCCGCTATGTCACCGACTTCGGCAGCGCCCCCCTGATCGCCTCCCCCAAGGTCGTGGTCCTGCCCCACCTGGGGGCCTCCACCCCGGAAAGCGAGGAGAAGAGCGCCGTCATGGCCGCCCAGGAGCTGGCGGATTACCTGCTCAACGGCAACCTCAAAAACTCCGTCAACCTCCCCAATGTCTCCCTGGACCGCAGCGGCGTGTGCCGCCTGTCGATCATCCACAAGAACGTCCCCAAGGTCCTCAACAGCTTCCTCGACCTCATCGGCAAGAAGAACATCAACGTCGAGAACATGATCAACAAGTCCAAAGGGGAAATCGGCTATACGATCATCGACGTTTCCGAGCATGTGGGCGACGATATCCTGAGCCAGATCCAGGGCATGGACGTGGTGCTCCGCGTCCGGGCCATCTGAGAAAAATCGTAACTGTTTAGAACCCTATGGGTTCTAAACAGTTAGAGAGTTGCGCTACGCGAGCGCGCCCTGCGGGAGAGGGCACACTCGCTTCGCGAGAAGTATTTTCGGCGAAAACGCGGTTTCCGCCGAAAATGGATTGTATTTATTCCGCGCTGCAGCGCGGAACTCTGCGAGGCAACGGGGGCCTGAATAGTTACGAAAAATCAAGCCTTCGCGCCCCTCATGGGGCGCGAAGGCGCACAAAGGTTATTTTTCCGCCCGTACCAGAAACAGGGGCGTAGAGGAAAAATTGAGCTTTTCCCCCTCCGACCAGACGCGCCGCCAGACGCTTTCATCGGCAGACGCCCGCAGGCCGAGCTTGCGCAGCTGTTGGATGTCCCAGTCCGGGCGGCGGAGGCCGGAGAGCGGCAGGCGGCGGGCGATGTCCTCCATCACGTCAAAGTTTTCCCCCACGTTCTGGTCCTCATCGCCCTGCGCGGCGCTGTTGCGCCGGTCCCGCTCATACGCCTCCCGCGCCCGGGGATCGAAGAGATAGGCGTACCAGTTGGCGTCAAAGTTCAGCAGCAGCCCGCCGGGTTTTAAAACCCGCGTCCACTCTGCGTAGGCCTGCTCCGGGCGGAGCAGATTCCAAGTCAGGTTGCGGCTGAGCACCGCGTCAAAGCTGCTGTCCGGGAAAGAAAGCGATTCCGCGTCCATTTCCAGAAACGTGATTGCGCCGGCGAGTTTGCCGGCGTTCTTTTTTGCCTCCGCCAGCATCGCGGGGGTCAGGTCAATGGCGGTCACGGCATAGCCCAGCCCACAGAGCACGATCGCGAAAAAGCCCGGCCCCGTGCCGATTTCCAGAACGCGCAGGTCTTCCGGCTTCCGCTCCGGAAACCGGCGCGAGATTTCCGTCCGGAGGCAATCGCCCCATCTCTGCCGCTGCGCGGTGGCCAGTTCCGCCCTGTTGACCTCCGAATAGCCCGGGGCGCGTCTGGTCCAGTATGTTTTATTTTCCTGAAGAATTTCCGCCATGCTCTTGCGAACCTTTCAAATTGTAGCTTGCCGGTGAAATATCAAGAGTTTGCATGTTTTTTCGATGTTCTGCAACCCCCATGGGGGGATATAAATCACCATAATCCGCCAAAAACATCCTCCGGGGCTTCCCGAGTTTGCTAAGATTGTCGCTGAGCTCGTATGCCAGTGCCTCATGGGTACAGACATCCATGATCGGCGACAGATAGCAGACACCTTTGCGGTAGAACAGATAGGTAATGTCCGTCAAAAGCGCCTTGCGAGGTCCAAATCCCTTGAAGTGACGCTGTAACTTGTTCTCAGCCACATGACTTGTTTTCATGGCTCTCGCCATACGGCGATATGGATTCGCTTGACGAATTGGACAGAACAAACCGTATTTGTTCATTAAACGGCGGATTTTCTTGAGATTCAACCCCGTGTTTTCTCTCCCAAAGGGAAAAAAACAATATTTTGCGGCTTTTCCTCCCCCTTCGGGGGAGGAAAAGCCCGCGATGAAATCGTTACGGATTATTATAGATGAAAATACCTGGCTGCGTTGCGGTAGCTCACGCCCTCGACAATGCGCTTGAGCGAGGCATCCGCGTTGGGATACTCGCCGTTTTCGACCCAGCTGCCCAGCAGATTGCAGAAGATGCGGCGGAAATAGTCGTGGCGGGCATAGCTCAGGAAGGAGCGGGAATCCGTGAGCATACCGACAAAATTTCCCAGCAGACCGAGATTGGCCAATGAGCGCATCTGGTTTTCCATTCCGCTTTTCGTATCCATGAACCACCATGCGCTGCCGAGCTGGAGCTTGCCCGGCACCTCAGCGCCCTGAAAGCACCCGAGCATCGTGGCCAGCATGTCATTATCAATGCCGTTGAGCGAATACAGAATGACCTTCGGGCACTCCCCGGTCCTGTCCAGCGCGGAAAGGAATTGCGCGATTTGGACGCCGCAGGCGGTCTGCGCGATCATATCAAAGCCGGTGTCGGGGCCAAGCTGCTCATACATCCGCTCGTTGGCGTTGCGGTAGCAGGAATAGTGCAGCTGCATGGCGATATCCAGCCGGTGATAGGCTCTCCCGAGACAGAGCAGCACCGCGGTCTGGTAGCGCTCCGCTTCCTCGGCGGTCAACGCTTCGCCCCGCAGGGCCTTTTGATATGCCTGCTCCACCTGCTCCTCCGAGGCGGGGTGGAAGGGCACGTAGTCCAAACCGTGGTCGCTGGCACGGCAGCCCATCGTTTTGAAGAACTCCAGCCGTTCCACCAGCGCGGCACAGACCTCCTTCGCCGTGGGCAGCTCCGTTTTTCCGACGCTCTTGGCAAGAAGCCTGACATACTCCGTGAAGCCGGGCTTTTGGATGTTGATTGCCTTGTCCGGGCGGAAGGAGGGGAAAACCTTTGCCTTGATGCTGTCGTCCGCCGCGATTTTTCCGTGCCATTCCAGGGTATCAACGGGGTCGTCGGTGGTGCCGATCATGGCCACGTTGGCCTTTTCGATGATGCCGCGCACGGTCAGAGCCGGATTGCTGCGAAGCTTCTCATTGCAGAAATTCCAGCACTCCTCCGCCGTTTCCAGCGTCAGCGGCTTGTCGTAACCGAAGAACCGCCGCAGCTCAAGGTTGCACCAGTGGTACATGGGATTGCCGATGGCCATTTCCAGCGTCTCGACAAATTTCAGAAAACGCTCGTAGGGCGGTTTGCCCCCGGTGACATATTCCTCCGGCACGCCGTTGGCGCGCATGAGCCGCCACTTGTAGTGGTCGCCGAAATAGCTCCCGTCCGGGTTCCGCCCGCCGAGCCAGACCTCGACAAGGTTGTCAAAGCGGCGGTTCTCGTAGATTTCGCGGGGCGGAATGTGGCAGTGGTAGTCCGCCAGCGGCTGGTGTTCCGCGTAATCGTGGAACAAATGCTTCGCGGTGTCGGTCTCCAACAGG
>JAFUVO010000034.1 GCA_017477525.1 Oscillospiraceae bacterium | reverse complement strand
CAGATGCAAATGTATGGTCTGTCCTTCTATTGGACCGACGAGACAAAAACGCAAATGACCTGTACGGAAGTTACTCCTTGGCCGGTTATCGTTTATGTCTATGACGAACTTGTCAAAACCAGCCTGCGCTTTATCCCGGATCAGACTTTGTGGAGCATACCCACACTGGTCCTCGGCGCGGGTGTCGGCACCGGCGACCGGGGCAAGGGCTTTTTGCAGAAGGACGCCAGCAGCCTCAACCTCTGGCTGGTGAATACCAACAACGAGCAGCGCGGGCTGTTCATCGGGAATGAGTATGTAGACATCAAAGGGCTGCGCCGCACCGTGGCCGTCGATTTTTCCCACCTCAGCGAGGGCTATTGGACCGAAATGGTGGAAGGGGACGATACGGTATACCGCCACGGCTTCAGCCAGAGCGGCAGCAGCGTCACGGAAACCGCGCCGGACGGCGTACAGACGGTGGTGAGATTTTGAGCCGCAACGAAATGTTAGAGGGTTTTATCCTCGGCCAGCGCCTGAAGGGTCATGCAGGACGCGGCGCATTGCTGCCAACCGGGAGCGGCGGGGGCCTTCCCTCCGACTATATCCGGGGCTTTGCCATGGGCCTGGGCAGCGTAGGCTGGCGCTTTTACCCCGACTTTGAACCTGAAGATCCGAGTCCCTGCGTCACCTTTTCCAGTCCGGCGGAATTCTATATCACAAAAGCCACGGGCTATCAGACCAAAACCTGGGACGGGACGCTGCAATATTCCACCGATGGACTGTACTGGACCGACTGGGACGGAACCGGGGAGCTTCACAGCTCCAGCGGAACGCTGCGCCTCCGAGGCCGTGGCAACAGCGTCATCTCGGGCAGCGTCTACGGGCACGGCTGGCTCATTTTCGGCTCATCCGTGTCCTGTACGGGAAATCTGGAAACGCTCCTGGACTATCGGGCGGTGCAGGCGCAGGAACATCCCGTCCCGGGAGAATACGCCTTCCGCGAGCTTTTTCGGGGGAACACCGCGCTCATCACAGCCCCGGAGCTGCCCTCCGGTACGCTTTCACCCCGGTGTTTCTATCGGATGTACTATGGCTGCACACAGCTCCTATCCGCCCCGGATATCGCCGCCGCAGTGCTGCCCGCGGGAAGCTGCTATCAGATGTTTTACAACTGTGGCTCCCTTACCGGGGCGCCAGCGCTTCTCGCCACCGGCTTCGGGGAAGACTGCTGCTTTGAAATGTTCTGCAACTGCTCGTCCCTTGCCCTGCCGCCGGCAATCAGCGCCGTCAGTGTCGGACGCTATGGCTGCAACGGCATGTTCCGCAACTGCAGCGGACTGGGCTCCCTCCCTGCCCTGGGCGCCTCGACACTGGGGGATTATTGCTACGCAAACATGTTCGCCGGCACGGGAACCCGGCTCAGGGCGGCACAAAATGATTACTGCATCTACCCCTTTTCCTTCTCTGGGTCCGGCGGAAGCGGGGTGGCCAACAACATGTTTGACGGGACAACGGTGTCCGGGGAAATTCGGACCCCCGCGAGGGGCACTGTTTACTACGCCACGCTCCCAACGTCGAGCGCGACATAGCCGATTATAATTATCGTTTCCTCCCCGCCGGAGGCGGGAAGGAAATGAAAAATATACGAGGAGGACGACACGATGCTTTCCGCTATACCCTTCCCGAGGGGAACAAAATCACAGCTTCAGGCGGCCTTCGGAGGGCTGGACCGCCGGCCGGGGGCAGGCAATGGCGCGATATGCGATATGGTCAACCTCACAGGAGACGATGCGCCTCTGCTGGCCTCCCGTGAAGCGCGGTATATCCTGCCCTATACTGTCCGAAAGCCCAACGGCATCTTCTCCGCCGGGCATTTATTCCTCGCCGATGGCACATCCCTCTATGTAGACGGCGTTTCGGCGGGCACTGTCTCTGACAGTGAAAAATCCTTCGCCGCCCTGGGGGAGCGGGTGGTTATCTGGCCCGACAAGCTGGTCTGGACCGAAGCGGAGGGACTCACGGCAATAGAGGAGCAGGTTGCCGCTTCCGGGCTGTCCTTTTCCGACGGCGCTTACGCGGGGGAAGCAGCGGAGAAAAACACGATCATTCATCCCAGCAGCGGCTTTGACTGGGCAGCGCACTTTCAAGTCGGGGATGCCGTATCCGTCAGCGGCACCACAGGCGGTGTCAACGACAGGACCGCCGTCATCCGCGAAATCGACGGAAACGAACTGCATTTTTACGAAAACACCTTCGATGAAAACCGGACAGAATCCGGCCGGGTAACTTTGACCAGGACTGCTCCTGACCTCGATTTCCTGTGCAGCAACGAAAACCGGATCTGGGGCTGCAAGGGCGACACCGTCTGCTGCTGCAAGCTCGGCGACCCCTACAACTGGAACGTTTTTGACGGTCTGAGCACAGACGCGTGGAGCGTGGAGGGCGGCAGTGCGGGGGAGTTTACCGGCTGCGCCAGTTTCCTCGGCTACCCCTGCTTTTTCAAGGAGGACCGCATTTTTAAGATCTACGGCTCCCGCCCCGCCAACTTCCAGATGATGGGCGCGGCCACCCTCGGCGTACTGGCCGGGTCGCATAAAACCATGGCGGTTGCCGGGGAGAGTTTGTACTACCTCTCCCGGGCGGGCTTTATGCGCTACACAGGCGGGCTCCCCTCCCCCATCGGCGACGAACTGGCGCGAAATTACATCGGCGGCGCTGCGGGCAGCGACGGTGTCAAATATTATGTATCTGCCTGGGACGGCATATCGGCGGAACTGCTGGTCTATGACACCCGTTCCGGCCTCTGGCACCGGGAGGATGGAACGCGGGCAGCGGGCATGGCATACCACGGCGGTGTGCTGTGCCTGGCCTCCGGCGGGGAATTGTCAGCCTGGAGCTGCCCCAGTCCCCCTGCGGGCGCTGAAACGGAAGGGAGCTTTTCCAGCACCGCCACCTTCGCTGACTGGGACTGGAAAAGCTTCGGCAGCAAATACCCCGTGCGTCTCTGGCTTCGAGCCGAGGCCTCTGACGGCGTAACGCTCTGCGTTTCCGTCCGCTGCGACGGCGGAAATTGGATGCCCGCCGCGCAGTGGCAGCCGGGGGCGAAGAAGAGCGGATACTTCCCTGTGCCGCTCCGCCGCTGCGAACGTTACGCCCTGAAAATCGAGGCGGACGGCCCCTGGAAGCTCTGGGCCCTTGGACATGAGCTTTACGCGGGGGGCGGAAACCGGAGGCCATAAACCGCGCCCCGCATTATCTCTTCCGCGCAGGGGATAACGCGCCCGAAATCAATTCAGCCCGCCCCTCTTGGGATGGGCGCGAAAACAGAAAGGAAGGCATCATTATGGCAAGTAAAAAACGGGAAGAATACGGTGTGGACGGCGTATGGCTGGGCGACGAGGAGCTCGACCTGATCGACCGCTACCAGAGCCAGTATAACGCCGCCAAGGCCGCCGGCAATGAGGCGGCCATGAACGCCGCCCATGCGGCGGCAGAGCAGGTGCGCGCTCGCCACAATTATTCCGGCGGCGGCGCGGGGGACGAATACATCCCTCTGGACACCGGTACGCCCAACGCCTTTTCTTATGACAGCGCGCCGGAATACGTCAGCCGCTACCAGGAACAGATCGACGCTCTGGCCGATGAAATCCTGAACCGCCCGTCCTTCAGCTACGACTACCGCAGCGACCCAAACTGGCAGAGCTACCGCAAGGAGTATGTCCGGGAGGGCCGGAGGGCGGAAGAGGATACGCTGGGGCGCTACGCCGCCATGACCGGAGGCGTTCCTTCCACCGCCGCTGTCACCGCCGCCCGGCAGGCCGGCGACTACTACAATGCGCAGTTAGCGGACAAGCTCCCTGAGCTGTACCAGACGGCCTATGAAATGTACCTCGAAGAGGCTGACCGCGCCGCCAGCACACTGAACGCGCTTCGCTCCCTGGAAAGCGCGGATTACGGGCGCTACACCGACCGCCTCAACCAGTACAACAGCGACAGAAATTTCGCTTACGGAAGCTACAACGACCGACTCGGACAGGAAGCGCGGACGCGGCAGGAAGCAGCTGAGCGGATCGACGCCTTTCTCTCCGCGGGAGGCGACCCTGCCGAGCTCGATGCCGCCTTAGTTTCCCGCAGCGGCTACACGGAAGCGGAGCTTGCCGCGATGCGCAGCGAATACCTTCGCCGCCTCGCGGAACAGCAGGAATAAGGCCATACGACATTGATATCGTGACAAAATTTATCGCCCCCCTGTAAAGGGAGGCGATAAATTTATCTTTCATGCTTACAGATCCAGCTTTCCGGAAAACACGTCATTGACGACGTAGTAAGCAGCGCCTTCCTCAGGCTTGACATACAGCTTCAGGTCCGTGACCAGGGTGCGCTTCCGTTCGGCACGGAACGCCGCCTTGGCCGCTTCCGCCAGATCACCCAGATGGACTTCACGGTCCTGGTATTGAAGAATATAGGACGGCTGCAAATTCTCCGCTTTCTTCTTTTCCGCCGCCCTGAGCTTCGCTGCCGCGGCTTTCTCTTCCTCCGTCATGGGCCTGCGCCCACCGCGGCGTTTTTTTGATTCTGTCCCTTCCGCCAAGATCTCGTCTGACATTGTGGGAACCTCCTTTTT
The DNA here is from genome assembly GCA_017477525.1 of Oscillospiraceae bacterium. Taxonomy (GTDB): domain Bacteria; phylum Bacillota; class Clostridia; order Oscillospirales; family Oscillospiraceae; genus RGIG7114. The sequence goes on along the minus strand of JAFUVO010000034.1, from coordinate 15,029 downwards.
TGATGGGATAATTTAAGTATATAAAATCTTCGGTAAAATTGCAACAAGAAGATACAATTTTTTAATAAATTCCCCCGGGAAAAACGAAAAAAACTTCGGCGCGGCGTCCATACCGGTCCAGGAATGCGCAAAGCAGTCATGTTCGTCCTTGACATTTGCCGCAAAAGCGTTAAAATAAATACATCAGTATAATGTTGATCGGAGGAACTGTCATGTTTAAAAAGCTGATCTCGTCCCTGAAGCAAAACCCCAGGACGATTGTCTTTCCCGAGGGAACTGATCCCCGCATTCTTGAGGCCGGCTCCCGGCTTCTCGCCGCCACCTTCTTGAAGCCTATTTTAATCGGCAGCGAGGATGAGATTTACGCCGCCGCGGAGGAGGCCGGCTTTAATATTCGCGGCGCCACCATCATTGATCCGGAACGCTATGATAAAATGGACGAGATGGTGGAGGAAATGTTTAAGCTGCGCAAGGGTAAGATGAGCGAGGACGAGTGCCGCGCCGCCCTGAAGAAATCCAACTATTTCGGCACGATGCTGGTCCATATGGGTGTGGCTGACTGTCTGCTGGGCGGGGCTACCTACTCCACCGCCGACACCATCCGCCCCGCGCTGCAGCTGGTCAAGACCAAGCCCGGGAACAACATCGTTTCCTCCTGCTTCATTCTGGTCCGCGGCTCCGCCACCGGTGAGAACGAGGTTTTGGCCATGGCCGACTGCGCCGTCAACATTGAGCCGAACGAGGACGAGCTTGTGGAAATTGCCAGCGAAACCGTCAAATGCGCCCGCGTGTTCGGCATCGACCCCAAGGTGGCTTTCCTGAGCTACTCCACCAAGGGCTCCGGCAAGGGCGACACCGTTACGAAAATGCGCAACGCCTGCCAGCGCGCCAAAACGCTGATGCCGGACGTCCCCATCGACGGCGAAATGCAGTTTGACGCCGCCTCTTCCCCCGTCGTCGCCCGCACCAAGCACCTCGACGGCCCCGTGGGCGGACATGCCAACACCTTTATCTTCCCTGACATCAACGCCGGCAACATCGGCTACAAAATTGCCCAGCGTCTCGGAAACTTCGACGCTTACGGCCCCATCCTCCTGGGCCTCAACGCCCCGATCAACGACCTGTCCCGGGGCTGCAACGCGTTTGAGGTCTATTCAATGGCAATCATCACCGCCGCGCTGGCATAAGCGCAGGCCCTCCCCCATGCGGGGGAAAATCCCCATAATTCGCAGCACACTTTCGTCGGGTTCGAAACGAAGTTTCGCAACCGACGAACAGCACACTTGAGTAGGAGGGATACACTTTGGCAGAAAAGGCAAAAACGCTGATTTACAAGGGGCACCCGCTCCGCAGGAAAGACAAACTGATTTACTTTGGCAGCATGGCCGACAAGTATATCATCATGATGCAGATCATGGGACAGAAAAAAGTCAAGGATCTGGATGTTGCCAACAAGGTTTCGGTACAGCTCCAGCTGACGGACCCGGAAGTGAGAAGCCGCGACCGCGTGGTGAAGAAAACCGAGAAGGACAGCCTTTACGCGGCCATCGACGTCGCCTCGGTCTGGCTGGACCGCGCGCTGGCGCAGCGTTAAAACACAGCGATGATCGAAAAACATCTGCGCCGCGCCGCGGCGGGGCTGCTGGCCGCCGCAGCGCTGGCCTTCCCGGTCCGGGCGGACAACGGCGGCTCGGCCGGTTATATCCGCAGCGACCTGATCGATTACAACCGCACCACGGCGGTGGCCCCGGTGATTCAGTCGTCCTCCGAAGCAGAGGATCAGGACGCCGCCCTCGGGGAAAAAATCGCCGCTACCGCTCTGGAATATGTGGGCTGCCGCTATACCTGGGGCGGCATGAGCCCGGAGACCGGCTTCGACTGCTCCGGCTTTGTCAACTATATCTATAACCTGTACGGCTATACCCTGGAACGGGTGGCCCAGAACATCTATTACAGCAGCGGCAGCTTTGTCGGCTGGGACGAGCTCCAGCCCGGCGATATCCTCTGCTTCGGCTATGGCGCGGACTCCATCGGCCATGTGGGCCTTTACATCGGCAACGGGCAGATGGTCCACGCCAGCACCTATATCACCGGGGTCATCGTCACCGATCTGAGCAAATACGGCAGCTTTGTCGGAGCAAAGCGCCTAATCTAAACTAACATTTTTTGGACTTTGTCTCCCCCCGAAGGGAGGCGAAAGGTCCGGGCATTCGCGGAAAGGGGGAGCCGGCGCGTATGAACAGGGCGGAACTTGCAGAGGCGGTAGCCGCTGGGAGCGGATTGACGGAACGGGCGGCGGAGGCGGTGGTGGACGCCCTGCTGTCGGCGGTGACAGAGGAACTGGCCGCCGGTGGACGGGTCTCCGTCATGGGCTTCGGCAGCTTTGAGGTGAAGCGCCGCCCGGAACGCCTGGGCCGCAACCCCGCCACAAATGAGCCGATGCGCATCCCCGCCGGACAGATCCCCGTGTTCCGGGCCGGAAAAAAGCTGCGCGACGCGCTCAATGAAAACTGATATCATGTGGCCCCGCCCTTCGGGCGGGGCCACATGATATACGCGCTTATTGAAACAGGCTCTTCCGCACTCTCACAAACATCACACCTGATATATCTCCGGCTCCGCCGCGGCTTTTTCCAGCACGGCGCTGTCGGCCGCCCCGTCGCAGCGGGCGCTGAGGCGGTTCAGGCCCTCGTGCAGGGGCAGGGTGAACACAAAGACCTTCTCCCCCCGCTTTGTCTCCACAAGGGCGCCGTCGAGGTAGAGGGACACCTCCGGGCGGTTGGAGTAGACGCGGATCTCCGTCGTTTCCCCGCTGCGCTGGGCGTAGCGTTTGCCGCAGATGTGCAGCATCGGGGCCTCCGTCCAATATGCCTTGTAGATATAGTAGCTGTCCTTTTTGATTTTGCGGTCCAGCGTCACCAGGCCCTTGTTGTTCCGCCCGGACACGCCGCCCTCGTTGCGCTCCGCCGCGCCGAAGTCGAACATGTTCCACACATAGCTGCCCCAGACCCAGGGCCGCTCCGCGAACACCCGCGCCAGCTCCTCGTGGTAGAGCGCCTGGTATTCCTCGCTGTAATCCCGCGGCTTTGGCGCGGCGCTGTGGCGGTTGATGAGCCCCTCGCAGCCGTACTCCGAGATGCCGATGCACCGCTCCGGGTGCGCCGCGTGGTAGGCGTCCAGCCATGGGCCGTTGTCCTCCCGCTTCCCCACGTACCAGCCGAAATAGTGGTTATAGGCTTCCACATCCGTGACATCATGCAGGCCGCAGTCCTCCGGCGTCATGGTGACGTGGGCGATGGTGGTCAGCCGCGTGGGGTCCAGCTTCTTCGCCAGGGCGTTGAGTTCCCTGTGGTTCTCAATCAGCCGCTCGCTGAGCTTGCCGCCCAGCAGGACTTCGTTGCTCAGGCCCCAGAAGCAGATGCAGGGGTGGTTGTAATTCTGTAAAATCAGCTCCCGCATCTGGCTCATGCAGTTTTCATGAGCAGCCGGGTCCTCGTTCATAATGGTGATAAAGGGGATTTCCGCCCAGACCACCAGCCCCAGTTCGTCACAGGCGTCATAGAAGTCCTCTGCATGTTGGTAGTGTGCCAGCCGGACCGTGTTGGCCCCCAGTTCCCTGATGATTTTCGCGTCCTCCCGGTGCTGCTCCGCCGTGAGGGCGTTTCCTGTGTAAAGCCTGTCCTGGTGGCGGCACACGCCCCGCAGGGGCGTCGGCTTCCCGTTGAGGATGAAGCCCTCAGAGGGTGAACAGGCAAAACGCCGGAAGCCGATCCGGGCCGAGACCTCGTCCCGGACCTCGTTGTTCCACAGCAGGTACGCGGTCACGGTGTAGAGATATGGGCTGTCCGGGCTCCAGAGCTGCGGGTCAGGGATGTCCAGCGTCAGAGCGGTGTTCCCAACTGGCCGCAGCGCCCCGGCGACCTCCCGCCCCTCCATGTCCGCCACGGCGTAATAGACGGAAAATGACCCGTCCGCACCGGTCACATAGCTTTGCAGCGCCAGCTCCGCCGCGCCGTCCTCCCCCACCCTCGGGGTCGCCGCGAGTCCGCAGGTGCCGCAATAGTCCAGATCAAAATGCGCCGCCGGGACGCTGAGCAGGTTCACGCCCCGGTACAGCCCGCCGTAAAACGTGAAGTCCGCGTGCTGGGGGTAGACGTCGCTGCGGTAGGCGTTGCTGACATGGATGGCGAGGACATTCTCTCCTCCCTCCGGGCGGCACAGTGCCGTCACATCCGCCCGGAAGCGGGAGTAACCCCCCAGATGCTCCGCCGCCTTTTGCCCGTTGACGTAGACCGCCGCCTGCTGCCCCGCCGCCGGGACCTCCACATACACCCGCCCGCCGGGGAGCGGCTGGCGGGGCGTGTCGAATTTGCGGAAATACCAGTAGCTGCCCCGGTCGTAACGGGACTCTGGTTCCCCGTTTAACTCCCCGAGGGACCAGTCCTTTGTCGGGACATGGATCGAGTGGTCGTCGTGCCCGTCTACCGCGTTCCAGCTGTGGGGCAGCGTCACCCGCTCCCCTGCCGCCGGAACTGTCCCCGGCTCCTCCACCGGGCCGTGGACAAACAGCCACCCGTCGTCCAGACGAATCCGTTTTCTCATGTTACTCTCCTTATTTTTTTATAGCCCTGTTCCCTTCCCCTCGCGGGGGAGGGAACATTACATTTTATTGCAGCTCAAGGACTTCGCCCTCGGTGATTCCCGCCTCGTTGAAGGCGTCCACCCGGAGGAACACCGGCTGGCCCTTCACCAGCGCGCCGATGTTTTTCTCATCCGCGCCCAGCACCATGTAGCTGTGGTAGAGCTTGTCCGGGGCATAGCCCCAGAGGATGTTATGCCCCACGGCCCCGTCGGGCGCCCAGCGGACCTGCATGTCGAGATCTCCCCGGCGCTCCGCCGTGACCCCGGCGGTCCGGGCGGGCAGTTCGCCGCCGCCCTTTCCAAACACCCGCAGGCCGGAAACGGCCACGGGCTGGCCGAAGGGCAGCTCCAAAACGGTGAGCTTCAGGTAGCGCAGCCTCAGGCCCTCTTCCCGCAGCACCAGGTCGTTGGCCAGGTCTGCCTCCGCGCCGCGCTTGTCCTCGATCATAAAATAGTTCTCACCGTCGAGGGAGCCCTCGAGGAACCAGCGGGTGCGGCGCTGCTCCATGTCGATATAGCGGATCTCATGGGCCACGAGCCGCTCCGCGTCCTCGGGGATCTGGGCGTCGATGCCCTCGTCGGCAAAGTTGAGCTGGATGGCGTACACGTCCTTTTCCCCGCCCAGGTCGACCCGGCACCACTCGCCTGTCCCACTCTCCGCCCGCCACCAGTCCCGGGCGTTTTCATTTGTGATCTTCTCCGCCCCGCTGCCGGAGGACACGGAGGCGGGCTTTCCGTAGGACAGCAGCATCCATTCCGGCTTCGCGAAGGCCGGGGCCTCGGCATCCACGGGCCAGTCTCCGTAGCGCTGGTCGCACCAGAGCTCTCCGTCGTCGTCAAAGCCCGCCTTCCAGAGGCCCAGGCGGCGCTCCATGTCGTTGTTGACGGAGATTGCCATGCTGGCGGTGTGCCAGTAATTGCCCTTTTTGTCGGCGACGGTGGAGCCGTGGCCCGCGCCATTCATAAAGCCGCCGGGCTTGTAGGAGAAGGGGTTGTTCTTCTGGAAATGATAGGGCCCCAGCGGCGCGTCCGCCACCAGGACGCTGTCGCTGTAGACATTGCTCTGGGTCTCGGGGGCGGCGTACTGCAAATAATACTTCCCCTTGTACTTCGTGAGGTAGGCCCCCTCAATATAGGGGTCGTCCCCGGCGAAGCCCCTGGCCAGGCGGCGCACATCCTCTTCGGTGACAAGCCCCTCCTTCGCCCGCAGCTCCGGGGGCATCTTCATGAGGCCCTGGAACATCTCCTCCGTGGCGGCTTCCAGGTCTATCCCCGCCTTGGGGCTGATATGATCCATGCCCACGCGCTCATAGCCCCTGCTCTTGTTGTCCATCGTGAACATGGCCCGCTTCTCGCCGATGGGCAGCATGGTCTCCCGGTCCAACTCGACGCCCCAGATGGGGGTGATGTTCGAGCAGCCCCAGTAGAGGTAGACCCGCCCGTCGTCGTCGAAGAACAGGTTCGGGTCCCAGAAGGCAAAGCTGCCTTTGATTTCCTCGAAGCCCTCGTTGACCGGGTCCTTGCTGCGGTAGAAATTGCAGGTCCCGCTGCGCTTGCTGGCGCAGAAATAGAGGTAATCCCCCGCGGCCCGGACGTCCGGGGCGTAGTCAAACACCGGAATCGGGGCCTCAAGGGGGTGGTATTCCCACTCCACCAGGTCGTCGCTGACGAAAAAGCCCCGGGTCATGGAGGGGAACAGGTAGTAGCGGCCCTTGAACAGCTCCATGATCGGGTCCGCCGCCTCCCGGTAGACCGCGAGCTTCGCCTCCCCCAGGCCGGGCATGTTCGGCTTCTGGAAGTTGTACTTGTAGGGCAGGTTCAGTGGATTGCAGTAGATTTTTCCCATAAGTGCTTTCTCCTTTCCAATGCAAAATCATATCTGTCCCGCCGGGGCGTTTTCCTCCCCTTCGGGGGAGGAAGGCCCGGCGCCTATTTCTCTGCCGGCGCGACGTACACCGTGCGGCTTTCATCGTCCCATTCGACGGAAAACCCGAGGGCCTCGGCGAGGGCCCGCAGGGGGAGGTAGGTGGTGCCGTCGGAGATGAACACATCGACCGCCTCCCCGTTGGCGTTTTTCGGCACGAAAGCCTCCCCGTCCAGCACAAGATGGACGTCGCCCGCCACCTCAATGTTCCGCAGCGGGACAGCCGGCGGCGCGGATTCCACCGGCGCGGGCTCCGCCGCGCCAGCGCCCGTGACGTATGCCATGGTGAGGCTGGCCATGTCCGCGATGGCGGATTCCAGATACATCCCGTTGATGAACACCACCAGCAAATAGGGCTCGGGCGTATAGATGATGCCGCAGGTGGAGTCACAGTGGGCATATTGGCCGTATTTCTGGGCGATGATGTAGTCGCTGGGATTGAGCTGGAAATAATGTCCGGGATTGGCCTGGGTCATCCAGTAGATCAGGTCGTTGTAGCGGTCGCTGTGCTCATACAGATAGCGCAGCGTCCCGATCATCACGCGGGGGGAGTTGGTGTTGTCCGTGTAGTAGGAATTGGGCAGCGTGGACAGATCCAGGCCGGAATAGGAGGCGGCCTTGTCACGGTAGGCGCGGTAGGTCATGCCCAGGGCCCCCTCCAGGGCGTCGGCGGCGTCGTTGTCGGAGTTCACGATGGCCCGCTGCATGGCGTAGGCGATGGTGTAGTTCCCCACGTAGTCCGTGGGCTGGCGCGTCCCCTCCGCGATCATATCCGCGTAAATCATGCACAGCGGCAGCTTGTACATGCTGCCGGCGATGAAGAAGGCGTCGGGATTGTAAAACCAGTTCTCCCCGGTCACGGTGTTGTAGAAGCCCATCGAAAAGTTGTTGGCGTTCAGCCTGTGGCCGGCCATGTAGGCGGTCACGGCCCCCTCCAGGCCGTTGCTGAAATCATACTGGCCCTCCCCCGCCGCAAAAGCCGAGGCGCTCAGCACGAGTGCCAGCGCCAGTGCCAGCAGCAGCGCCGTCCGGGCAAGCTTTTTTGTCCCCATGTCGGTTTCCCCCTTATTGTGTCGTTTTCTGCCATCTATTTTACAACAGCGGCGGCGAGGGCGCAAGTATATTTTCCCTCGGTTTTTGGCCGCGGCCCCATGGGCGGCAATTCCTCTATCACAGGGGACGGCACTCCATCAACCATACGCGCTCTGTTCCGCTGAACGTAAAAGCGCCACCCCCGCCGGGGTGGCGCCTTTTCCTTAAAAAGGCCCCGCCCGAAGGGCGGGGGCCTAACTAAGTTTTATTTCAGCGACCACTGGCTGACGTCGGTGTGCAGCAGCTTATGGGCGCGGTGGGACAGGGGTTTTTCGAGGTATTCGCTGTAAAGCTTCTGGATAGAGGGGTTGTCGTGGCTGAAGCGGATGGGCTTTTCCACATCCAGGCGGCGGAGGATGCTGCCGCGGCGCTCACCCAGCTCCTGCCCGTCGCGGATGGGCTGGCCGCCGCCGCCGGAGCAGCCGGTGGGGCAGGCCATGATCTCCACGAAATCATATTCCGCCTTGCCGGCCTTGATGGCCTCCACCAGCTTCCGGGCGTTGCCCAGGCCGTTGGCCACGGCGGTGCGGACCTTGGTACCCTCAATGTCAAAGGTGGCGGCCTTGATGCCCTCCATGCCCCGGACGGCATGGAATGCGTCGGGATCCGGGTTGGAACCGGTGGCGAGGTAGTAGGCCGAGCGCAGCGCCGCCTCCATGACGCCGCCGGTGGTCCCGAAGATGACGCCCGCGCCGGTGCTTTCGCCCAGCGGGTCGTCGAAGTCCTCCTCCGGCAGCTCCGCCACGTTGATGCGGAAGTTGCGCAGCATCTTCGCCAGCTCCCGGGTGGTCAGCACCATGTCCACGTCCCGTGTCGCCGCGTCGTTGACCGCCTCCACGGCGCACTCGTATTTCTTCGCGGTGCAGGGCATGAAGGAAACGCAGACAATGTCCTCCGGGTCGCGCCCGATCTTCTCCGCGAAGTAGCTCTTGGCTGTGGCCCCGAACATCTGCTGGGGGCTCTTGGCGGTGGAGAGGTTGGGGACCAGCTCGGGGAACTCGGTCTTGATGAAGCGCAGCCAGCCGGGGCAGCAGGAGGTGAACATGGGCCAGGGGTAATCCTCCTTGTGGCTCAGGCGCTCTAAGAACTCGCTGCCCTCCTCCATGATCGTCAGGTCGGCGGAGAAGTCGGTGTCAAATACGTAATCGAAGCCGATGGCCCGCAGCGCGGCGGCCATTCTCCCCACGGTGGCCTGCTCGGGGCTCAGGCCCAGGTCCTCGCCCCAGGCGGTGCGGACCGCGGGGGCCACCTGGCAGATGAACACCTTGTCGTGCCGGTTGCCAAGGCGGCGCACCAGCTTGACGGCGTCGTCCCGGGAATAGAGGGCGCCCACGGGGCAGTGGGTGATGCACTGGCCGCAGAGGGTGCAGTTGGTGTCCATCAGGTCGAGGCCCTCCCGGACCCCCACATGGGTGCGGGCACCGGTGCCGGACACGTCCCAGACGCGCATGGTCTGAATCTTCTCGCAGACGCTGACGCAGCGCATACAGTTGATGCAGCGGGAATTGTCCCGGATCAGGGGATAGTGGGTATCCCAGTCCATTTTCCGGGGGGAAACCTCGTAGGCGGGGGTATAGGTGATATCCGAGGCCAGGCTCTGCAGGGCGCAGTTGCCGCTGCGGGTGCAGGCGGTACAGGTCGAGTTGTGCTGCGACAGGATCAGGGAAACGTTGGTGACCCGCGCCTGCAAAACCCGCGTGGTGTGGGTAAAGACCTCCATGCCCTCCACCGCCGGGGTGGAGCAGGAGGGGACAAGCTTTTCACTGCCGGCCACCTCCACGCAGCAGACGCGGCAGGCGGAGATTTCGTTGACGTCCTTGAGGTAGCAGAGCGTGGGGATGTTGACGCCGGCCTGGCGCGCGGCTTCCAAAATCGTGCTCCCCTCTGGGACAGCGACGCTTTTGCCGTCGATTTTCAGGTTTACCATCTGATGCGCCCTCCTCTGAATCCGCCGTAGCCGAAGTGGTCGCAGCGCAGGCAGCGGGAGCACTCCTGGCTGGCCTCCTCAGCCGACATGTTGTTCTCCACCAGCTCAAAATCCTTCACCCGCTCCAGGGGCGGCCGCTCGGTCATGTTGCAGCGCCCGCAGGCGGTCTTGAAGCGGAAGTCCGCCGTGGGGATTTCAATATCCTGGTCCACCACCGTATGGTAGCCGAAAAATTCGTCGAGGTTCGCCGCGGCGATTTTGCCTGCCTGGATGGCCTTAATCACCGTGGCCGGGCCGCTGGCGCAGTCGCCGCCGGCGTACACGCCGTTTTTGCCCGCCACCTCGCCGGTGCGCTCGGTCTGCAGCTTGCCCATCTTCTCAGGGACGCCGGCCTCGCGCAGGTTGCCGAAGTCGATGGCCTGGCCGATGGCGGCGATGATGATGTCGCATTTGAGCTCCTGCTCGGGCGCGTCGGCCTTTTTCGGCGCGGGACGGCCCCGGCTGTAGTCGCCGGGCATCTGGGGCTGCACCACCAGGCCGGAGACACGGCCCTTCTCGTCCGTGTTGACCCGGACGGGAGCGGATAGGGTCACCAGCTCGACGCCCTCTTCCGTGGCCCCGGCGATCTCCTCCTCCAAGGCCGTCATGTCCTCCCGGCGGCGGCGGTAGACGCAGCGGACCGAGGCGGCCCCCAGGCGCAGCACCGTGCGGCAGGCGTCCATCGCGACGTTGCCGCCGCCGATGACGCAGACATGCTTGCCCTTCAAATCCATGGGCTCGTCGTCGCCCATGGCCCGCAGCAGCTCCACGGCGGAGAGCACACCCTCCGCGTCCTCTCCGGGGATGCCGGGCATCTTATAGCTGTGGGCGCCGATGGCGATGTAAACGCCGTCGAAGTCCTCCATGATCTGCTCAAAGCTGATGTCCTTGCCCACGTCCACGCCGGTGTGGGCTTCGACGCCGGTGGCAAGGATGGCGTCAATGTCCGCGTCCAGATAGGCGGCGGGCAGACGGTAGCGGGGGATGCCATAGCGGAGCATCCCGCCGAAGCGTTTCCTGCGCTCGTACACCGTGACCTTGTGGCCCATGAGCCGCAGGAAGTAGGCGCAGGTCAGCCCGGTGGGGCCGCCGCCGATGACGCAGACCCGCTTGCCCGTATCGGGCCGGCAGGCCGGGGGCGGGACTACGCCGGCGTTTTCAATGGCGGCGCGCTTCAGGCCGCGGATGTTGACCGAGGTGTCGACGATGTTGCGCCGGCAGTGGGACTCGCAGGGGTGCTCGCAGATCAGGCCGCAGACGCTGGGGAAGGGGTTGTCCTCCCGGATGAGCCGCACCGCGTCCGCGTAGCGCCCGGCGCGGACCAGGGAGATGTAGCCGGGGATGTCGACGTTGGCGGGGCAGTTGGTGACGCAGGGCACCGCCGCGAAGGAGGAGATGCAGCGCCCGTTGTGGATATGGCTGAGGTAGTCGTCCTTGAAGGCGGCGAAGCCGTCGGAGATGATGCGGGCCGCCTCGTGCCCGATGGCGCAGTCCGCGCTGTCGGAGATGCTCTGGGCGGAATAGTAGAGGGTGTCCAGATCATCCTCCGTGCCGCGCCCGTCGAGGATTTTGTCGATAATCTCGCTCATCTTCGCCAACCCCACGCGGCAGGGGACGCACTTGCCGCAGCTCTGGGCCAGACATAGCCGCAAAAAAGCGCCCGTCAGCTCCACCGGGCAGTTGCCGGAGGGGGCTACGGCGATACGGCGTTCCAGATCATGGTACAGTCCCTCGACCGTCTGCTCTGCCCTGCCGGGGGTCTGAATAACCAATCTGCTCAAGGTATCACGCTCCTTTTGGTATAGATAGTGTAAATTATACACGGTATTTTCCCGTTTGGCAAGGGGATATTCTAAGCATTTTCGACAAAAAAATAACAATCCGGGGCATTTTCTGCCCCGGACAGTTTTTTCAGACAAAGATATTGACGCCCGCCTTGTACTCGTTCAGAATGCTGGCGTCGAAGGAATCGCCCCAGGTATTCCAGGAGGGGTCCTTCTCCTTGATGTAGGAGCCGATCCGGTCGATTTCGTTCTGCCAGACCTTGTTCATGGTGTTGAAGGCCGCCAGACGTTTCGTCGGCGAAACGGTCCGCAGCTGCTCCTGGACCAGGGAATTGCGTTCGCTCTTTGTGGGGGCGCTCCCCTCCCCCACGCTGGCCAGGGCATCCTTGAGCGCCAGGTCCTGCATAGCTTTGGTGGCGTCGTCGGAAATCGGTGTGTACTGGGTGGAAAGCGAAAGCTGTGACGAAAGGGAATCCGTCGCCTGGCTTTGCTGCGCGTTCTGGGTCTTCAGCTGCATCTGGTACTTCGCCATCTCGCGGACGGTGTCGCCCTTCAGGCCTTCATATCCCAGTGAACGCATCAGGCTCTCAGATGTGAGTTCTTCAGAGCGGCTGCGGGTGGTGCTGTATGTATTTTGCAGGGCGTTGTAGTCGAGGGACTGCGCCTGCTTTTGGGAGTTGGAAGCGGACGCTGCCGTGTTTGCGCTGCTCCTGTTGAGGATGCTGTAAATCATCCCCTGGTTTCTCGCGATTTGACCGATATTCATTCTCATCGCCCTCCTGCGCTGCGTCGTGTGTCATTGGCTGTTTCCTATTTATTACAGTATACAACCTCAGCTTCCTTTTTGCAAGAGGGACGGAGCAAAAGATTTATCATTTTTCGGTCCGGCCCCCTGGGCCGGACCGAAAAACTGTAAATGCCCCTGTGCTTCCCGTTTACTTTTTCCGCGCCCCCGCGTGGAGCCGCGCCGGCCAGGTGGAGCCGCGGCGTCGCTGCCCGCTCCCCGGAATGCGCCGTACCCTGCCGGTCCGCGCGTCCCTGGCCCCGGGGACGATCTCCCCCGCCGCCGTCAGGGCCAGCTTCGTCAGCGTCGGGCCAATCAGTTCATAGACCAGCACACTGAACAGGGTGATGGAGCGGATCACCGCCCCGTCCGCGCCCAGCTGCTCCGAGGCGGCCAGGCTCATCCCCAGGGCCACTCCTGCCTGGGGCAGGAGGGTTACGCCCAGGTAGCGCACGACCGCCGGCTCGCAGTGCTGAACAGCGGCGCTCCACCCGGCGCCGAAATATTTGCCGCAGGAACGCGCCAGGATATACACCGCGCCGACGCCCACCATGGCGCTGTCCGCGAACACATCCGGCCGCAACGCGGCGCCGCTGAGGACGAAGAAGAGGCAGTACAGCGGGGCAGTCCACTTGTCCTCCCGTTCCATGAGGTCCTCGGCGATGGGACAGCAGTTGCAGAACACGGTCCCCATCATCATATTGGTGAGCAGTGAGGAGAACCCGATGTGTACCGCGCCGAGCTCAAAATGGAGCATCGACAGGGCGGTTGCCAGGGTGACGGCGGCGGTCATCAGAATGAGCCGGTTGCGGTTGGAGTGGAAAAACCGTTCCGAAAAATCCAGAAGCCAGCCCAGGGCGCTGCCCAAGACCAGGGAACCGAGGATTTCCAGCAGCGGGTTAACCGCGATGGAGACAAAGCTCAGGGCCCCGCCCTGCAGGGCCTTTGCCACGCCCAGCGCCACCGCGAAAAGGACCAGCCCCACAGCGTCGTCGAGGGCCACCACAGGCAGCAGCATGTTGGTCACTGGCCCCTCTGCCTTGTACTGCCGAACCACCATCAGGGTGGCTGCCGGAGCCGTGGCGCTGGCCACCGCACCCAGGGTGATCGCGGCGGGGAGGCTGAGCCTGTCAGGCATCACAACATGCAGGGCGGCCAATGCCGCGGCCACCAGCACCGCCGCCAGCACCGCTTGGAATACCGCGATTATTGTCGCCTGCTTTCCGATGCTTTTCAGCTTCGGAAGCATAAATTCGGTGCCAATGGCAAAGGCGATAAAGCCCAGCGCCAGGTTGCAGAGCAGGTCCATCCGGGATACGTCCCCGAAGCCGGGAAAGCCCAGCCCCGCTATGCCGAGCCGGCCCAGGCAAACGGGACCGATCAGGATTCCGGCAATGAGATAGGCCGTCACATCAGGCAGGTGGAACACATTGAGGACCCGCGTCATCAAGAGCCCCGCCACCATGGCGACAGCAATCGAAGTTAAAATCGTCATACGCTTATTCTTCCTTTCAAACAGGGAGACTATACAGCGTTTAACGTCCTCATGCAATATGTAAATCCCACAAAAAATGAGAAAAAAAAGCGCAAAACATCAGCTTATCCACGTTTTCACCAAGAGCGGCGGAAGCTGTCCGGGTATGGGCGCATCTCCCCCGCCTCCGGAGGGGGAGATGCGCCCATGACATCAATAAAAATTGATCGCTTCAAAGCGCCGGATGCTCGCCCGCTGGGCGAGAAAGCTGACCAGCGCGTACACAGCCATGGCCACGGCCAGGACAGCGGACTGGACCAGCAGCGGACGGAGCCCTGTGTCAGACAAGATCTGCAGCCTGGGGAGATGATGGAGCGTCTCCCCCGCTGCGATCAGAATCACGGAAGCGATCAGAAAGCGAAGAAATGGCCGGCCAACGGCCTTGCAGGTCTTAAAAAAACCGGCGAGGAAAAACAGGTGGAATGCCGCGAAAATCAGCAGCACAAAGGCCAGATACACCGGGTTGGCGGGCATCAGGACATTGGTCAGGTAGGGCGGGAAATTCCGCAGCAGCGTGAGGCGCAGCGCCGTCAGCGCCGCCATAAGACAGAACGCAGCGGCTTCGATGCGCCGGCAGTAGATAAATTTTACACGAACAATGTCCTTTTTTTCCACGGGAAGCAGGAGAGAATAGGGGATGTCATTGCTCTCCCTGGCGCCGTGGACGGAGTAGAACATGCCAAGGCACACAAAAAGCGCTCCGGTCAGGATGGGATAGCCCGGGAGCAGCGTCATGGCGGAAAAAGCCACAAAGATCCAGCTCAGCGGCGAGGAAGCCAGACGGCGTTCCTTAAAAAGCAAAGCTTTCACTGGCTTGTCTCCTTTTCATAATGCAGCATGATTTTATCGAGGTTGTTTCCAAAGCCGCGGATGCGCCGGTAATTGATGAAATCCACCAGTTCCTCTGAAGCTATAACCGTGCCCTCCCGGAGATATGTAATATCGTCCGCGCAGCGGTCCAAATCCGAGGTATCAGAGGTGGTAAACAAAATGGCAGTCCCTTCACTGCGCAGGGTCTTAAATAGCTCCAGCAGCTCCTCCCTGACAGCGGGCCGTTTTCCCGTGGTGGGCTCATCCAAAATCAAAAGCTCCGCCTGGTGGCTCAGGGAGAGCAGCATAAAAAGCTTTATCTGGCCTGCTTCCCCCAGTTGGGCCGGGGACTTTTGGGGATTGATATCCAGCATGGTTAAGTATTTTTGATAAGCGCCCTCATCCCAGGTGTCATAAAAACGGCTGACGGCCGCAGCGATGTCCCGGATTTTTTTACGGGGATAAAATTCCATCGAAGCGGCAAGGAAACCAGT
>JAFUVO010000033.1 GCA_017477525.1 Oscillospiraceae bacterium | reverse complement strand
TACCTGATTGTCCATATTCCCCACCCTCTGATTTCGACAACTGCAAATACAACAACCCATGTCACGTCTATACTATACAACATCTTATCTGAAATGTCAAAGTTTATTCTCCGAACCGGGAAAACCAAGTGCGGAAGCCCTCCCCGTTCCTGCGGGGAGGGCTTGACCTGTGCATGGCTCTTTTACCGCCATTAGGAGAAATACATGATTCCCTTATCCCCTGACACGCTCCCGCACGGCGGCGAGGAACGCGGCGGTGTCGACGGGGACGGGCTTCGGGTCCATCAGCGCCGCCAGGTCGCCGGTGACGACGCCGCCGGCGATGGCGTCCAGCACCGCCTGTTCCAGCGCTTTCGCGAAGCGGCAGAGCGCCGCGTTCCCGTCCAGCTCGCCCCGCTTGCCCAGCGCCCCGGTCCAGGCGTAGATCGTGGCGACGGGGTTGGTGCTGGTCCGCTCGCCCTTGAGGTGGCGGTAGTAGTGCCGCGTCACGGTGCCGTGGGCGGCCTCATACTCATAGCAGCCCTCGGCGTTGACCAGGACGCTGGTCATCATCGCCAGGGAGCCGAAGGCCGTCGAGATCATGTCGCTCATGACGTCGCCGTCATAGTTTTTCAGCGCCCAGACCATGCCGCCGTTGGAGCGCACCAGCCGCGCCACCGCGTCATCAATGAGGGTGTAGAAATAGGTGATGCCCGCCGCCTCGAAGCGGGGGCGGTATTCCGCTTCGTACAGGCGCTCAAAGCTGGCCTTGAACAGCCCGTCGTACTGCTTCATGATCGTGTCCTTGGCGGAGAACCAGAGGTCGCGCTTTTCGCTCAAAGCGTACTCGAAGCAGGAGCGGGCGAAATTCTCGATGGAACTGTCCTTGTTGTAGCAGCCCTGCAGGACGCCCGGGCCTTCAAACTCGTAGACCGTCTCCCGCCGGACGGCCCCGTCCGCGCCGGTGAACAGCAGCTCCGCCGTTCCGGGGCCCTCCACGCGCATTTCCGTGTCCCGGTAAATGTCAGCGTAGCCGTGGCGGGCCACGGTGATGGGCTTTGTCCAGGTGGGGATATAGGGCTTGATCCGCTCCGTGAGGATCGGGGTGCGGAACACCGTGCCATCCAGAATCGAGCGGATGGTCCCGTTGGGGCTTTTCCACTGCTTTTTCAGGTGGTATTCTTCCACCCGCTGGGCGTTCGGCGTGATGGTGGCGCATTTCACTCCCACTTTCCACTTTTTGATGGCCTCCGCCGCCTCCACCGTGACACGGTCCTCCGTCTCGTCACGATGGGGCAGGCCCAGGTCGTAATACTCCGTGTTCAGCTCCACGAAGGGCTCCAACAGCTCCTTCTTGATCTCGGCCCACAGGATGCGGGTCATCTCGTCCCCGTCCATCTCCACGACGGGGGTCTGCATCGTGATTTTTGACATACAGCTTCCTCTCTTAATGTTTCGTAACACCGCCTTTTCAACCGTCCCCCCGAAGGGGGGCGGTTGAAAAAAGATCAGATTTCTAATTCCGCTGACAGGCCGGAGGCGGAGCGGACCGTGACGCGGGCCGCGCCTTCGCCTTTTTTGAGGATGAGCTGCGCCCGCCCGTTCCAGGTATGGGTCTTTGTGCCGTTGTAATTCTCCGCCGGCTTGGGGTCGCCGCTGCCGAAGCCCAGCAGCGCCGCGCCCGTGACCTCCGCGCTGATTTCATCGTCGCCGCCGTCAAGCGCAACGCTGAGATACACCAGCTCGCCGCCGGCATAGTCCTTTTCGAGGCGCAGGGCGGGCTTCTCCGCCGTCGCCAGCGTGAACTCGCCGAAGCTGTCCACGGCCCGCAGCGCGCCGGGGGCGCAGACTGTCTCGAACAGCGCCCGGAAGCCGTGCTCCGGCCCGGCGGGCTGTCTGCCCAGAGACTTTCCGTTGACAAACAGCTCCACTTCCGCCGCGGCGGAGTAAACCTCCACCACCACCGGCCTGCCCTCGCATCCGGCCCAGTCCCAGGAGGACACAGCGTCGCTCATGACCCAGGGGGTCTTAATCAGGTTCTCGCCGTAGTGGCGCGGGTCCTGCACGGCGATATAGGGGGCTTTGCGCAGGCCGAACACGATCTCCCGGTAAAAGCTCAGGGGGCGGCGGAAGCCCGTGATGTCGAGGTCGCCGCAGTAGGCCAGCTGGCAGGGGAACTGCGCCCCGAAGCCGCCCTCGCCGAAGCGGTAGGCGGGGATGCCCACGCCGGCCTCGCCGATATAGTCCCAGCCGGTCCAGGTGAAGTCGCCGATGACGCAGGGCAGCTTTTCCACCAGCGCCCAGTTGCGGGCAATGTCCGGCGGGTAAGTCTCCGAGCCCACCATGACCCGGTTGGGGTAGCTGACGCTGTCCGGCTCATAGCGGGCGGCCATGTAGTTGTAGCCCGCCACGTCGAGGCTGGCGCAGGCTTTTTCGAGGCGCTCGGAGATCGCCGCGTGGACCACGATCTGGTCCATCTTCGTGTCCATGACCGTCATGAAGTCGTTGACGTTGCCCTCGACCTCCCCGGCGGCCTGCATGTCCCTTGACAGGTCGGCCATGATGCGACCCATCTGGTCCCCGGCGGCGAACACGCCGTTGATGCCGGCGGTGGTGTAGCGCGTGGGGTCCAGCTCGCGCATCCGCTCCGCGATGGCGGCGCAGAGCCGGCTGCCGCCGTCGGTGCCGATCTCGGGGATCTCGTTGCCCACGGAGTAGAGAATGACACAGGGGTGGTTGAAGTCCTTCTTCACCATCAGCCCGACGTCCTTCTCCCACCATGCGCCGAAATCGAGGGCGTAGTCGAGGTCATTTTTGGCGCGGCTCCACATGTCGGAGAACTCGTCCATGACGTACATCCCCAGCTCGTCGCAGGCCCGCAGCAGGGCCGGGGCCGCCGGGTGGTGGGAGATGCGCAGGGCGTTGAAGCCCGCCTCCTTCAGCAGCTTGACCTGGCGGTACTGGGCGTCGTACCAGGTGGCCGCGCCCAAAAGCCCGCTGTCGTGGTGGACGCAGGCCCCCCGGAGTTTGACGGTCCTGCCATTGACCCGCAGGCCCCGGGCCGCGTCCAGGGCCAGGGTGCGGATGCCGAAGCTCCCTTCGGCGCGGTCGATGGGCTCCGCCGCCCCGGCGAGGCGCAGGGCGCTTTCAAAGCGGTAGAGGGCGGGGGAATCCTCCGACCAGAGGGCGGGGGATTTGACCAAAATCCGCTGGCTCAGCTCTTTGCGCTCCCCGGCTTTGAGGAAGAAGGCGCTGCGCTCTCCCCCCGCGGCCCCGCCTTCGGCGGAGTAGAGCGCGGTGTCGAGGGTAAAGCTTTGGGACAGGCCCGTGTCGTTGACCAGGGCGGTTTTGACGGAGAGGACGGCGTAATCCTCGTCGGCGCTCTCGGTGGTAATCCGCACCCCGTCGGCCTCGATATAAGCCCGCTCCGCCGTCAGCAGGTACACGTCCCGGTAGATGCTGCTGCCGGAGTACCAGCGGCTGTTG
>JAFUVO010000074.1 GCA_017477525.1 Oscillospiraceae bacterium | reverse complement strand
TGTATACCATTTGTGCGCGCAGACCTTGTTCGTCCATAACAGTTGATGCTCCCATTCGCTCACTCCCCGCCTGTTTTGAGATACATCAACAATATACCACATTCTTCAAAAGTATCAAGTTATTTCTTTAAGATTCCTATGCTCAGCGAGGGCCGGCGCTTTATCCAGTCCGACCCCCACCTGATCATCTATCCGGGCATGACGATCGTGCTGAACGTCATTGTGTTCAATCTTTTAGGCGACAGCCTCAGAGATATTTTAGACCCGCGCTTTACCAGAAAGAGAAGAGAATGGAGGAAACTGAAACAATGGCAAAGCATCGAATGAACAAAGCAGCAATCCTGGCCCTCGCGCTGGCTCTGGCGCTGCTCCTGGCGGCCTGCGGCGGACAATCCGCCCCGGCGGCAAACGCCGGCGCGGCGCAGAACGAGGCCCCGGCGGCAACGCAGGCCCCCACGGCAACGCAGGCCCCGGCGGCGCAGCCGGCCGAAGCCCAGCCGGAGCCCGACACGGCAGCGGCGCCGAAGCACCTGAACGCGGCCATCTACTGGTCCGCCGCCACGCTGGACCCGGCGGTGGACTACGACGGCTGGACCACCTGCCGCGCCGGCATCACTGAGACCCTGGTGATGGTGGACGAGAATTTGGAGCTGGTGCCCCTGCTCTCCGACACCTGGGAGCAGACGGACGAGAGCACCTGGGTCATGCACATCCGGGACGGCGTCAGCTTCCACAACGGCAAGGCCGTGGACGCCGCCGCGGTCAAGGCCTGCTTCGAGCGCACCATGGAGATGCAGGACCGGGCCGTCACCGCCTGCAAGATCGACTCCATCGAGGCCGAGGGGCAATATCTGACCATTAAAACCAGCGAGCCCTTCGGCGCGTTCCTGGCGAACCTGTCCGAGCCGCTGTACTCCGTCATCGACGTGGACGCCGGGACGGACCCCGCCACCGCGCCTGTAGCCACGGGTCCGTTCATGGTCACGGGCTTCAAGGCGGAGGACGTGATCGAGCTGGCCGCCTATCCCGGCTACTGGAACGGCCCCAGTGATCTGGACACCGTGACCGTAAAGACCATCACGGACAACTCCACCCGGGCCATGGCGCTGCAGTCCGGGGAGATCGACATCGCCCAGCGCGTCAACAACAACGACATCGACATCCTGCGCTCCGATCCCAATTACGCTGTATACGAGACCGCCGGCACCCGCATCCAGGTGCTGATCCTCAACCACGCCAACGCCTTCCTGTCCGACTACAACGTCCGCAAGGCGCTGGAGTGCGCCCTGAACTATGAGGCGCTGGTGAAGATCATGGGCGGCAGCTACACCCTGGCCGGCGCGCCCTACCCCTCCTCCGCCCCCTACGGCTACGACGAGCTGGACGTGCAGCACTACGACGCGGAGCGGGCGAAAACGCTGCTGGCGGAGGCCGGTTGGGCGGACAGCGACGGCAACGGCTATGTGGAGAAAAACGGCGCGGAGCTGGCCCTGACCCTCACCTACAATGACGCGGCCATCAGCGCCGCCATGGAGGCTGTGCAGGCCATGGCGGGGGCAGTGGGCATCCGAATCAACCTCGACCTGCGGGACAGCACCGGCGACATCGACTCCACCCGGGACTTCGAGATGCTGGTCCGCAACTGGCAGTCCCTCTCCACCGGCGATCCCCAGTGGCTGCTGGACACCATGTACAAATCCGGGGCCATGACCAACCTGGGCTCCTACAGCAACCCGGAGCTGGACGCCATCTGCGACGAGCTGTCCAACGCCTTTGACTTCGCCTCCCGCCAGAAGCTGACCATAGAGGCGGAGAAGATCATCCTGGCCGACTGCGTGAATATCAACCTCTTCGGCCAGAACAACTACGTCATCGCCAACGCGAAGGTGACGAACGTGAAGCCCTTCCCCATCGACTACTACTTCATCGACAACACAACCTCCATCGCGGGGTAACATGCCCGAATCCCCTCCCCCCTCCGGGGGGAGCGGTTTTTGTAAGGAAAGAACATACTATGGAGATACTGACAGTCGAAAACTATTCCATCACATATGACGGCGTGAAAAACGCGGTGGACCGCGTCTCCCTGCGCGTAGAAGAGGGGGAGATCGTCAGTATCGTCGGCGAGAGCGGAAGCGGGAAGTCCACCCTGCTGCACGGCATTCTGGGGCTTCTGCCCCGGAGCGCCGCGGCGAAGGGGGCCGTGCGTGTGCTCGGCAGGGCTCTTGCGGAGATGAAACCGGCGGAACTGCGTAAGCTGCGGGGCGAGGAGGTTGCCATGATCTTTCAGGATACCGGGCGCTACATGAACCCCACCTCCCGGATCGGGGCACAGTTCCGCCAGTACCTCCGCTGCCACGGGGATTACAGCAACCCGGAGTGCGACGCTCAGGCGCTGGACCTGCTCCGCCGCGTCCATCTGGCGGACGCGGAGCGGGTACTGCGCTCCTACCCCTTTGAGCTCTCTGGCGGGATGCGGCAGCGGGTGGGCATCGCCATGGCGATGGCCCTGAAGCCGCGGCTGCTGCTGGCGGACGAGCCCACCAGCGCGCTGGACGTGACCGTACAGGCGCAGATCGTGCGGCAGATGATCGACCTGCGGGAAAAATACGGCACCACGATCATCCTTGTGACCCACAACATGGGTGTGGCGGCCTATATGTCCGACCGCGTCGGCGTGATGCGCGGCGGCGCGCTGGTAGAGCTGGGTCCGACGGAGCGGGTGATACACGCCCCCCGGGACGAATACACCCGCAAGCTTTTGGGGGCGGTGATTGAGCTGGACGATGAGAAAATGGCGGTGGTGGCGGTATGAGCGAAGCCATGGAAACGGCCGTTTTGGAGCTGCGCCATGTCGGCAAGGTGTTCGACGCCGGAAAAAGTACGCAGTTCCGGGCAGTGCATGACGTCTCCCTGACGGTGCGCCGGGGGGAGTGCCTCGGCATCGTGGGGGAGAGCGGCTGCGGCAAGAGTACGCTGGCCCGCATGATCACGCGGCTTACCGACGTGAGCGAGGGGGAGGTCCTGCTCTGCGGCAGGGATATCTCCGCCCTGCGCGGGCGGGCGCTTCGAAATGCCTATCGGGACGTGCAGATGGTATTCCAGGACCCCTATTCCGTGTTCAGCCCCCGCACCAGCGTGGGGACGTTCCTGGAGGACGGATTGGTGTACCATGGCATTCTCCGCCGCCGGGAGGCGCGGCAGGAGGCGAAACGCCTGATGGAGCTGGTGGAGCTGCCCGACGAGCTGCTGGACCGCTTTCCCCACCAGCTCAGCGGCGGACAGCTCCAGCGGGTGGTCATCGCCCGCGCCGTATCGACCCGCCCGAAGCTGGTGCTGCTGGACGAGGCCACCAGCGCCCTGGACGTGTCGGTGCAGAAGCAAATATTAAAACTTCTGGTGGAATTGCAGCGGCTGTACGGGCTGACCTACGTCCTGATCGGGCACGACCTGGCGGTAGTGCGCACCATCGCCGGGCGCATCGCCGTCATGTACGCCGGCGCGGTAGTGGAGGAGCTGGACGCCGCAGAGCTGGAAGCAGCGATGCACCCTTACACAAGGATGCTGCTGAACTCCGTGTTTTCCATTCACGACCGTGGAAGGAAGATCATCGACCTGGAGGAAATGCGAGTTTCCCACGGGCATGGCGGCGCCGAAGGCTGCCCGTACCGGGAGCGGTGTATGTTCGCGGGACCGGTCTGCGCCAAGCGGCGTCCTCCGCTGGAGGAAAAGCGAACAGGGCACAGCGTGGCCTGCCATAATATCCGCGCGGTTAGAGTGAATGAAGGGCAAACCGGAAACGATTGAATAGCTCGACGGGTTTATCCATCTCTTTACCAACACAGAGGGGACGATAATGCAGTTCGTCGGCTTGCCGTCCACGGTGAAGCTCACGTAGTTATCGCAGCGCTCCACGTCCGGGTTGGAACTGATCCGGCTCGGCCGCGTAAGCGAACAGTCTTCGCCCTGATGCTCGCTGATCTCCTCATCCTGGCAAGCGGTTTTTCCATAGTAATACGCCTCATATACGCCGTCATCGGGCGAAACGCCGACCGGGGCCTTCCAGCGCAATTCCCCGACCGGCTGCCGGCCGGCAAACGGGATGCCCTTGTAAGCGATGGCATTCCCCGTCCTCTTGCCAACGAAGGTTCCGTTGACGCACTTGACCGCCAGCGGCTTGTCATATTCACCATCGGTGATCTGCCTGTTCTCGCCGTATTGAGTGATCGCTTTCTGCTGCTCCTCCGTCAAGCCCAAAGTTCCCGGCACCGTATTCATCTTACCCATGTTCCATTCTCCTTTCTTAACGCCTTATGAACTTCCCCGCTTTCCACGATGGGGGCGGGTTGCCCCATATGCTGACCCAATTATCCCATCCTCCCCAATGAAATTCAAGGATGGTGCCATTCTGGATATTGAGCTGGGAAAAGCCAGCGGCCTTGACCTCTGCCGCGCGCTGCTGGAAATCAATCCCTGCACCAAGGTGGTCTATCTGACTCCTGCTCTCCAGCATTTGTGTCCTCGTCGAAATGGCGCTCCGCTATTATCCCGTCCCGAGGGCGGCCATATATAGCCTGCTGCTTCTGGAAACCCTGCTGCTCTCGCTGCCGCTGCCCATGCAGACGGCTTATCTTCAGATTGAGCAGGACCGCCGCCAACAACAGGAAATCGTATCGTGGAAGATACCGGCCCGGGGTTTGATCCCTCTGACGGGAGCAAGCCGCTTATTGCCCTAAAGAACATACAGCAGCGGCTACTTACAAAGTATCGGCAACTGCGCCGTGTATCCGCTCCAGCTTGCCAATGGCCGGTACAGTGTGCCGGCGGAACTGGATATGTCTTAAAAACAGCGCATAGGCGCAAAACAGCCCGCCCTTTTCTACGGGGCGGGCTGTTTTGCAGAGCGCCGCGGCGGAGATATCGAAAAAAACGCGCCCGCGCAAAAATATTTCTTGCATCCCCGGAGGTTTTGCGGTATAGTATTTTATGCACGGAAGCGCAAACAGCGGCAGGGCATGGCGGACCGCCATCCACCATACCCCTGTGATAAGTGTCGTACCCACTCAGCACAGCAGAACCAAGCGCCTGCGCCGTAGCCTTATTATACCCCAAGCGCCCTCCTTCTTGCAAGGGGAAAGCAAGCTTTGGCGTAAGTTTCCTGTGTTTTTGCGTTGAAGATTTCAGCGGTGTTGAGTGTCGCAATGCGCTCTCAACGCCGCTGCTTGTGTTTCCGGCTCCATAGCCCGGGGCGCGTTCGCGTCCCCGGGCGGTGGGGCCGGGAAATTTTTATGTGTTGGGAGGATCAAATTATGGACGTGCGAAGCAGAATGATTGGTCTTGTGTTGGCTCTGGTCTTACTGACGGCCATGCTTCCCGCCGGGGTGATGGCAGTCGAAAATGAATCAGGAAGTGATATTCCACAGGAAAGCATAGAGGTCAAACTGGCTGATAGCATGAATGCCGATCACAGTGATACGTTTTTATCCTCTGCCCTGCCGGATAAGACAATCGTAAAAGAGAATATGACCCGAGCGGAATGGATACAAAACCTGGTGCTGCTATTCGGTATGAACGTCAGCCCGGACGAATATCCTGATATCTATTTCCCCGATGTATTGGAAAGCGCGGATTATTATGACGCCATTATGATTGCCGTCAAAAACGGCATGATCGATATCGAGGCAGGGGATAATTTTGAGCCGGCCGCTGTGGTATCCCGTGAGTTTGCGGCACAGACCCTGAACGATTGTCTCGGCATTCAAAAAGAAGCGGAGGATTATACATACAGCGATACTGGCACAGTGATTCATCAGGATGACGCGCAGGTAGCTGTTGAGCAGGGTTGGTTTTCGCTTGTCGGTGGCAGTTTCATGCCGGAAAAAGAGGTCACGGAAGCCGAAGCTGCCGACATGCTTACGGCAGCGGCGGAAATAGTTGATGGCCGCAAGCTCGGCGACCCTTTTTCCGACTTTGAGTTTGCGGATTTCGTGATTGTTTTGCCGGATGAAGTAGAGGTAATTTCCGATTACGATTTTGAAACGGAACGTACAAGCCTGATGATTTCCGGTTACAACGGCGAATTGGCGGCCGGAGACACGATTGCCTTCTTCGGAGGCGATTTGGCTTTTGTCTACAGCATTGTGACAGTCAGCCGAGCCGGCGATACGTTTATCATTGACGCCGGCGTCGCGCCGGAGGGCGCGGTGCTCAAGGGTGAGTTCAGCGGCGAACTGATTCCCGAACTGGTATTTGAGGAACCGGAGGAGAACAACGCGGTATCTCTCTTGGGAGCCGATGGCCAGGAGGTTGTTTTTGGACCTGTTGAGTTGATGGCCTCCTCCAACTACGGGAAAAAGGACTTCGGACGGAAAATCACGATCGGTGATGTGACGGGCGAGATTTACGGCACTTTCAGCAATATCCGTTTGGAGGTCAGCAACCGGCGCTTCGTGCTGTACGGTACGGTTACCGCACATTCCACACTGGATATTGTTCTTGCCCCCTGCCCGTTGACTTCGCTAACCCTGGTGGATGTCAGCTTGCTGAAATACGGAAAAATATCCTTGTCCTTAGAGCTTTCCGCCGAAGCCAGAATCGGATATTATTTCTCGGTTGACTTCAGCATCGGCGTAGATGCGTCCGGCGGGCGCGCTTCGCTAATCCATACCGCAAAAACAGTTGACAGTTCTCTGACCGCAAGCGGCACGATCTCCATGTTGCTAAAGCTGAACGGCAGACTGGATTTCGGTTTTGTAGGCAACGCTTCTGTCACTTTGTCAGTTGGGCCTAAAGTTGCTGCCGCCTCCAAGACCTATCATGAGGGATCGCCAAAACGGTGTACCAATGTCACAGGTTACTTGTATGCGGGGCTCAAAGCGAGTTATGCGTTTGTGAATATTGATGGGGTTGACATGGGAAAAATCACGGACAAAGGCAGAGGCTCCTTTTCCAAAGATTTTTATACCGCGAGCAACAGCCCGCTTCGCATTGTGGAGCATATTGAGGACGGCGTGACGGTACACTCCTGTACCCGACCGAATGACGCGGGGCAAGCGGAGTCGGGGTATAGCAAGCCCAAGTATTATACTCCCGGAAACTCGCGCTACTATGCGAGCGGCAATCCGAATGGCAACAGCACCGGGATTGATGGGAACGGAGAGCCGGTTGTAATATGGGAAACATCGGACAATGGCGATGGGACCGTTACTGTAACCGGGTATAATAACGCTACCTCAATTTTGAATATCCCGGAAACGATTGACGGGAAAACGGTGACGAAGATCGGTGATAAAGCGTTTCAGAATAATAAAAATATTCGGATGGTTTATATCCCGAATACGGTGACGAGCATTGGAAATTCCGCTTTTAATGGGTGTAATTATTTATCTAATATCCAGATTCCATACACAATAACATCTATTGGTGATTATGCTGTTGCAGGATGTGCATTGACTGAATTAGTACTTCCATCGAATCTAAGTTATTTGGGCCGAGAGGTTCTTACAGGAACATTGGGTGTGAAAAGTCTAACAATACCTGCTTCTCTAAGCTCATCTTATGGGACACGTCTTATTGGTACTGGCGAAGATATAGGCCCATTGACTGGAAGCAGAATTGAAACACTGGTATTTGAAGAAGGAACTACATTGATTCTCCCT
>JAFUVO010000032.1 GCA_017477525.1 Oscillospiraceae bacterium | reverse complement strand
TACATGTTCAGCGGCTGCGCCGGTCTGGCCGCGCTGGACCTCAGCGCGTTCGACACCTCCAAAGCGGCCAATATGAGCTACATGTTCAGCGGCTGTGCCGGACTGGCCGCGCTGGACCTCAGCGCGTTCGACACCTCCAAAGTGACCAATATGAGCTACATGTTCAGCGGCTGCGCCGGTCTGGCCGCACTGGACCTCAGCGCGTTCGATACCTCCAAAGTGACCAATATGAGCTACATGTTCAGCGGCTGCGCCGGTCTGGCCGCGCTGGACCTCAGCGCGTTCGACACCTCAAGCGTAACGAACATGGAACTCATGTTCAGCGGTTGCGGCAGTCTTGCTGCCCTGGACCTCAGCGCGTTCGACACCTCCAACGTAATCTATATGGGGGGCATGTTCAGCGGCTGCGGAAGTTTGGTTGCGCTGGATGTGAGCAGTTTTGATACCTCCCAAACCGTGAGCATGGGCGTGATTCAATGGACAAGATGGGATGAGAACGGCCAGATGTCTTTCGAGGTCACAGGGGGTATGTTCCATGGCTGCGGCAGCCTGACAGAATTGGATCTAAGCGGATTTAACACCTCAAAAACGAGCAATATGGGCTGGATGTTCAAGGACTGCGCATCCTTGAAAACGATATGGGCCAGCGCAAGCTTTGGTACCGCCGCGGTAATAAATTCCGCTGAAATGTTTACCAACTGCCCCGCCCTTGTGGGCGGGGCGGGGACAGCCTACGACAGCGCCCACACCGACGCGGAATACGCCCATATTGACAGCTGGGACATGCCTGGATATTTCACCATGAAAAACGCGCCCGCTCCGTCTGCTGCCTATACCATCTCCTACCACGCCGCCGGCGGAACCGGCGCGCCGCAGGAGCAGACAAAGCTCCAGGGCAAAGCCCTGACCCTCTCCCCCGACCGCCCCGTCCGCGAGGGCTTTGATTTCCTCGGCTGGGCGGACAGCCCCTACGCGGAGGCAGCCCAATACCAGCCCGGCGGGAGCTACGAAGCGGACGCCGGTATCACGCTCTACGCCCTCTGGGGGCGGGCGAAGAACCCCCGCCTTCCGGGGACAGCGGAAAAACTGGGCTATGCCTTCGGCAACACCGCCGCCGCCTTTTCCTACCCGAAGGACGGAGAATATATCCCCCTGAGCTCCTATCAGCGCATCTTCGGCGAAACGCGCCGCGCGAATGAGTATTATAATTGGCACACTGCCTGGAAGGGGAACTGCTTCGGCATGGCGGGTACGGCGGGGCTGCTGTTTGAAAACGAAAACGGCGTCCATGTGCCGTCCTTCGCGCCGGGGAAGGACTGGGCCAAAGAGTTGGTCCTGGGCAACAGCAACGGTACGCTGACGGTGCGGGAGTTTATCGAGGCGATCCAGGTCAGCCAGTACACGGAGCGGGTACAGGCCGCGCTGAACCGAAACCGCTTCGATGCCCACGACGGTCCCGGGGCCCTGGACGCCCTGGCGGCGCAGGTGAAATCCTTCGGGGAGACAGGGCATGAACCGCCCATCGTCGCCATGTTCGGCCCGGATGGCTCCGGCCACGCGGTGCTGGCCTATGCGGCGGAGGAGCTGGACGGCAATACCCGGCTGCGGGTTTACGACCCCAATTATCCCAACGACGGCGCCCGGTATATCACGCTGAAAAAAACCGGCGGCGTATACACCGGCTGGGAGTACAGCCCCAGCGCCAGGGCCGCCTGGGGGGAGGACGCCGGCGGGCGCTCCCACATCTCCTTTGTGCCCTATGGGGATTTTTATGACATCTGGGAACAGAGCGGTTCCGGCAGCGGCACCTGTGTGACCATCGGCATGAACGTGGACATTCTGGACGCGGCGGGCCATGTCCTGGCCAGCATCATGGACGGGATCGCCCAGAGCTTCCGCCCGGATATTTTCCAGATGGAATTTCTCGACGCCGCCCCGGAGGACGGGGGAGACAGCCCCGTCATCCTCTGGCTCCCCGCCGACCGCTATACCATTCAGAACACCGCCGCCGATACCGCGCTGGCCCTCTCCGTGACCAACACGGACCAGTCCGCCGAGGTGAAAACCACCGCCAGCTCCGTCGTCCTGGACGTGGACGACGCCCAGGAGATGACCTATATCCGCTTTCCCGCGGAGGATGACGCGCGCAGCTACGAGGTGACGGTCAACAGCAATCTGGGGGCGGAGGAAAAGGAAATCCGCTTCAGCGGCACGGTCGACGGCGAGGGCGGCACGGCGCTGTACAGCGCCGGGGAAAGCCTCAGCGTGGCCGGGGCCAGCGGGGCCACGGCAAGCCTGACCGTCAACAGCGAAACCATTCCCCTGGACGGCGGCGTGTTGGCGGATATGGCGGACCTCCCCGCTTTCGTCAGCATCAACGCCAACGGCGGCGGCGGAAGTATGGGCGCGATCGCGGTCACGGGCGGGAGCTTCACCTTCCCGGGCTGCGGCCTCGAAGCGCCCCTGGGAACCGCTTTCGCCGGCTGGAAAATGGACGGGGATGAAACGCTCTACCAGCCGGGGGACAGCGCGGCGCTGGCGGGCGACACGCTCCTCACGGCGCAGTGGAAGGAGACAAACGACGCCTACGCGCTGCGCGGCCTGCAGGTCGCCGGCGATATTGTGACCGCGCAAATTCAGAAAATCCGCGAAACCGGCGGCACGGTGATCGCCGCCGCTTACGACGGCGATGGCAGGCTGCTGGGCGCCGAGCTTCGGGCCGTCCCCGCGCTCGAGCTCGCGGAGACAGCCGGGGTCCCCCTGCTGCTCCCCGCTGCGGACGCGGCCACGGTAAGGGTGTTCATCTGCGACGGCAGTATGCGCCCCCTCTGCCCGGCCCTCAGCTGGGAGCGGTAGACCGGTGAGTGAAAAAAAGAGTTGACAAGCCCCGGGCGCGGTGATAAACTGTCATGGCCGCATTGAAGGGGCCAAAGCCGGGAATCCCTCCCGCGCCCCAAGAGCGAGTCTGCGAACAGGAAAGGCAGGTGCAAGAGAAAAACATGAAAACAGCGATTATCGTGACCGGCGGAAAGCAGTACCGCGTGGCGGAGGGCGACACGCTCTACGTCGAAAAGCTCCCGGCGGAGGCGGGCGAGACTGTCACCTTCGATACCGTGCTGGCCGTCGTGGACGGCGACGCGGCGAAGTTCGGCGCCCCCGCGCTGGACGGCGCGACCGTCACCGCCAGGGTGGAGAAGAACGGCCGCGGCAAGAAGATCCGCGTCTACAAGATGAAGCCCAAGAAGGGCTACCGCAGGACCCAGGGCCATCGCCAGCCCTACACCAAGGTCCAGATCGAAGCCATCAACGCCTGAGCACAGGGCGTCATATCCCACACACATTGGAGGTGTAACAGCGCATGGCACACAAAAAAGGAATGGGTTCCACCAAGAACGGCCGCGACAGCGAGTCGAAACGCCTCGGCCCCAAGCGGGCGGACGGCCAGTATGTCTTAGCGGGCAATATCCTCGTCCGTCAGCGCGGGACCAAGATCCATCCCGGCACCAACGTGGGCCGCGGGAAGGACGACACGCTCTTTTCCCTCGTCAACGGCACGGTCCGCTTTGAGCGCCTCGGCCGCGACCGCAAAAAGGTTTCGGTGTACGAGAACGCGGAATAAGGTTAAATTCACATTGTGCCCCGCCCTTCGGGCGGGGCACAAAATCTAAGTAAGGGAGCATCAGACATGGTAAAGGACAACATCGCCCGCCGCGACAGCCAGCGGCTGTATATCTCCGACGAAGAGGTCTACAACGAGCAGAAGCGGGCCCGCCGCCTGACCCAGAAGCTCAACACGATGGACCGCAGCGATTTTGAGGGCATCGCCGCCGTGCTGAAGGAG
>JAFUVO010000031.1 GCA_017477525.1 Oscillospiraceae bacterium | reverse complement strand
CTGTCCCAGCAGTTTAATGGGCTCACGGTGGATATTTGCGCCCTGATCGCTGAATTTATCGCTGATTTGCCTGCTGATCTGGCTGCTCTGCTTGATTTCAATAGACTGCATCGAGTAAAAGCTTAACTATTTCTGTTTTTTCCGTCTTTCTTCCTGCGAAGTTTGAGTTCGTGAGATATACGACCTTTTCCTTACCGGGCGGTCAATTCGTTTTATTGCAGACCATTTAACAAGTAGTGGAATTCCAACACCTTCCGGTAAAAGCAACTGGTCTGTGAGTACAGTGAAAAGCATCCTCTCGAATGAGAAGTATCGGGGTGATGCCCTACTTCAGAAAACATACACCGTGGACTATCTCACGAAAGAAAAGCGCAAAAACGAGGGCGAAGTCAAACAATATTTGGTCGAAAATTCTCACGAGCCCATAATTGCACCAGAGGTTTTTGATCGAGTACAAGAAAAATTGAAAAAGCATTGCACAAACCGCTTAAAAATCCGCAGTAACTGCCCGTTTGCCAGTCGTATTATATGTGGCGACTGCGGAAGCTTTTACGGTCACAAGGTCTAGCATAACCGTGGAAACACCGAGCGGTACGATGTTTGGTACTGCAACCATAGGTACAGTCAAGCGGAAACCTGCCAAACCCCGTTTCTCCGTGAGGAAGAGATTAAAGCAGCATTTGAAACTGCCCTACAGCGAGCAGGAGCCAATAACCCGGAATATAGTGAAGAACGTTGGCGAATAATGGTCGAAAGCGTCACGATCTATTCCGACCACCATTTTATGTTTACGATGGCCGACGGAGAGAACGTCGAGATCGTTCCTTAAAATCAAGAGTGTCGCCGCATGGTGACATCATAGCACATTATTTCATACGCCGCAATTACTTGCGGCGTATTTTCATTCAGACTGCATTCGGTTGGAAAGACTATCATCTGCATGAGTTCATTCTGCAGAGCTACTTGAAGCCGCTACACATCCTCTGCATGGAGGATGATTATGCGTCCATGAATAAACCCTCTGCCTTTGAATGGGATAAACTCCCCGTTGCCCACCTCAAGGTCGGAAGTGAATTCACCTATTTGTACGATTTCGGAGACGGATGGGAAGTCAATGCCCGTGTCGCCGATATCATCGAGGACTATGATCGCCCTTGCCCCTCCTGTACTCTTTGCGAAGGTGCGGCACCACCAGAGGATGTTGGCGGTGTAGGCGGGTACTTGGAATTCTTGGACGCATACCAAAATCCCGACCACCCAGAGCATCAGGCGATGGTAGACTGGGTTGGCTATTGGGAGTCTGAAGCCCCGGAGTTGCGTTATATGAACGCAAGATTGGATCATAACTGACGGTCTGCACCAAAAATAATATTATCCGAACTAAACTGGTGCAAGATGCTCACCGCCAGCCTATCTGATGATATTCGAACTCGAAAAATCGGTGCTCCTAACGCTGTTAAGTGTAGCTCTGGCTTCTGCAAAAAGGTACAAAGACAAGATAACCCCCGATAAACAGGGGTCATCTTGACTCAATTCGCACGTCACTATGTTCTCCATAGTGACGTGCAGGTATGGTGCTCCGTCGGGGATTCGAACCCCGGACACCCTGCTTAAAAGGCAGGTGCTCTGCCGACTGAGCTAACGGGGCGGATTATTTTGTCATAAACTTAGGACCGGGGAAAAGTGGCAGGGGCGGCAGGATTTGAACCTGCGAATGGCGGAGTCAAAGTCCGATGTGTTACCGCTTCACCACGCCCCTACGCCGGGTCAAACCCCTTTCACGAACCTGGGGGAAATAAAAAACACCCGTAAGGCCCAAGACCGCGCTGGCCGCGGCTGCGAACCGTTACGGGCATTTTTATCTGGGGTGGGTAAAGGGACTCGAACCCTCGACACCCGGAACCACAATCCGGTGCTCTAACCAACTGAGCTACACCCACCATATTCGACCCAAATCTGGAGAAAGGACCTGCAGGCTCGCGGCAGGCCTTCCCCCGCAGTGGCACGCCAGAAGGGACTCGAACCCCTGGCCTACTGCTTAGAAGGCAGTTGCTCTATCCTGCTGAGCTACTGGCGCATATGCAGGACCCTGCCGAGCCAAGTCTGGAGCGGGTGAAGGGAATCGAACCCTCGTATCCAGCTTGGAAGGCTGGTGTTCTACCATTGAACTACACCCGCAAGCTTGATGATTTTAGCATGTTTTCGCCGTGTTGTCAAGCTATTTCCAGAAAATTTTTCGTTTTCTTTCGTCTTTGGGGAGCTTTTTCCGCACTTTGCCCAATCGCGGATATTGAAACCCCCGGAATTATATGTTATATTACCCTCAGCATGATTCAGCCGAGGCAGGAGAGAGGAGGACGCGGGCGTGGTATTTTCCTCATATATCTTTGTGCTGGCGTTCCTCCCCGCGGTTGTCCTGCTTTATTATCTGCTGTCGCGCTTTCACAGCGGCTTATGGCAGCGCCTGTTTCTGATAGCCGCCTCCCTGCTGTTTTACAGTTGGGACAGGCCGCGCTATCTGCCCCTCCTCCTCGCCTCCATCGCGGTAAACTACCTGTTGGCCCGCGGCATCCAGTGCGGGCCGGGACAGGGGAAAAAGCCATGGCTGGCCCTCGGCATTTTCTTTAATGTCGCCCTTTTAGGCTATTTTAAGTATTTCAATTTTTTCCTTGAAAACCTCAATCTCGCCCTTGGGACCGCCTTTTCCCCGCGGCGCATCGCTCTGCCCCTCGGAATCAGTTTTTTTACTTTCCAGCAGCTCTCTTTTCTTGTCTCAGTCTATCACGGGGAGGAACGGGTGGGCCGGCTGCGGGACTATGTGCTGTTCGTGAGCTTTTTCCCACAGCTCGTCGCCGGCCCCATCGTGCTCTACAGCGAAATGCTCCCGCAGTTCCGGGACGAGGGCCGGCGGCGCTTTGACCCGGAAGCGTTTTCCTCTGGCCTGTACATGTTTTCAATCGGGCTGTTTAAAAAAGCCGTGCTGGCGGATTCGCTGGCGGTCTTCGCGGACAACGGCTTCGCGCTGCCGGAGCCCGGCCTCGCGGCGGCCTGGATGGCCTCGCTGAGCTATACGCTGCAAATCTACTTCGACTTCTCCGGCTACTCCGACATGGCCGTCGGCCTGGGCAGGCTGTTCCATATCGACATCCCCATGAACTTTTTGGCCCCATACCGCTCCCTGAGCATTTCCGACTTCTGGCGGCGCTGGAACCGCACCCTGGGCCGGGCGCTCTCCACCTACATCTACCGCCCCCTGGGCGGCAGCCGGCGGGGGCTGGCGCGTACCTGCCTCAACCTGCTGCTGACCTTCCTGGTCAGCGGCCTGTGGCACGGGGCCGCCTGGACCTTTGTGCTCTGGGGGCTGTGCCACGGGCTTTTCGCCGCGGCGGAGCGGCTGGCGGGCGCGCGGCTGGAGCGCGTACCCGCGCTTTTGCGGCGGGGCTGGACCTTCCTGATTGTCAACTTCCTCTGGGTGTTGTTCCGCGCCCCCGATTTTGCCGTTGCCATGGCAGTCTGGCGGGGGATGTTCCGGTTTTCTTCACCCGGAGCGGAGCAGCTGGGCGCCCTGGTGGGAAACGCCGGCGGCTTCGCCTTCCCGCCTTGGCTGAACAACATCTACCTTTTCGGCCTTGTGGGGGCGCTGCTGCTTCTGGTGTGGAGTTCACGGGGCAGCGCGGAACTGCTCCGTCGCTTCACCCCCTGCCGGCGGAGCCTCGCCCTCGCCGCCGCGCTGTTCTCCGCCGCCCTGCTGTGCCTGTCGCGGGAGAGCATCTTTATCTATTTTAATTTTTAGGCGGCTTATGGGCAAAAGCTTTCGCATAATGGCAAACTTTCATTTTTGCGCTTCACGGTGCAAGGCGGTACCAAGGCTTCCCAGCCCGGGCGGGGAAGGCTGTCAATGTTACGCCCAGCGATTTTCTTCACATGGCCGGAGGGACAACTTGCGAAAAGGGGGGGGAACGCCCCATGTCCCCGAAAAAATGGATACGCTCTTTTATCTGCCTAGTGCTGGCCGTGATGGCGCTGCTGTGCGCCGCGGCCTGGGCGGTGGACCCCTACATGCAGTTCCGCGTCCGGGACAACGCCTGTCTGCTCAACGCCCGCTTCGCCGACGCGGGACTGATCGCCAACTATGACTATGATACCCTGATTGTCGGCTCGTCGATGACGCAGAATTTTAACATGGACCTGTTCCGCGCGGAACTGGGCTGCAAGCCCCTCCATGTGAGCCTGGGCGGGCTCAACGCCCTGGAAATGTCCCAGCTGGTGCAGGCGGCCTACCGGGCCGGGCGGGCGGAGGCCCTCTACCTCTGCGTGGACCTCTCCTACTTCACGGACGACCCGGCGGAGAGCCAGCTCCCGGCGCACCTGTTCCGAAGCGACATCCTCTCCCGGCTGCGCTATCTGCTGAGCTACGAGGTCTGGTTCCGCTACATCCCCGCCGACGCCGCGCTGGCCGCGGCGGACCTTCTCGGGCTCTCCCTGCCGCCGAAGTATGCCCGCAGCCGGAGCATTGACCTACTGGAAAACTGGAGCATGGACGAGCCTGTGGGCGAGGAAATTTTTCTCCGCAACGCCTGGCTGGCGTCCGCCCCCGCGCAGCCGCCGGACGGCGGGGCGCTTTTCGCGGAAATGACGGCCCGGGCGGACGCCTTCCTCGACGGCTTCGACTTCTCCCGCTGCCGGCATGTGTTTTTCTTCCCGCCCTATTCCAGCCTGTTCTGGTACAACGCCTATCTGACGCAGGACTACGGGCTCTATATGAAGGCAAAGGAGTATTTTGTCCTCCGGGCGCGGGAGTTGGGGGCGGAGGTCTACGACTTCCAGGGCGCGGCCTTTACCTCGGATATGGGGCAATACCGCGATATCCTGCACTACGGCCCGGAGGTCAACGACTGGATGACCCGCTGCTTCGCCGCCGGGGAATATGAGGCTTTTCCCGAGCGCTTCCGGGATACGCAGGCGGCGATCGCGAAAAATATGCGGCGCTTTCTGGCGCGGTTTTTGAAGGCGTACCCGGCAAAAATCTCCTGAGGACCCGCTTTTTATTCAATGTCCCCAAAACCGCCTATCAATATTCTACAAAAACAGCGCTTGCAAATCCCGCCTTTTTGTCATATATTTTTAGAGTGGAAGTATGACTTTTCTCGTGCCATCATAGAAAAGGAGCTCGATACGAATGAAGAAACAATGCATTGCCATGCTGCTGGCCGGGGGGCAAGGTTCCCGGCTCTACGCCCTGACCCGTGACATGGCAAAACCCGGCATCCCCTTCGGCGGGAAGTACCGCATCATCGACTTCCCGCTCTCGAACTGCATCAATTCCGGGATCGACACCGTGGGCGTGCTGACCCAGTACAAGCCGCTGCAGCTCAACAGCTACATCGGCTCCGGCGGCGCCTGGGACCTCGACGCCAGCGGCGGCGGGGCTTTCGTCCTGCCGCCCTACCAGACCGGCGAGACGGGCCAGTGGTTCGCGGGCACCGCGGACGCCATCTACCAGAACATCGGCTTTGTGGACATCTATGACCCGGAGTATGTGGTGATCCTCTCCGGCGACCACATCTATAAGATGGACTACGCCGACATGCTGGCGGTCCACAAGAAAAACGACGCCGCCTGCACCATCGCCGTGCTGCGCGTGAGTATGCAGGAGGCCACCCGCTTCGGCATCATGACCCTGGGCGAGGACGGCAGCATCATCAAGTTCACCGAGAAGCCGAAGGAGCCCGACAGCGACCTGGCCAGCATGGGCATCTATATCTTCGACTGGAAAAAGCTGCGCCGCTTCCTGATCGACGACGCCGCGGATACCAATTCCAGCCATGACTTCGGCAAGAACATCATCCCCAACATGCTGAACGCGGGCGAGCGCATGTACCCCTACCAGTTCGAGGGCTACTGGCGCGACGTGGGCACCATCGACAGCTATTGGGACGCCAACATGGACATGCTCTCCCCGACGCTGGTGAACACCTTTGACCGCAGCTGGCCCATCATGGCCAACAGCCCCCGCAAGGTGCCCCAGTACATCGGCCCGAAGGCCTCCGTGGCCCACAGCATCATCACCGAGGGCTGTGAGATCCTCGGCACGGTGGAAAACTCCGTCCTGTCCTCCTCGGTCGTGGTGGAAGAGGGCGCGACCGTGCGTTACAGCACGATCCTCCCCGGCGCGCGCATCTGCCCGGGCGCGGTGGTGGAATACGCCATCGTGGGCGAGAACACCGTGGTCAGCGCCGGCTCCCACATCGGCGCGCCGCCCGACGGCACGGAGAAATGGGGCGTGGCCACCGTCGGCCCGAATCTGAAGCTGCCTGAGAA
This sequence comes from Oscillospiraceae bacterium, assembly GCA_017477525.1. GTDB lineage: Bacteria > Bacillota > Clostridia > Oscillospirales > Oscillospiraceae > RGIG7114. The sequence goes on along the minus strand of JAFUVO010000031.1, from coordinate 18,254 downwards.
CGGGGTCGTTCCCGCCGCCAGCATGATCTACACCGAAGAGGAGGTGTCCGTATGAAAAACGTGCGCGGCATCATTTTCGCCTATCACAACTTCCCCGAGCTCGGCGACCTCGGCAAATACCGTACCGCCTCGGCGCTGCCCTTCTGCGGGCGCTACCGCCTGATCGACTTCGCCCTCAGCGGCTTGATGAACGCCGGCATCTACAACGTCGACGTGCTGATGCAGTTCGGCTACCAGTCCCTGCTGGACCACTTCTCCGGCGGCCGGCCCTGGAACATGGTGCGCCACAGCGGCGGCCTCCACCCGATGCTGGCCAGGGTCAACCAGGGCGTCTACGGCGGCGATATGGAGGCCCTGGACGCCATCTCCACCCATCTGCGGGATTACATCAAGGACGAGTACATCGTCGTCATGGACGGCAACCTCTGCGCCAACCTCGATTTGCAGAAGCTGATCGACGCCCATATGGCCTCCGGCGCGGACATCACCGCCCTGTGCACGGACCGCCCCATGCCCGGAGAGCACCACTGCTTCATCCCCGGGGACGACGGCTTCGCCAAAGATCTGCTCTGCCGCCGTACGGAGACTTCCCTGGGCGTCCGCAGCCTCGAGGTCTACGTGCTCCGCCGCGAGAAGCTTTTGGATATGGTGAAATGGGCCTCCGAGGGCGACCGGCTCCACTTCCACCGCGACGCGCTGCTGCACATGATGCGGGAGTGCGGCTGGAAAATCGGCCTGCAGATGCACGAGGGCTACGCCCGCAAGATCACCACCATCCAGGATTACTTCGACGCCAGCTTTGAGATGCTGGAATACGAGCGCCTGACCGACCTGTTCCCGGAGGAGCGCCCCATCGCCACCCGGGCCCGCAGCGACGTCAGCACCTATTACAGCGACCGCTCCAGGGTGACCAATTCCCTGATCGCCGACGGCTGCATCATCGCCGGAACGGTGGAGAACTGCATCATTTCCAGCGGCGTCCGCATTGAGCACGACGTGACCATGCGCAACTGCATCGTGATGAACAACACCACCATCCACACCGGCGCGGAGCTGTCCAACATCATCTGCGACAAGGATGTCGATATTTCCGCCGGCCTCAAGCTCAACGGCAGCGGCAAGCTCCCCCTGGTCGTCCCCAGGAACGGAAAACTCTGATATGGCAGTAATGGGTAATTTTTCCGCCTCTCCCGAAAGGGAGAGGCGGTTTTCCTGTATTGAAAAACGGGCCGGGGTGTGATAAGATAAAAAGAAATCGAAACCATGACCGTGACAGGAAAAAATCTCTGGAAGGGAGAAATCAAAATGAACTTACTGAAAAAGGGAAGCTTTGCCCTGCTTTTGGGGCTGTGCCTCGCGCTGCTGCCGGTTGGGGCGGCGGCGGAAACGGAGGGAGAGGAAATACAAACAGAAACACTGGATGCTGAGGGTATTTTGCAGGCGGGCGGGCTGCTGCTCCCGGCGGAGAGGACAGATGGGCTTTTGGGTGCCGCTGACCGGATACAGCAGCTCGTGGATATGCTGCTGCCTCCGATACGGAATTGGGACGGCGTGTCAGAGGAAATCACCGTGGATTTAACAAGCTATGACTATACAGTGGATGAACTCAAGCAATCGGTTTCTCTGCTGCTTAACGACCACCCCGAATTATTCTATTTAAGCGGCAGATACAGCTGGTCCTATCTCGGCAACCGTGCGCACTCGGTCATTTTTACATGCGATACTTCCTATTCTGCGCGCGACATTGAACAGTTCCGGCAAACCACCTCTCTTGTCCTGCGCGGTGTGGAAGAGAGTTGGACGGACGAACAGAAAGCGCTTTACCTCCACGACTATATCGTGACCCACTGCGAATATGACGAAACGTACAGCAAATACAACGCTTATAACGCGCTTGTTGAAGGAAGCGCCGTCTGTCAGGGCTATACTCTGGCCTACCGGTATCTCCTGACGGAGGCCGGGGTGCACTGCGAGGCCATCACCAGCGTTGCCTTGAACCACGCCTGGAATCTTGTGACCGTCGACGGAACACGGTATTACGTTGATTGCACCTGGGACGATCCGCTGAGGACATATCAGGATTACTGCGGTCACGGCAATTTCCTCAGGAGCCAGGCCGGCATTACTTCCACCGGGCACGATTCCACCGACTGGGTCGACGAGTCCGGCGGGAACGCCTATAATATTATTGACACCGGGACAAAATACGAAACGGGCGCCTACTGGTCTGACTGCACCACGTCCATTCCCCATATCGGACAGCTGTGGGCCTATGCTTCCCAAAGCGGCGACGTGTACGTCCACGACTATTCCGGTAATACTGACCATCTGCTTTATAACGCCGCTAACGATGTGTGGTACGTGTGGAATGAGGGCAGCAAGCGCTGGGCCAGTAAATATGTCCACCTGGCGACGGACGGGAAGTACTTTTATGCCTCCTGCCCCCAGCATATCCTGCGGATCGGCACGGAGGGGGAGACGCAGGCCTTTGTTACCCTCGGCGATGATGAAAAAAACCAGGGCTACATTTACGGTATACGGGCGGAGGGCGATAAGCTGTATTACCGCCTCTATACGAGTTCCAGTGCCGAAAGCTTTGTCCTGGAAAACTCCGTGCCCTTCTCCGGCGGCGCAGCAGCGGAGCTGTCCTGGGTTTTTATCCGAGCTGATGATGTCAGGGCGGGATTTGACGACAAAAGCGGGAAAAATACGTATACTTACCCGGCGATCATAGAAGGTGAAGACGGTTCGGTCACTTTGCTGGAGCCTGCGCCCGGAGTTGGTTTATACTATTGGACAGCCACGAAATTCGGCTATCCGTTCCAACTGATACCGGTGGATAAAAATGCTGCCGAAGAGCGCTTTGCTTTTACAAGCTCAGGGACATTTGAAGACCTGGATTACGAAGACGGCATCCTCTCTTATAAGGGAAATAACTGGCGTGTCGATCCTGAGGCCCAGATCTGGGCCGTTCCCGCGGGTGGCGGCGACGCGGCACATTACGCTTCCCTCAGCGAGGCAGTCAGCGAACACTTTCGGAACCTGTTCCAAGGCAACATCTATTTTGTGACGAGCGGGGAACAGGGTACGCCAGCCGCCGAAGTCTATTTCCTCTCCGTTCCGCTACCGAACTATACCGTGACTTTCGACGCCAACGGCGGCAATGTCAGTCCGGGAAGCGCTGTCGTGACCTTCAGGAACAGATATGGCGAATTGCCCGTACCCGTGTACAGCTTCCTGCCCGACGGGAGCGACGTGACGGTGGACTACGATTTTGAAGGCTGGTATACCAAAAGCGAGGGCGGTACGCGGATTACGGAGAACGATACCGTAGAGCTCAGCGCGAACCATACGCTGTATGCCCACTGGCGTGATCCCCGCCAGCTCGGCTGGGCCTATATCTATTCCGCAATCAATGCGCTTGGCTACGACACCGCCAATCAGGTTGTTCTTTATCCATACAACGCCGTTTTGAATGGAGAGTTTACCAGCCTCCGGCTCTTGGAACCTCTGCAGGAGGACGTGCCGGGCCTGTATTACTGGCACTATACGAAATATGGCTGTCCCGCCGATCTGACAAAAGTACCGGACGGCAGCGAGCCCCGGATTACTGCCATAAGCTCTGACACGCTGCGGTTCCTCAATTTTAACGGCGAAACGCGCAGTCTCGGCTATATGGGCAGGCAATGGCGCGTCAGCCCCGAAGCGCGGGTCTGGATGATCCACGAAGATGGAAGTGCTCCGACGCGGGTTTCCCTCGGTGATGCCGTTGACAGCGAGTTCCAGCATTGGCTAAAAGGCAGCCTTTATCTTGTCGCCGCCTCAGACACGGATAATACGGTCGCGGAAGTCTACTTCCTCGGCGAAGGCGTCGACGAGATCACCGAACCGCGCTTCGCAACGGTGAGCGCAAACGGCAATACCGTCACGGCGGAGGTCATGCTCCCCGCCGGCGTGGAGGCGACGCTCATCGCCGCCGCCTATACGGAGGACGGACGCATGGCGTCCCGCGCGGCGGCGGAGCCGCTGTCGGGCAGCGCCGCTCCCACGATGAAGCTGAACACCGCCAAAGCCGCGTATATCCGGCTGTTCCTGCTGGATTCCACAACCGCCGCGCCGCTGTGCGCGTTCCATGAGGAAAAATTGCCTGTATAAGGCGAAAAAAGTCGCGGCCCGCCCCAAAAGGGGCGGGCCGCGACTTTCACAAGAATATACCCAATTTCATAATTTTTTACTATAAGCGCCCTGTGGCCTCCGTTATACTGAAAGCAACATAAAACAAAAAGAGGAGGAGCGCTATGAAACGCAACATGTACCAGTGGGTGGACGAAGTGATTGCCGCGCCGAAAAAGACGCCGGTCCCGGTGCTGTCCTTCCCCTCCATCCAGAAGATGGGGATCTCGGTCCGGGAGCTGACCGGGGACAGCGAAAAGCAGGCCCAGGGCATCCGGCTGATCGCCGATTCCTTCCGCACCGGCGCGGCGGTCAGCTATATGGACCTGTCGCTGGAAGCGGAGGCCTTCGGCTCCGAAACCCGCTATTCGGGGGACGAGGTGCCCACGGTCGTCGGCTCCATTGTTGACGATATGGAGAGCGCGGAGGCCCTGCGCGTCCCCGAGGTGGGCGAGGGCCGGACGGGGCTGAACCTTGAGGCCATCCGCAAGGCGGTGCCGCTGATCACCGACCGCCCGGTGTTCGCCGGCTGCATCGGCCCCTTCTCCCTGGCCGGCCGCCTGCTGGATGTTTCCGAGGCCATGTACTACTGCTTTGACGAGCCGGAAATGGTACACCTGGTGCTGGACAAAATCACGGGCTTCCTGATCTCCTATATGAAAGCCTACAAGGAGGCCGGGGCCAACGGCGTGGTCATGGCGGAGCCCCTGGCCGGCCTGCTGTCCGGGGAGCTGGCGGAGGAATTTTCTGCCGCCTACGTCCGCAAAATCGTGGCTGCGGTGCAGGACGAGAGCTTCCTTGTGGTCTACCACAACTGCGGCAACTCCGCCCTGAGCACCGTCGACACCATCGTCAGCAACGGCTGCCGGGTGTTCCACTTCGGCAACGCCATCGACATGGCCGAGATGATGCCCCACATCCCCGCCAACTGCATCGCCATGGGCAACGTCGACCCGGCCCGCCAGTTCCGCAACGGCAGCCCAGAGAGCGTCTACGCCGCCACGGCGGAGCTGATGGAAAAGTGCTCCCGCTTCCCCAACTTCGTCCCCTCCTCCGGCTGCGATATCCCGCCCATGTCCAGCTGGGACAACATCAGCGCCTTCTTCCGGGCGATTGAGGACTTTTATAACAAATAAAATCATAAGCTCATTCGGCCCTCCCCTATCGGGGAGGGCCGAATGGATTTACCCGCCGTATTCCTTTTCATATTCGATCCGCCGGGAGCGCTTGCGGTAGCGGTCCGGGGTCACGCCGGTGAAGAGCTTGAACACCTTGCAGAAGTGGCTCTGGTCGTTGAAGCCCAGCATCGCGGCGATTTCCGTGATGGTCAGCCGGGAGTTCAGCAGCAGGCTGCAGCCCTTCTCCACCCGCAGCTCGTTGAGGTATTCTTTGAAGCCCAGGCCCGTGTCCTCCCGGAAAATGCGGGAGAAATAGGCAGGGGAGTAGCCCACATAGTCCGCTACCTCCTCCAGCGTCAGCCTGGAAGCGTAGCGGCGCTTGATATAGTCGACGGCCTTTTGCATCGCGCCGGAATGGCGGACGGATTCGCTGCGGAACACCTGCTCCATCAGCGGCCGGAGGCTGGCGGCCAGCCAGCCGGTCAGCTGCTCCTGGCTGCGGATGCTGCGGATCTCCCAGAGGAAGCGGCGGCTCAGGTCCATGCTGTGGTCGATGTTCGCGCCGCCGCAGGCCGCGGCCCGGAGCAGCACCACGAACAGCTCCGCGATGCGGACGTGGATTTCCTCGTCGTCCACCGCATAAAAATAGATGTGCCCGAGGATCTGGTTCAGCAGCCGGTCAACCGTCTCCCGGTCGCCCCGGAGCACCGCGTGGAACAGCTCCCGCTCCCTGTCCAGCGGGTAGGGCTTGCGCAGGCCCTCTTCCCGGCGGAGGTAGGAGATGTAGCTGTCCACCGCGCTGGTGTACTCGCTTTCGCTCTCGGCCAGCAGCATTTCGTGGCTCCGGTCGCTGATATAGACGGCGGAGGAAAACAGCAGGCGGGACAGGGACTGCAGCTGCGCCCCCGTCCGCCGGGGCACGCTTTCCGCCGCCGCCCTGGCCATGTCCACGGCCTCGGGCGGCAGGCTGTCCGGGCTGACGGCGGCGCCGGAGAGCTGGTCCTCCGCGTCCAAAAGCTGCACCGGCCCCGCCACCAGCCCGCCGGCCAGGGCACCGCCGCTGCGGATGGCCGCCGCGGCAAAGGCCAGGCCCATGGGGCAGGCGTAGATATAGCGCCCGCCGAAGCGGGCAGCCTCCGCGGGGGCGCGGCCATGCAGCAGCGCGCAGTGGAAATCCCGCCCCACCGCCTCCGCCAGGCGGACGCAGGCGTCCTCCGCGCGGCACTCGTGCATCACGTCCCCGCCGGACAGCAGCCGGCAGCTCACCCCGGTGGAGGCGGTAAAATCCTCCACCGTCTGGCGGGCGGCGGCGAGGTCGAAGCCGGGAATCGCGGTCCCCTCCCGCATCATCCCGCCGTCCTCAGAAGACGTCCTCCGCCACGCGCTCCGGCGGAAGCTCCAGCAGGGCGGGGTTGCCCAGGTAACGCTTCAAATGGCGGAATGCCCCGGCGCAGTACAGGGGGTCGGCAATGCGCCCGTCGAAGACAACGCTGTAGTCGATGTACTGGCGCTCCGCCACCTCGCCGGAAGCGTCCGGCACAAAGGCGCGGCGTCTGCCCCCCATCGAGATCAGCACCGGCAGATTGCCGAAGCGGTTCAGGGAACGGGCGACGCAGGGCGCGCCGGGCCCGCCCAGGTCCGCGATCATCACGCTGCCGTGGAAGGGGCTGTCCTCCAGCCAGCCCCGGGGCAGCCAGTCGAAGCCGTCCAGCAGATGGACGCTCCAGACGGCAAATTTCGCCAGAGGGCCGGGCAGGCCCGTCAGCACCCCCGCCATGCGCTCCCAGCGGCTGCGCCGCTCGTCGGCCCGCAGGGCGTCCACCCGCTCCCCGATCCTGCGGTAGACGTCGTAAATCGTATCCTCGGGGGAGAAGGCGACCTTGACCGTGGATTCCCCCTCCCGCTCCGCCTGGGAGCGCTTGACCGCCATGACCACCTCAATGCCGTATCGGGCGTAGAGCCTCTGCCCGCTGATAAAGCGGTTCAGGCCCGGGCAGAGGGCGAGGGTGCGCACATAGGCCGCGGCCAGCAGATGGAGCATCCCCAGGCCCGGGAGGTTTTCCTCCCGCCTGGCCCGGAGCCATTCCTCGATGCCGCCCAGCTCCACGCTGTCGGTGAAGCACCTGCCGGCGTCATCGCGCGGCACAAAATAGGGCGCCATATGCTCGCCCAGGGAGAGGGAGCGCAGCATCCGCCCCTCCTTCCGGTCGCCGAAGCGCTGTGTATAAAGCTGATCCGGCATGGCGCCGCCTCCTTCGCAATGCTTGGTGATAGAGATAGATACTTTGTTATTTTACAAAAAAGTGTATCAACAATGTATCCTATAAGCCTCCCGCCTATCACATTGACAAAAAATTGACGATTTCGCGGGCGGGTTATTCGTCGGAGCGACGAAAAAAAACTTGTAATTGCCCGGAAACTGCGTTACAATATCAGGTATATTCTTGGGAAGGATTTCCCATCGCAAGAGGAGGGTTCAACCAATGTCTTCCAATGTCATGGGGACGCTGGCGGAGGTGGAGGACCGTCTGCGAAAGCAGCGGGCCGACGCGCTCAGCGCGGCCAAGCAGGCCGCCGTCAGCGCCAGAGAAGAAGGCGAACAGACAGTCGCGGAAGCCCTGCGCCGGGCCGAGCGCGAGTCTGCCGAAATGATGCGCGCATCTGAGGAGCGCGCGCGCAAGGCGGCGGACTCCCTGGCCAACAAAAGCGCGGCGGAACGGGAGCGCCTGCGCGCCGCAGCGAAAAAGAGAGAGGAGGAAGCGGTATCCTTTGTCCTTAAAAGGATCGTGAACGGCTGATGGCAATCGTCAAAATGAAACGGCTGCGGGCCATTGCCATGAGCTCGCAGCGGGATGAGCTGCTGCGGGAGCTTCAAAAACTGGGCTGCGTGGAGCTGACGAGCCAGGACTGGGCCCAGGAGGACCCGGAGACCGCCGGGCTTGTCAGCGCGGACCACGGCCCGGTGGCGGAGGCCCAGGCGGAAAAGCAGATGTTCCGCAAGGCCATCGACCTGCTGGACCGCTTCGCCCCGCGCAAGACGCCCTTGCTCTCTCCGAAGCCGGAGATCGGCGCCGGAGCGCTTCTGGACGACCCGAAGGCCGCGGAGGCCCGGGCCCAGGCCGGGGCGCTGGCGGAAAAGAGCGAGGAGCTCAAGGCCCTCGACGCCGACGAGGTCAGGGAGAAGCTGCGCGTCGAAACGCTCCAGCCCTGGAAGGGCTGCGAGCTGCCCCTGGATCACCCGGGGACAAAATCTGTCGCCCTGAGCTTCGGGGCGCTGCCAAAGAACGCGGATTATCCCGCCCTCTGCGCGGCGATGGACGCCGAGGTGGGCGCGGCGGAGCTGTTCGAGGTCAGCAGCGACGAGGCAGCGCGCTACATCTACGCGGTCTACCTGCGCTCCGAGTCTGAAAACGCGCTGCGCCTGCTGCGGGAGTATGGCTTCACCGTCCCCGCCTTCGGGGAGGTCCACGGCAGGGCCGCGGAGAACATCGCCGACGCCCAGCGGAAGCTGGCCGATATCGCCTCCCGCCGCGCCGCCGTCGAGGGTGAGATCGCCGGCGCGGCGCAGTACCGGGACAGCCTGCTGCTGGGCTACGACCGGGCCGGGGCCGGCGTCGACCGGGCCGAGGCCGCCGGCAAGCTGCTGAAAACCCAGTCCACCGTGCTGTTGGAGGGCTGGGCCAGGGCGGACCGGGAGCGGGAGCTGACCGCCCTGCTGCAGAAGCTGGACTGCGCCTATGAATTTACCGAGCCCGCCGAGGAGGAGTACGGCGCGGTCCCGGTGGAGCTGAAGAACAACAAGCTCACGGACGGCCTGAACATGGTCACCAACATGTACTCCCTGCCCCGCTACGGGACGCTGGACCCCAACCCGCTGATGGCCCCCTTCTTCATCATTTTCTACGGCATTATGATGGCGGATATGGGCTACGGCGTCATCATGATGCTGGCCGGGGCGCTGATTTTGCTGAAGAAAAAGCCCAAGCGGGGCTTTATGAAGTATTTCGGTGAGCTGATGGTAGAGGGCGGCGTCACCACCTTTATTTTCGGCGCCCTGACCGGCGGACTGTTCGGCGACGCGCCGCTGCAGCTGGCCAGGATGTTCAACCCCAACACCACGTTTGAGGGGCTTCCCAGCCTCTTCGACCCGCTGAACGACACGATTTACGTGCTCGTCGGCGCGATGATCCTGGGCTTCATCCAGCTCAATGTGGGCATGGTCATCTCCTTTGTGCAGAAGCTGCGCCACGGAGAGGTGCTCGACGGCGTTTTCTACGAGGTGGCGCTGTGGATCATCTTTATCGGCGCGGCGCTGATGTTCTTCACCGGCTCGCCCATCGTCCTGATTATCGGCGCAGTCATGCTCTTCGGCGGGGCCATGCGGGGCAAGAAGGGCTTCGGGAAGTTCACCGCCGTGTTCAGCACCCTCTACAACGAGCTGACCGGCTGGTTCGGCGACATTCTGTCCTACTCCCGTCTGATGGCCCTGATGCTGGCCGGAAGCGTCATCGCCTCGGTGTTCAACACCCTCGGGGCCCTGCCCGGAAACATCATCGTGTTCATCATCATCTTCATCATCGGCCACGCGCTGAACTTCGGCCTGAACCTGCTGGGCTGCTATGTCCACGACCTGCGTCTGCAGTGCCTGGAATACTTCGGCAAGTTCTACGTGGACGGCGGACGCCCCTTCGAGCCGCTGGGGATGCGCAACACCAAATACGCGGACGTCACCGAAAAATAACATAAGCCTGCAAAACATTTATCATCCAGAAAACAATTAAGGAGGACAAACTCAATGGAAACAGGATTCTTCACGCAGTGGGGCGGCATGGCCCTCGGTATGCTGGGCGGCGGCCTGGCGGCAGCCCTGGCGGGCATCGGCAGCGCCATCGGCACCGGCCTGGCCGGCCAGGCGGGCGCGGGGCTGGTGTCCCAGGACCCCTCCAAGTTCGGTAAGGCGATGATCCTCCAGGTCATCCCCGGCACCCAGGGCCTGTACGGCCTGGTCGTGTGGTTCTTCTGCATGCTGCAGATGGGTGTGCTGGACGGCTCCGCCGCCGGCATGAGCGTCGAGGTCGGCCTGCGCTTCTTCGCCGCCTGCCTGCCGATGGCGCTGGGCGGAATGCTCTCCGGCATCCACCAGGGCAAGGTCGCCGCTGCGTCCATCAACATCCTCGCCAAGAAGCCCGACGACTGGTCCAAGGGCATGATCTTCTGCATCACCGTCGAGTTCTACGCCATCCTGGCCCTGCTGGCTTCCTTCCTGATGCTCATCAACGCGAAAGCCTGAGTAGAACCGGCTCTGCCGATGGAAAGGACAACGCGCAATGAATGGAATTGACAAAATCATCTCCCGGCTGGAAGCCGACGCCCACAGCGAGATCGACGCGGTGAAGGCCGCGTCCGACCGCGAGTGCGACGGCATCCTGTCGGAATATGCCGATAAGGCGAAGGCCGCCTATGACGACGCCCTCCGGCGCGGCAAGGAGGCCAGCGCCCAGCGCGAAGAGCGCATGGCCAGCGCCGCGGACATGGAGGCCAAAAAGGCCATGCTGTCCTTCAAGCAGGAGTTAGTGGGCGGCGTGTTCTCCCTCGCCGTCGAGCGGCTGGGGCAGCTCCCCGAGAAGGAGTATGTCAGCTTCCTCGCGGCCCAGGCCGCCCAGGCCGCCGCCTCCGGCAGCGAAACGCTGATCTTCAACCCCAAGGACGCCAAGTCCGTCGGGGAGAAGGTGGCCGCCGCCGCCAACAAGCGCCTCGGCGACAAGGGAAAGCTCCAGGTCGCCAAAGAGACCCGAGACATTCCCGGCGGCCTGATTGTAAAGAACGGCGACATCGAGACCAACTGCGCCATCGACATGCTGGTGCAGCTCCGCCGCGGCGAGCTGGCCGGCAAGGTGGCGGAGATCCTGTTCTCCACCTGACAGACAGGGGGGACGGAATTTGGCGAAAGCGAAAAAAATCAAGGCGCAGGACTATATCTGCCTCTCCGCCATGCTCCGGGCCAGGGAGGCCAAGCTCCTGGGCCGGGAGCAGTTCGAGCGGATGCTCTCGGAGAGCGGCTTCGCGGAGGCCGCACGCGTCGCCTCCGACGCCGGCTACGCCGACATGACGGGCATGGACGCCGCCGGCATCAACGCCGCGCTGAACGCCCGCTACGCCGCGGAGCTGGAGGACATGCGGGAGATGCTGCCCGACAAGGCCCTGCTGCGCATCCTGTGCCTGCAGTACGACTGCCACAACGCCAAGGTGCTGGTCAAATCCGGCGGCGCGGCGGAGGGCGGGCTGTATTCCCCCAACGGCTGTTACAGCTTAGAGGAGCTCAAGGCGGTGTACGACGCGGAGAGCGGCAGCGGCGAGCTTCCCGAGGGCTTTGCCGAGGCCATCCGCGCCGCCCGGATCGCCCTGGCGCGGACGGGCAACCCCCAGCTTTCCGACTTCCTGCTGGACAAGGCTTACTTCGCCCTGCTGTTGGAGGAAGCGGAGGCGACGGGGCGGGACTTTTACACCGGCTATGTCCGCAACCGCATCGACAAGGTCAACCTCCGCTCCCTGCTCCGCACCCTGGACATGAACCGCCGGGGGAACCTGCTGGCCAACGCCCTCATCGAGGGCGGCAGCGTGGGCCTGGACGCCATCGCGGACCCCGGCCTGACCCGGGAGGAGATCGCGCGGCTGTATAACGTCACGATTTTTGACCGCGCCGCGGAGGAGAACGGCATGACCGCCTTTGAGAAGGCGGCGGACAACGCCGAGCTGGACTATATCGGCGGCGGCAGCCTGATCCCCTTCGGGCCGGAGGTCGTGCTGGAATATTTCACCGCGCTGGAAAACGAGATCATGTCCCTGCGCATCATCCTCACCGGAAAGCAGATGGGCATCGGCGCGGACACCCTCCGGGAAAGGCTGCGTGAGAATTATGTATAGGATTGCGGTCATCGGCGGCGCGGACAGCGTCATCGGCTTCAAGGCCCTGGGCCTGGACTGCTTCGCGGTCTCCGACGCCCAGTCGGCCCGGCGGAAGCTCCACGAGCTGGCCCGGATCGAGGAGGACCCCTACGTCATCATCTACCTCGAAGAAAACCTGGCCGAGCCGATCATGGACGAGGTCCGCAAATACAGCGCCCAGCCCTCCCCCGCGATCATTCTGATCCCGGGGCGGGACGGCCCCATCGGCCTGGGGCAGAGTGCGCTGGTGTCGGCTGTCGAAAAGGCGGTCGGTTCCAACATCTTGTAAGTCGATTGCGAAACGAAGTTTCGCAATCGAGCTTACTCGCGCTTATCGCGCGGGCCTTCCTGTGGAAGCCCCGCTTGGTCGGCGCGAGGGCTCGCTTTGCTCGCCTCAGGGTGTTTTTGAGGCGGCAAAGCTGCCTCAAAAACGGATTTGATTCCCTGCGGGGCGGATATCCGGGCGCGGCAGCGAATTTCGCGATCGACTGCAACATCTTGTAAGTGAAAGGAACTTAACCATATGAGTGGAAAAGTTGTCAAAGTCGCCGGTCCGCTGGTGGTGGCGGAGGGCCTTGCGGACGCCAACGTCAGCGACGTCGTCCGCGTCGGCCCCCAGAAGCTGATCGGCGAGATTCTGAACATGACCGGCGACCACGCGGACATCCAGGTCTACGAGGAGACAGGCGGCCTGGGCCCCGGCGCGGAGGTCGTCACCACAGGGATGCCCCTGTCCGTCGAGCTGGGCCCCGGGATGCTGGAAGGCATTTACGACGGAATCCAGCGCCCCCTGACCGAGATCCGCGACCTGACCGGGCACTCCATCGCCACTGGCGTGGACGTCCCGGCGCTGAACCGGAAAAAGAAGTGGGATTTCACCCCCACGGTGAAGAAGGGCGCGAAGGTCCAGGGCGGCGACATCATCGGCACCGTGCCGGAGACCCCCACCGTGCTGCATAAAATCATGGTGCCCCCGCGGATGCGCGGCACGATCGTCAAAATCAACAGCGGCAGCTTCACCGTGACGGACACCGTGGCGGTGCTGAAAACCGACGCCGGCGACGAGGTCGAATTGAGCATGATGCAGCACTGGCCCGTCCGCGTGGGCCGGCCCTATGAGAAGAAATACCTCCCCCTGGCCCCGCTGCAGAGCGGCCAGCGCATTGTCGACACCATGTTCCCCATCGCCAAGGGCGGCACCGCCGCCATCCCCGGCCCCTTCGGCAGCGGCAAGACCGTCATGCAGCACGCCCTGGCGAAGTGGTCCGACGTGGATATCGTGATCTACATCGGCTGCGGCGAGCGCGGCAACGAGATGACCGACGTTCTGAACGAGTTCCCCGAGCTGGTGGACCCCCACACGGGCTACCCGCTGATGAAGCGCACGGTGCTGATCGCCAACACCTCCGACATGCCCGTGGCGGCCCGCGAGGCTTCGATCTACACCGGCATCACGATTGCCGAATACTTCCGCGACATGGGTTACGCCGTGGCTGTCATCGCCGACTCCACCTCCCGCTGGGCCGAGGCCCTGCGCGAGATGTCCGGCCGTCTGGAAGAGATGCCTGGCGAAGAGGGCTACCCCGCCTACCTGGCCAGCCGCATCGCCCAGTTCTATGAGCGCGCCGGCGTTGTGGAGTGCCTGGGCAGCGACGAGCGCCAGGGCAGCCTGACCGCCATCGGCGCGGTATCGCCTCCGGGCGGCGACCTCTCCGAGCCCGTCAGCCAGGCCACCATGCGCATCGTCAAAGTGTTCTGGGGCCTCGACAGCTCCCTGGCCTACGCCCGCCACTTCCCCGCCATCAACTGGCTGAACTCCTACTCCCTCTACCTCGATTCTTTAAAACCCTGGTATGAGGAGCGCTTCCCCGGCTTCATGGCCAACCGCGACAAGGCCATGGCGATTTTGCAGGAGGAGGCCAACCTCAACGAGATCGTCCGCCTGGTCGGCGCGGATTCCCTGGCCCCCACGGAGCAGCTGACCCTCGCCACCGCGAAGATGATCCGCGAGGACTTTTTGCAGCAGAACAGCTTCGTGGACATCGACTCCTACAGCGAGACAGAGCGCCAGTTTATGCTGCTGGGCCTGGTGCTGGACTTCGACCGGCAGGCCCGCGAGGCCATCGCCGTGGGCGCGGACCTGGGCAAACTCAACGCCATCCCCGCCAAGGAGCAGATCGGCCGCGCCAAGAGTGTGCCCGCCGAGCACTACAAAGAGGTCTATACCCGCATCGGCAAGGAGATGAAGGCCCAGATCGAGGCCGCGAAACAGGGAGGTGACGACGAATGATCCGCGAGTACAAAACCATACATGAGATCGCCAGCCCGCTGATGATCGTCGAGCAGGTCGAGGGCGTCACCTACGACGAGCTGTGCGAGGTGCAGCTGCCCGACGGCAGCATCCGCCGCGGAAAGGTCCTCGAGGTCGACGGCGACAAGGCGGTGGTGCAGCTCTACGAATCCGCCGCCGGCATCAACCTTGCCGCCTCGAAGGTGCGCTTTTTGGGCCACCCCCTGGAGCTGGCGGTCAGCGGCGACATGCTGGGCCGCGTGTTCAACGGCATGGGCCAGCCCATCGACGGCGGCCCGGAGATTTTAGCGGAGAAGTCGCTGAACATCAACGGCCTGCCGCTGAACCCCTCCGCCCGCGCCTACCCCGCCGAGTTCATTCAGACCGGCGTCAGCACCATCGACGGGCTGAACACCCTGGTCCGCGGCCAGAAGCTGCCGATCTTCTCCGGCTCCGGCCTGCCCCACGCCAACCTGGCCGCGCAGATCGCCCGCCAGGCCAAGGTGCTGGGCGACGAGGGGAAGTTCGCCGTGGTGTTCGCCGCCATCGGCATCACCTTTGAGGAGAGCGAGTTCTTCGTCAACGAGTTCCGCCGCACCGGCGCGATTGACCGGACGGTCATGTTCTCCAACCTGGCCGACCAGCCCGCAATCGAGCGGATCGCCACCCCGCGTATGGCCCTGACCGCCGCGGAGTATCTGGCCTTTGAGAAGGACATGCACGTCCTGGTCATCCTGACCGATATCACCAACTACGCCGAGGCCCTGCGCGAGATCTCCGCCGCGAAGAAGGAGGTCCCGGGCCGCCGCGGCTACCCCGGCTACCTCTACACCGATCTGGCGACCATGTACGAGCGCGCCGGACGGCGCATCAACATGCCGGGCTCCATCACCATGATCCCCATCCTGACCATGCCCGAGGACGACAAGACCCACCCGATCCCCGACCTGACCGGCTACATCACCGAGGGCCAGATCATCCTGAGCCGCGAGCTCTACCGCAAGGGCATCATCCCGCCGGTGGACGTGCTGCCCTCCCTGAGCCGTCTGAAGGACAAGGGCATCGGCGCGGGCAAGACGAGGGAGGACCACGCCGGCTTCATGAACCAGCTCTTCGCCGCCTACGCCGCCGGCAAGGACGCCAAGGAGCTGATGCAGATTTTGGGCGACAGCGCCCTGAGCGATACGGATAAGCTCTACGCCAAGTTCGCCGAGGCCTTCGAGGAGAAGTTCGTGGGCCAGAGCAACGAGACGAACCGGACGATCTTCGACACCCTCGACATCGGCTGGGAGCTGCTGAGCATCCTGCCGGAGAGCGAGCTGAAGCGCATCAAGCCGGAGTTCATCGAGAAATACCACCCGGCGCACAAGGCGAAGGACCAGAAGTGAGCGGGGAGGTGTAATCCGTGCCGAAAAACGCAGTGACCCCGACCCGGATGGTGCTGAACCAGCTCAAGGGCCGTTTAAAAACCGCGACGCGCGGCCACAAGCTGCTCAAAGACAAGCGCGACGAGCTGATGCGGCAGTTTATGGACGTGGTACGGCGGAACAAGGAGCTGCGCCAGCGGGTGGAGGACGGCCTGACGGAGGCCTTCGGCGCGCTGACCGTGGCCAGCGCCGTCATGAGCCCGGAGATGCTGAACCAGGCCCTGATGTACCCGCGCCAGAGCGTGGAACTGAACATGGCCTTCAAAAGCGTCATGAGCGTCAGCGTCCCCCACTACGACTTCACAACGAAAAACGCCGACCCGGGGGAGATCTACCCCTACGGCTTCACCCAGACCAGCGGCGAGCTGGACCTGGCGATGCAGAGCCTCTCCCGCGTCTTCGGCGACATGCTGGAGCTGGCCCAGGTGGAAAAGACCATGCAGCTCTTAGCCGAGGAGATCGAAAAGACCCGCCGCAGGGTCAACGCCCTGGAGTACGTCATGATTCCAGAGATGGAGGAGAATATCAAGTATATCTCCATGAAGCTCAGCGAGAACGAAAACGCCACCAAGGTGCGCCTGATGAAGGTCAAGGATATGGTATTGAAGCAGGCGATTGAGCAGAGACGGGCGGATTCCGGGAGAACTACGGAAGCATTGGGATAAACAGGAACTTTTTAAGGACGTTTATCCCGAACGGAAATAGGTTGACAAGTGAAAAGATGGTACTGTCGGGTTGAATTGAATAGTCTTTCCCGATAGTGCCATCTTTGCTTATGCAGGTGATTATTATGACGAAAGAAGAACAGGCAACGGGAATGATCGACAAATATCTGGATTTGCTTCGCATCAAGAAAGCGGAAGATCGAGATAAAGAAATCGACAATCAGCTTCGCGTCCTTCGGGCAAAATTATAAATTCTCGGTGTGGTAGTAGATAAAATAACAATTGAATAAAGGAGTGGCAGCGGGGACGGTCCGCGCGGCATAAAAACGTGCGATATGGCAAGAAGGATGCCAGGAGAACCGTCCCCGTGGCAAAGGTGAACGCAAATGAAGAAAATCATCAAGAATATGGATTGGCGGCTGTTCATTCTCACTTTGGTTGTGTGTCTCATCGTATGGCCTCTGTTGGACATGGTCTGGGCAAACTTCATCACACATTCCGCGTTTCAGTATAACATCAGGGACCATATCATTGACCCGATTATTACGGCGGTAATCATCCATTTGGCTCAAGCCGTACTTAAAATGAAAAAGCAAGAATCCAAGTAAAAATTCCATGGAATACGAAAAACGGCGCTGTTTGGGAAATGCTCCCGGGCAGCGCCGTTGTACGTTGTCTATCTGTTTACCTTTGGATTGTCCGTCCGTCCCAGCAAGTAATCAATGGAAACATTGAAATAATCGGCAAATAAGATGAGCGTTTCATAATCCGCTTCATGAACTTCGTTTTCATACCTGCTGATGGTATTTTGACCCATATTCAAATCTATAGCAAGCTTAACCTGCGATATTCCTTTACTCTTTCGCAATTGCTTAAGTCGAATCAAAGGGACCACCCCATCAAGAAATCCATCTTGACAGAATTATCCCATAATGGTATTACTATTATATCCCGATTTCGTATACTATGAGGTGGTAACTATGGACTACATTGATTTTGAACCGTTGCCGCAGGTATGTCAGGAGTGCATTGACAGGAGGGAATGTCTTTCTAAAGGAGAACCGGAGTGGTGCTGTGATGAATGTGATTACGCCCTATTACGCTGGCCGGCTACAAGAGTGCAGGAACTGAGAGCATTGAGAACACTGAAAGAGAAAGCCATTGATCGGCTTCAACGACAAATCAAGGAAATTGACAAGGAATTAGATTTGCTGGGGAAGTCACGGTGAAGCTTTAAGGGCTGTGGCCCTGGAAAAAATTTAAAAAACGGTTGACAAACACGGAGGTTTCCGCTATAATGTACAAGCTATCAGGCGGAACACGGCGGCGTAGCTCAGTTGGCCAGAGCACTCGGTTCATACCCGGGGTGTCATTGGTTCAAATCCAATCGCCGCTACCAATCCTCAACGGGACGCTGTATAGCGTTCCGTTGAGCCCCATGTTTACCGTCAAAAATGCGGCGCGTTGGTCAAGCGGCTAAGACACCGCCCTTTCACGGCGGTAACACGGGTTCGATTCCCGTACGCGTCACCATGATGGAGGCTTAGCTCAGTTGGTTAGAGCGCACGCCTCACACGCGTGAGGTCGACAGTTCAAGTCTGTCAGTCTCCACCAGCTCAGAAATCCTGTGAACTTG
>JAFUVO010000030.1 GCA_017477525.1 Oscillospiraceae bacterium | reverse complement strand
TGCGCGTGGAAGAATGGAAAGTCCATGAAATGGCGAACTGCAGGAAAGGGCCGTGGAGGGCGGCGCAAATGCTCAACTCGGTCATCACAAAAGAAAGACTGGCCCGCGCGGGATATCCATCCCTTTTGGGCCAGTACCAGACAGTCTGTGAAAACTTGTGAACCGCTGTATACCGAACGGTACGTACAGTGGTGTGGAAGGGGAGGCCAGTAACCTCCCCTATCCGATTGTTTGTTTTGCTTAAATGCCCCGGAACCTGTTTTTTAGGGCGGCGAAGGGGTCGTCGTCCCCCGCGGCGGGGGTTGAGGGGGCGGCGGTTTGCCGTTGTTCCGCGTCCCGTGTTCGGAAATCCTCCGTGGCGGGGAGCGGGGCCCGGACGTTCTGGTACTCCTTCAGCTCCATATAGCCGGCCTCCGCGGCGGGGCGGAGGGAGCGCTTCATGAAGAAGAAATCCTCGAGCTCAGGCCTGGTTTTCAGGGAGGGGCGCTTTTTCGGCTTCTTCCAGTAGAGCGCCTGGGCCGCGCCGAGGTCGTAGGCGTCGATATACGCGCCGATCTCCGGCGTCTCATCCCGCCAGGGCGACGCGCCCAGGTCCGGGCCGTAGAGCTTTGCCGGGTCCAAAATTCGCAGCGCGGTGATCTCCGCGCGCATCCTGCCGTAACCGTAGGGCTTCCCCATGCCGAGGGTCTGGAAGCAGCCCGGTTCCAGACGCAGGCACCAGAGCAGCAGGCCCAGCTCCTCCGCCCGCAGGTTGCGGAAGCGGACCACGCCCCGGAAGCGGGCGCCGGGCGCCAAAGGCCGCAGCGCCGTGCCGACGCGCTCCTTCCCGGCCGCGACCTCGGTTTTTTGCGGCTCCTTGAGCCAGTACTGCTTGTAGCCGCGGAGAAGGAAATCATCTTCGGTATAATCTTTCCCTTCCCGGACATAGCCGGGGTAATAGCCCGGCTTCGGATTGCCGAGGATCATGGACACGGACCCCATTTCCTTCGCGCCCGGCTCCGCGGGAAGGTCCCCGACAGAAACGCGGGAGCGGTAGGAGCGGTTTTTCTCCGCGAAGCCCAGAATGGCGTGGGGATAATCCAGCGGGCAGCGCCCGTCCGCCGCCAGTTCCCTGTGGTGCTGCGGAAGCCCCTCCGCCAGCGCGTGGGGGTAGCCAATGCGCAGAAACTGGCTCATGCCGAAGTACAGATGGCCGTTGTGGTGAATGTAGAACACCGGTTTGCTCTGCCCTTCCTTCGGAAGCTGCCAGAAGGAGAGCCACTCCGCCTCACTGCGGGAATCGTTTCGGTTGCGCAGGCCCTTCAGCGCGTTTTTCCGGCTCTCAAAGTCCTCCCGGAAGGAGAGAAGGTCCTCTTTTCCCACGACAATCTTCTCCGCGCTCGGGTCTTCCTCCGGGAATACATACAGGTGGTTTGGCTTCCCCACGGGACGTCCGGTGTACAGCAGCATTCCGCGGCGCATTCCCGCCCCCGCTTCATCCGCGGGGACCAGCTTTTTCACCCGTCCGTCCCCAGCCAGGAAACCGACCGGGATCGTCCTCGCGTCCCCCGCGCCGAAGCGCTTCACGTCCTCGCTTTTTCGGGACACCCGCATAAAAGGTTCGACGGTGGGATAAATGAAGCAGCTGCCGCCCTCGCAGTGCAGGTAGCCGGAACGGACGTTTGCGGGCGTGGAGTAGCTTTTTCCGCTCTCCGGGCTGCGGCGGGTCTGGATATCCAGCACCGTGCTGTAATAGTTTTTCGGGTTGCTCTTCACGCTTCCGTTTGCGTAGGCCATTGCCCGGAAATAGACGCGGTAGTCCTCGAGATCCTCTCCCGGACGCACCAAGCCGAAGCCCAGAATCTGCATATTTTCCCGGATCAACCCCCGCAGGGTGGAGCCTGGAATGCCAAACCTGCCGTCCGGCAAGCGGAAAAAGCGCGGACTGCCCTTATTCCCGTCTGATACAAACACCGGCGTTTCCGCGGTCAGCGTGATGTCGATCTCCCCGGTTTTCAGCTCCGGGTCCAGCACGTCGTGGGGCGGAAGCGCTTTTTCGTCACCGTATGGAAGCAGCAGCTTCTCCGAAAACGGGACAAAGTTATAGGGCGCGTGTACCCGCTCATTCATCGCCATGCCCGCCGCCTCCTTCCCAGCCGCACAAGCGCGGGGACGACAGGCGCGCCTGCCCGTCCTCGTCATAATCGACCGTCTGCCGCAGCAGCATCTTTTTCCCGAAGCGCCGGTTCTCCGGCTTCATCTCGCTGTCGAGAAGATCCGCGCCTTCCTCTTCAGTCATCCGGGCCGCGCACAGCACATCCTCCCGACGAAAGACGCGAATTTCCTCCTGCTCAGAGAAGAATCTTAGCTCGATCAGTTCTTCCTCCGGCGGCAATTCTGCCGGAACGGGGCCCAGGGAAACGGTGCTGAGCCCGCGGACAAGGGCCCAAGGCAGCGCACGGCCTCTTGCCAGGGCTTCTTCAAAGGTTAATGTTTCAATTCTCATTTGACCGCCTCCCATGCGCCGTACCATTCGGGGATAATGCCGTCCGGGTCGGAAACCTCGCAGCGCCGCGCTTCGTCAAAACGCAGGGTCAGGCCGCGCCCGTCCGGCAGCCGCGCCTGCAGCTCCGATATGTCCAGAATGCCGCGCCCGACGGCGGAGCCGCTTCCGATTCCGTAAAGCCCCAGGGCCAGATCCCGCAGCGCGTAAAGCAGCAGCATACAGCCCGCGCGGTCCTCCGCCGGCGCGGCGATATTGACCGCGACCTCCCCGCTGACAGGCTCCTCACAAAACAGGCCGCCTCGGATCACGCCTCCGGTGAGGCGGTTGATGCGGATACGGGAGATTTTCTGCCTGCGCGGGGCCTGGAATACAACGTCCTCGAACCGCACCCGTCCCGGGCGTCCGTTGTCCTCATTTGAGGACATGCGCCCAAACAGCCCTTCTGTCAGATCCTTCGGCAAGCCCATATAACCCGCGATCAACTCCGCGCGGGCGCGGACAACGCCCTTGACCGACGAACCGGGGATCACGGGATACCCCGCCTCGCTAAGATTCGGCGTGTAGCTGCCGCCGTCGGTTTGTTCCGCCGCCGCGTCCTTTACCAGCAGATGTCCTGCCATGCCCCGGAGCCTGAAGGCAACCTGCTTTGGGGAATGAAGCTCCGCCAAATTCAGCTCCGCGCCGCTGGGCTGATCCTCGAGCCAGCTTTCCCTGCCGGCAGGGGTGCTCAGGTCAAATTCCCGCTTCTTCACGCTGAGGCTGACCCGGCCAAAGCCGTTTGTTTTCTGGGCGCCCAGCAGAATATCCCCCCGGTCCAGCGCCGCGAGCATCCGTTCCGCCGCCTCCGTTTCGGACAGCCTGGACTGACAGCCCAGCCAAGTGACAGTGAAAAGAAGCTCCGCGCCTGTGGCAATATGCGCGATGTCAAATTTTCCGCCGTCGAACGCCGAGCCGGTTTTCCCGTCAATGCGGAGGCGGGGGCGGAGCGTCAGCTCCGCGCTGTCAGAAAAAACCGCGTCAGAAAAGATCAGGCTGCCCGCCTTTTTCTGGCCGCCAAACAGGGATTCGTCCGTGCCCTTCGGCTCGTTCTGCCGCACCCATTCCCGGAACGCCCCGCAAATGGAGCTCCCCTGGATAAAATAGCTTCCGTCAGGACTGCGGAGCACAGCTTCCGTGTTTCCCTGGGCGTCAGCGGTGCGCATGGGTGTCCGGCAGGCGGCGGCGATCTCATACCGGACCGCATAATCAAAGCTTGCTTTCATTCCGCCTTCGCCTCCTTCCCTTCGCTTCTCCGGCTGTAATCGCACAGACGGCAGAGCAGATCCAGGCGGTCTTTGATATCCAGGCTGGGCGGCAGCTTCTCCGCGCTGCCGTCCAGGACGGCGCGGACAAAGCCGACGGTGGCGGCAAAGCGCTCGCCGTGGGCAACGCCCCGCCCGCTCAGATTCTTTTCCAGCCAGGCATACAGCTCCGTGAGCTCTCCGTCCCGCCGGATCGCCTTCTCACAGAGCGATTGCAGCGTTCCGATCTGACTGGGCGACAGCTTCGCCTTCCGCAGCTTATCCGCCTGTTCCATGACCCATTGGTATTTCTGCCGCCGCAGGTCGGAAACGCGATTGCTCCGGGCGGGCGCTTCCGCTTTCACTGCCTCCTTGCGTTTCAGCCCTTCCAGCAGCTCCGGGCGCAGGAACAGCACCTGCCCGAAGCCCTCTGAACGCCGGATGCCGATGCCCTCGCGCTGAACCGCCAGCAGCCGCTCCAGCGCGGGGGGACGGCCGCAGCGCAGATGGAACACGCTTCCGCGCTCATACATCTGCGCGGCGGGGACGCGGCACTTCCAGGTCCGGTTATACCCGCCGAACTCCGTGACCGCGGTGCTGCACACCTCGACCGTAAGCGTTCCCACGCCCAGCGCTCTTGCCAGCGCGATTTCATCGAGGCCGCAGGGCGACCCGCCCGCGTCCAGCATGGTAAACGGCGAGACCGCGAGAAGATAGAGCTCGGTCCCGATCTGCGATTGCGCCTGATAGCCGTAAGCTTCGGCCCAGTCCGGGCCCTCCGCCGCTTCCAGGAGCGTGACCGCGCATTTTCCAAAGCCGCTGAAGCGGTCCGCGCCCAGCCATACTGTGGAAGGAAAGGCAAGGGAGATTTGCTCTGCCAGCGCCGGGTCATCCAGCAGGATATAACCCTCCAGCGTTTGCCCGGCTTCCAGATAGCGTGTCTGGAACATTTCGGTGCTGTATTCTTCGCCATGATCCAGACCGATGCGCGTCGCGCCGGCGGAGGAAGCGCTCCAAAAGCGGACGGTATCACCGTCCAGCGCGCAGAACGCGCCGAGCTTTGCCCGCTTGAGCCCTGGGGAGAAAGATCCATCCCTCAGCAGGGTTTCAAATTTTGTTTCCTCCTTATCCTCATAAAAGCCCATCAGAGAAGGAATTGCCGGCTGTTCTCCCCGGATGGGCACCACGTCCAGAAAACGGGTTTTCCCGCCCAGCAGGGCCGCGCGGTTTTCGCTGAACCAATCCGGCGCGTTTGCCGCCAGATATCCCGCGACCATTCCGCGGACGGCGGAGCCGGGAATGCAGCTCCGGGTTTCCATCCCATTGCCGCGGCTGCGGCTGAGATCGGTGATCAGCACCGGGGACTCTGTATAAAGACGGTAACGGATGCAGAAAGCGGAGGATATGCCGCCGGGCTTGCGGGTCTGCCTCTCCGCCGGCGTTCCCGCCACGCGGACGCGGCCAAAGCCGCGGCTTCGCATCGTGCCGGCCCACTTGATATTCCGCAGCGCGTCACGCAGCAGGGGAACGTCGGCCTCCCCGCATTCGATCTCCCCGCCGAAGCACAGCCCGGCGCGGACGCAGGCGGCGGTGCGGAGCGTCCCTTCCTTGACGATCCCGTCCTCCAGCGCGGTAAAGGTCCGTTCGGAATAGCAGCTCTCCGGGTCGGCGGGGGCGTCCAACAGGCGCAGCTCCGTGAGGTGGAGCTTTCTGCCGTCCTCCGCGCCGTCCCAGCCGCTCTCGCCCAACAGGGCGTTCAACTCCGCTTCGGCGCCGCCGGTCCAGGACAGCCAGTTTTCGAGGCTCTCCCGCAGCAGGCCCTTGAACGTGCTCCCCTTGAGATAGGGATATCCCTCTGTGTCACGGCACACGGCCACGTCCTCGCCGCCGGGAATGCTGTAGCCCGAGCCGAAGATCGCGTCGGACAGCAGCTCCATCGTGATCTTCAAAGTCACTCGTCCGCTCATTTTTCCGTCACCTCCCCCAGGGGCGTAAAGTGGTCGATCATCTCGATCGCGTCGAACAGGAGGCTCCGGGCCGTTTCCTCGCCTTTGATGTGCTCAAAGGCGGCGTGGCGGAGCGAACTGCCGGCATTCAGCATTTCCCCGAAGCGCTCCCACCGGGCGTCCTCGCTGCGGTACAGGGCCCGGAACACATGGTCCAGCAGATTTGTGATCTCCTTGTCCGCCAGGAAAAAGTCTGTTTCGATTTTCCCCTGCTTCAGCGCGGTACGAAGCTCCTTGATTTTGCCGCGGGCCACTTTTCCGTACTCGCCGCGCAGGGCGGAGCACATGGCGCGGAAGAAGGCGTAGGTCCGCAGACCTCCGGTTTTTTCGCCGGAGATACCCTCCGGAACAACCACCGTAACGGGCCGCAGGGTCAGCAGACTGCCGTCCCCGGTCCTGTAGTCCTCCCGGATCTCGCTGAGTCCGTCTTTCAGCTGCCCGAACTCGATATGCCAGTCCATGGCGGAAACAGCCCCGCTTTCGTCGTTTTCAACGCCGAAGCGCTTCGCGGAAGAGCAGAGTTCCTCAGACAGGGCATAGGCCATGTGGAAGGGATATTTCTGATGGACCAAAGCCACGCCGGCGCAGGCGGAATAGGGCTTTTTGTCCTCCACGTTTACCTTCACGGTCAGCTTCTCGAGAAAGATTCGGGCGCATTCCAGCCCGAGGCTGCCCGCTGTGACAAAGCAGACGTCGTCCCCCGCCAGGATCACGGGACGGATGGGAAGGCTATTTTCCATGGCCAGCTCTGGCAGATCGCGGAGCAGCTGCTCAACGGTTTCGGAGAACGCGCCGCGGAAGTCCGCGTCAACGCCGTCGCTGAAGTTCCGCAGCCGGGCGCAGG
Organism: Oscillospiraceae bacterium; assembly: GCA_017477525.1. Lineage (GTDB taxonomy): Bacteria > Bacillota > Clostridia > Oscillospirales > Oscillospiraceae > RGIG7114. Next base: position 11,973 of record JAFUVO010000030.1, on the reverse strand, counting down.
CATTGTCCCAATCCGCTTCGCCCTCCAGCAGGCCTTCCACCCGTTTGCCCATCGCGTTGCCGTCGATGTGGACTACTGAGATGAAATTGTCCTTTCCCGCCAGCTCCTTAAACTGGGAGGGAAATTTCCAGCCCTCCGGCGGCTTGACGGGCTCAGGGGCGGCAGTCCGTTCCGTTTCCGGGCGGGCGGGCAGACAGCTTTCCCGGTCCAGCGTTTCGATCCCGAAATCCAGCCAGCGGAAAGAGGGGCGGCGCATCGACTTCTTCCGTTCCAGGGCGGCGGTCAGCTCCTTGAGGTTTTCGTCAGGGCTTTTTTCCCCGTCATAGGGGCGCTGTTTGATATACAGCTCCATTTCCGGGTACCGCCGCAGCGCGGCGGCGCTGACGGCTCTGGCGAAGGCCATAGCGGCGGCGGCGTCCGGGAACTGCAGCACAGTGTGGCCGCCGCCGGAATAGACCAGATGCTCCCGCTTGTCATAATGCTCGCCCGCGTTCTCTTGGAAGAACGCGCTCTGCGTCGCGGCACGAATCTCCGCGGAGCGGGCTACGTTGTCCCGCAGCCTTCGGCTGGAGAAAATGTAGTCCTGTTTCCGGGAAACTTCCAGTATCATTAGTATTCGGCTCAAATCCATCCTCCTTTTCTTCTGCGTATTTGGGCAAAATGTTGAATATGGAATGATTATACACTTCGTCCCCCCTTTCCGCAAGCGAAATTCGACATTTTCCCCCATACTTCTTTCTCTACAAAACCGGAAAGCAATTCAGGGCACGGAGACGAAAATTTTTTTGTATTGGTGCGAACCCCCTGAAAACAGGGCTGGAAAATGGGCCTGGAAAAGGGGGTTCGCACTGCTGCGGAGAGAAATTTTTCAAAGTTTTTTGTGGAAATTTGATAAAAAAGCTTGCCATGCCTCCAAAACCGTGCTATACTCTTTTACACGGAATGGTCAATGCATCCAAAAATGCCAATCACGGTTTGTATCTTTTTGCTGATGCATCCCGCGCCCCTCACGGGGACGGCAACCCCGAACGGCATGACGGACCCAATCCAGATGGGGGATGCATCCCGCGCCCCTCACGGGGACGGCAACGCCGTGCGGAAAAGCGGGAGGCGGCGCAGATAGTGGATGCATCCCGCGCCCCTCACGGGGACGGCAACATCAGTCCAACTGTCTCCTCTCTATCTTTCTCCGGCGATGCATCCCGCGCCCCTCACGGGGACGGCAACGATTGTATATGCGGATTCACCATGATATAGGTGATGCATTCCGCGCCCCTCACGGGGACGGCAACCCGTTTTGGGATCGACGTGGCGATCCCCGCAACCCGATGCATTCCGCGCCCCTCACGGGGACGGCAACCCTGGGCATACTTGCAAACATCCCCATACAAGAGATGCATTCCGCGCCCCTCACGGGGACGGCAACCTCAATAAACCGGCATACATCCGTTTCGAGTTTCGTGATGCATCCCGCGCCCCTCACGGGGACGGCAACTTCTTGATTCCGGTGATGGTGTCCTCGTCGGGCAGGATGCATCCCGTGCCCCTCACGGGGACGGCAACCCATCCTTGCCGATGATGGTGATAGTGTGCAGAGTAAGGATGCATCCCGCACCCCTCACGGGGACGGCAACCAAAATCAGAGTGGAGAGTTGAGAGTTGAGTTGCATCCATCGCGGAGATTGCAACATAATTTCACTCTTCACTCTTCACTCTCAACACTGATGCATTCCGCGCCCCTTACGGGGACAAAGCGAAACCCCGCCCACGGTTCCCTGTTTAGGAACTTGGGCGGGGGTTTCGCTTTGCCGCGGATTCTCTTCAGGCGAGGCTGGTTCAGGAGTTTGCTGCCTCCTCGATTGCCTCCACCACGATGGTCAGGATCTCGGCCGCCATCTTGATGATCTCACTTATGTTCATGTCCGCACCTCCCTTCATTATCTGCTGTCGCCTCTTTCTCCGCCGCGCCGGGATATGATTCAGGGCAGCGGAGAAATATTGTTCAGAGCTTGCGCGTCTGGAACTCCGCCCGGAGGATCTGCTCCCAGCCGCGGTGGACGAAGGCGAACTCCCGCTCCCGCCGCCCGTCGGCCAGCGTCAGTACGCGGCCTGTCGGCTCGCGCCCGGACAGGGCCCGCAGGACCGGCTTGCCCGCCGCCATCGCCAGCAGGCGGCCCAGCAGCTCCGGGGGCAGAACCGCCGCTACCGCGTCGCAGTCCGCGACCGCGGGCGCCAGCACATCGGGCTCGCGCACCGTGTCCGCCCAGACCCGAAGCTCCACAGGGCCGTGCATGACCCGTTCCAGGTCGGCGCGCTGCTCAGGCGTCATCTCGTGCCGGGAAACCCAAAGGACTTTTTTCAGAAAATCACCTCCTTCCTTGTGTGGGTTGGCGCGGGCTCACGCCGCGCGGCGGGCGAACTCCTCGGCAAGAGCCCAGCCGGGGGCTTCGGTCACAATGGCGGCGCTTGCGCCATGGATGATGCCATGGCGCAGGCGCCGGCTTTTATCGCCGCCGTCAGTTCACGACCGCGGTGCTCCCTCCCGATCTCCGCTTTGTGACGAGGATCTGGCGGTCGATGCCGCGGCGGAGCTCTGGAACGTGCGAGATGATCCCGATCAGGCGGTTGCCCTCCGCCAGGCCGTTCAGCGCCCGCAGCGCCTCCTGCAGCGTTTCGTCGTCGAGGGAGCCGAAGCCCTCGTCCACGAACATGGCGTCCAGACGGACCCCGCCCGCCGAGGTCTGAATTTCTTCCGCCAGCCCCAGCGCCAGGGAAAGGGAGGCGAGGAAGGATTCACCGCCGCTCAGCGTTCCCGCGCTGCGCTCCGTGCCGTTATAATGGTCCAGTACGTTGAGCTCCAGCCCGCTTTTGCTCTGCATGTTGTCGGCGTCCGCCCGGCGCTTCAGGTCGTATTTCCCGCCGGACATCTTCATCAGGTGTACGCTGGCCCGCCGCAGGATGCGGTCGAAGTAGATGCGCTGGATGTGGATTTCCAGCGGGATTTTCGCCCTGCCAACCAAATTTCCCCCCGCTGTGTCACTGAGTGCCTTGACCCATTGCCAGCGCCGCTCCGCCTCCGCCGATTCCCGGAGCCCATCTTCGATATTCTTCGCCGCCGCGCGGTTGACCTTGAGCCTGGCGGCCCGCTGGCTCTCTGCGGCGCGCCGGGATTTCAGCTCTGTTTGGAGCTGTTCCTTCTCCGCCGTCAGCACACCGGCGTCGACAGCCTCCATGCCTTCCAGCAGCGTCCGGAGCTGCTCCGCACTGGCCCGCCAGTTTGCTGCCTTCCGTTCGCACTCCGCTTGCTCTTGTTCCGCCTTCTGTTCCGCCGATCTGATGTCGGCTGCGGTACGCTCCATGGCCTGCTTCTGTTCCAACGCCGCCTCCTGCGTAGGGTAGGGCAGCTGTAGCCGCAGCGAGTCCAGCCGCTCCGACGCCCCCTGGATACTCTGCCGCGCCGCCTCCCGCTGCGCCTGCTTCGCCGCCTGCTCCGCGCGGGACTGGGCAAGGGCGTTGTCCTTCTCCGATATGGTTTCCGCCAGCGTCTGTCTGCGCTCCACCCGCGCCGACGCTTCACGGATTTCGCTTTCGGCCTCGCCAAAAGCGGCTTCGCATTCCGCCAGCAGCAGCTCCGGGGGCTTCTCCTGCCCGCCGGACAGCGCGGCCTGCTTTTCCTTCGCTGCCGCGTCCAGGGATTCCACTTTGCCGCGAAGCTTACTTGCGGTGGCGCAGGCTTCGTTGGCCGATTGCCGCGCCTTCTCTGAAGCCTTCTCCGCCTGCTCAACACCGGCTTCGGAGGGCGCGCCCTCGGTGAGCGACGCCTTCGCGGGATGGTGGGTGGACCCACAGACCGGGCAGGGACTTCCTTCCTCCAGTGTCAGCGCGATCAGTCCCGCCCGCTCCCGGTTGAAGCTCCGGCGCAGCGCCGCGGCACGGTCCCGCTGCCGCTCCGCCTCCGCGTCCGCGGCGGCATAATCCTCCTGAGCGGAACGCAGCTCCGCTCTTGCATGTTCCAGCTGCTCAAGCTCAGTGAGGAAGCTCCGAATCTCGTCCTTCCGTTTCCGCAGCTTCTCCCGCTCCGCCTCCGCCCGCGCCAGCTCCTCGCCCGCGTTCTCGAGGGATTTCAGCGTCTCGCGCAGGGCGGGGAGCTCCGCCTCCAGCGCGGCGATGCGCCGCTCCGCCTCTGCCTGGTCTTTCGCGGCGGCCTCCATCTCCTGCTCCGCCTGCTTCAATGCGCGGGCCTCCCTGTCAAGCTCCGCGTAGCGCGGCATCAGGGCATCCAGCCGCAGGGCGCTCCGCTCCAGGCCTTGCAGCTCCGGATGCCGCTCCCTGGCCTGTTCCAGCGCGGCCTTCAGCGGCGGCAGCTTCGATTCCTCCGCCGCCAGCGAAGACAGGGCGGTTGCCAGCTGCTTCTCGGTTTTCTCCCGCTCCTCCGCCTTTGACAGCAGGGCGGTCAGCTGCTCCATCCGCTCCTGCGCTGTGTCGAGCGTCACCGCTTCGCGCCCGGCGGCCAGCGCGTCCTCCTCGATACGATGGAGCAGCAGGGGGAGGAATTGTTCCGGCAGCAGATCCCCCGCGGCGGCGGATTTCTGCGCCTGGGCCAGCGCCCGGTCCTCCGCCGGGTCCGCGCCCCGGATGTACTGCCGCAGACCGGCTTGGAGGTGTTCCACCCGCGCTTTCATGGCGGCGCTCTCCTTCTTCAGCCGTTCCTCAAACTCCGCGTAGATTTCTGTTTTGAACAGTGTGCGGAAAATGGCCTGGCGGTCCTTCGGTTCGGCGGTCAGCAGGCGGCGGAACTCCCCCTGGGCGATCATGGCGATCTGGGCAAACTGCTTATGATCAATCCCCATGATTTCCCGCAGCTTCGCGTCGGCCCGCCCGCGATCAGCCAGCACAGTGCCGTCCGGCAGCGTCAGCTCTACGCCTGTCAATTCCGTGGTTGTGCCGCTGCCCCTTTTTTTGGGGCGCTGCTGCTCCGGCCAGCGCCGGACCGTGTATTCCTTCTGGCCGTAGGAAAAGCGCAGCTCCACCTCCGTCCGGGTTTCCGGCGCGGCGTATTTGGAGCGCAGCGTGTCGACCCCGCGGCCGCCGTCCTTTCCTCCGCTGGCCGCGCCGTAGAGGGCGTAGGAAATGGCGTCGAAAATCGTGGTCTTGCCCGCGCCCGTATCCCCGGTGATAAGGTAGAGCCCGCGGGTGCCGAGAGCGTCCAAATCGAGCTCCGTCCGCCCAGCATAGGGGCCGAAGGCAGACATGCAAAGCGTTAAAGGTCTCATCTCATCTCCTCCCTGACGGCCTCAAACAGTTCATGGGAAAAGGCCATCTGCTCTTCGCTCATGGGCGCGCCGTTCTGCGCCTCATAAAAGGCGGCGAACAGCTCCTCCTCCGACAGCGACTCCATCCGCTCCGCCTCCGGCTCGCCCAGCGCCGCGGCGCGGGAGCGGGCGTTGTCGTATTCCAGCGCCATGATATTGGGGTATACCGTCCGCAGCCGGTCCATCGCGCCGTAGACCTCCTCCTCATCCGTAAGGATGACCCGAAGGTAATCCTCCACAGCGGTGCCAATGTAATTGGCGCGAAGCATCAGCTCATCGTAGCTGCCCCGCAGCTCCCGCAGATCGCGGAGCGGGCTCAGCGGGAGGCAGCGCAGGCCGACCTTGCCCTTTTCGCCCAGCTCCACGACAGTGACGCTCTTTTCGTGGTCCTTCTCGGAAAAAGAGTATTTCAGCGGCGTACCGCAGTAGCGCAGCGTCTCCCGTCCCACGCTCTGGGGGCCGTGGAGATGGCCCAGGGCAACGTAGTCGAAGGGGTCAAAGACTGCGGCGTCCACGTTGTCAAGCCCGCCAACGGAGATTTCCTCGGAATCGGATCGGGTCCCGCCCGTGACGAACTGGTGGGCGATCAACACATTGCGGACGCCTGGCTCAAGCGCCATGTTTTCAATCGCCGCCCGCATGGCGTCCGTGTAGCTGACGATCTCCCGGTCGGGAAAAAAACGCCGCACGGTCGCGGGTTTTATGAAGGGCAGGGAATAGATCCGCACTTCCCCGTACTCGTCATGCAATACCGTGGGAACCGCCGTCCCGTCGTAGGCGGGAGAGAAGCGGAGGCGCTCGTCCATCATGCGGGAGCCGAAGGCAATCCGCTCCGCGGAGTCATGGTTGCCGCTGATGACGAACACGGTCAATCGCCGTTCAAAAAGCCGGTAGAGAAAACCGTCGAACAGACGGACCGCCTCCTCCGGCGGCACCGGTTTGTCGTAGACGTCGCCGGCGATCAGCACCGCGTCCGGGCGCTCCGCGTCGGCAGCCTCTACGATCCGGTCCAGAATATACGCCTGATCCTCCAGCAGGGAAAACCCGTTGAGCCGTTTTCCCAGATGCAGGTCAGACAGGTGCATCAGTTTCATTGCGGTCCTCCAATCAAAAATAGTATTATTTGGCGGCAGGCCAGTTGTTTGCCGTTTTCACTCCCTCCGGATTAGATTTGTTATGCGCTCAGGCTGAATTCACAGGCCGGCGTCAGCCCGCTGCGACGGGAAACGCGGTAGAAGATGTCGGGATTGATGTAAACCCGCCGGCAGGTCGGGGACTCCCAGTATGGCCCGTAAAGCGGTTCCCGCCCATCCCCATTATAGCTCTCTTCGTCAAGCAGGGCCAATTCCCACCCTTGAAACATTGTGTTCACCTCCTCCTTACCCGGTGTTCTGCTCTATGATCCGTCCGTATCGTGTGCAATTCAGGGCAGCGGGTAAAATTATTTTGGTGTTAGTCAAGAACCGTGTTGGTAAAATCCCTCCGTTCAAGGTCACTTACATGAAAACCGAACTGACCCGACGGCCCAGCGTCTTAGCGGCCCGGCGATGGTGCGGCGTCTTAGATTTATCTGTTTTTCCTATCTGATTACAGCAGAATTATATACCCTGATAAGTTCATTGTTTCCGGCCATACCCCCACACAGACGATTCCCGGCAATCCCAATCCGGGGCGCATTTACCGGGCGAATAAGCACATCGCGATTGATTGCGGCTGCTGCTTCGGAGGATACCTTGGGGCAATATGCCTGGAAACAGGGGAGGAAATCTATGTGTAATGACAGGAGTGAGCGCAAATGATTGTCTCAGCATATGCCGGTACGGGAAAAACAACGTTTGCCGCGCGGGAAAGCGGAGCGGTTGACCTGCCGAGCATGCCCTGCAGTTGGATTCTGCCGGACCCCGGCGACAGAAGTGAGGATGAACTTGAACGCGAAAAGGGCGCGCTTTACCATCTCCGCAATCCACTTTTCCCGGACAATTATATCGTAGAGATTTTGAAGGCGGAGCGAAAGTATGATTACGTCCTCATTCCCACAAGCAATGAAGTGGTCCGCCGTTTGCAAAAGGAGTATGGCAGGAAAGTATTGTTATGCTATCCGACAGACGATTTAAAGGCGGAATACCGTGAGCGATTCCTCCGGCGTGGAAACTCCGAGAGTTTTCTGGAGCTGTTTGTGGAGTGCTGGGACGGCTTCCTGGGCCCAATCAAAGAAAATAAGGATGGAGTACATATTCCGCTGGGAAGCGGAATATACCTGACTGACTTTAAGGAGCGCTTTGATATAGAGCGGATAAAGGACAACACGGCCGCGGTTCCCATGGAGCAAATCGCTGAATTGGAGCATCAGCTCACAGCGCGGGAAAAAGAGCTTGCACTCTATATTACGGGGGACTTAGGCAGCTGCATCTATTCGAGCCCAAACCTCGCTGATCCGGAAGAGAAACGGTTTCTGTATCAGATCGGACGTAAAATCTATGGTGCTGCGGATTTGCTTCCGATGGTATTGCCGTCCAAAATGCTGAAAAATGGAAATTCGGACAGACATTTTTGGACAACCGACAAGGAAAAAGTAAAAGCTTATGTTGATTGGTATGTGGATTCTTCAAAAAGAATGTGCACAGAGTTTGAGATGCTGCGGTAAGAAACGACTGGGTCCGCTGTCTTTCACCGAAAGGGCTAAGGCGGATTGAAGTCGGAGTGAATAAGGCGGCGGAGGTTGGGTTTGTGGTGGGAGATGCCGGTAACAGATAAATACAAATCTTGGATTGCAGGGAGGAAAGATTTATGAGGAAAGTCATGACCACCGGCTCTGCCGGTGGTCATGACTGGAATTTAGATGTTTTGGACAAGCTTATTCCTGACGGCTTCAAACGAAAAACTCCTAAAGGAAACAGCTTGTTTCAAGAAAAAAGCTTTGATGTCTAAGACATCGTACCATCGCCGGGCCGCTAAAGCGACAGGTTCCTGCTGAAATCCTCTGCAGGAACCTGTCGCTTTACTGGGCAGATACGGCGGTCCTTTATTTCGTCATGGCACATTCTAATTCTCGGAACTTTGAACAAAAAGGCTGAAATGGCTGGAAACTTTGCTCAGATAAGCTCTGATTATATTTCAATGGCACGGACAAGGCGGTATGATGTGGGCTGTCGGGAGCGCCCACCACTGCCGGATCAGGTCGAAAAAGGCTTGTCTGGCGTTTCGCAATCCGGAAAAGACAATGGCGGCAGAATTGTGCCCGGATTCAAAATTTTTTTGCGTGTTACCGGAATTGAAACAAATAGACTTGATTTAGATGGAATACTATAGTAAAATAATGTGAAAAAACAGAAACGCATTTGTAGCCCGAAGGACGCGGAAACACACGCCGCGCTGGACAACATCCGCAGCCGTCTCGCCATAAAAGGCGGCATGTTCACCATCGCGCCCCGTGCGGCGGAGGGACCGTCATGACCGTTCGAGAGGCTGCTAATAATAAAAAACCTTAGGAGGAACAAGATGGACAGATTGAAAAGGTTTTCGGCGGCTGCCTTGATTCTTGTGATTCTTGCAGCCCTGAGTGCCTGCGGAGGCATAACGAGCGATATTGCGGATAAAACCGGTATCATTGGCGCGATGAACGAGGAGGTTGCCTCCCTGAAAAGCACGATGAAGATCAGCGCAACCGCAAACATCGCGGGAATGGAATTTTGCGAGGGCACGTTGGACGGAAAGCCCGTCGTAGTCGTGCAATGCGGCATGGGAAAGGTCAACGCGGGGATCTGTGCGCATACGCTGATCAACACCTTCGGTGTGAACAGAGTCATCAATACCGGCGTGGCGGGGTCGCTGGACAGCGCTATCGACATCGGGGATATCGTCGTTTCCACGGACGCCGTGCAGCATGACTACGACCTCACTCCGATCGGCTACCCGCGAGGCGAGATCCCCTATACCGGGCTGCATGCGTTCCCGGCTGACGAGATGCTGCGCGCCCAGGCGGTTACCGCCGTGAGCAAGTCCGCGCCGGAGGTTCAGGTATTTGAGGGGCGCGTATGCTCCGGCGACCAGTTTATCGCCTCCCGGGAGCAGAAGGAAACGATCTTAGCCAACTTTGGCGGGGAGTGTTGCGAGATGGAGGGCGGAGCCATCGCCCAGGTGTGCTATCTGAACAATACGCCGTTTGTGATCATCCGTGCCATCTCTGACAAGGCGGATGATTCCGAGGAGATGTCCTACCTTGAATTCGAGGAGGCCGCCGCCGCAAGGTGTGCGGCAATCGTACGGCATATGATCGCCAATCTATAAAAAAGAGGCCCAAATAAGGAAAAGGATCCTTTCCCATATGGAGGAATGATGATAAAAACGGAATTGCAATCTACATTACTGGAGGAATCAATATGAAAAAAACAATCACGCTATTTCTGACGCTGGTACTCAGCTGCGGCGTTTTGACCGCCTGCGGGACAAAGCCGAAAGCCGCCGGTATTGACGGCTGGGCGGCCGACTCACCGGCCATGCAGTCAATCACAGCCTTCGTCACCGATTCGGCGGACGAGAAATCGGCTGGCTTCATCCCGAAGGCGGATCGGATCGCTGTGTTCGATATGGACGGGACGCTGTACGGCGAGCGCTTTCCTACATACTTCAACGACTGGCTGTTCATCCAGAGGGCGCTTTATGACGACAGCTACGAAGCGCCGGAGGAGCTAAGAGACTTCGCCCGCGCCTGGGAGGACAAGGTGCTCAGAGGGATCCCCATTGAGGACTTCGACGCGAAGGAGCGGGCGCTGGGTCCGCAGCTCTATGAAGGGCTGACGCCGGAGGCTTACGCGGAGGTCGTCCGCAAATTTAAAGCGCTGCCCGTCCGGGGCTTTGAGGGCATGACCTATGGCGAGGCTTATTTTCAGCCGATGGTGTCCCTGGTGAAATATTTATACGATTATGATTACACCGTCTACATCGTCAGCGCCACCTACCGGGACGCGGTACGGGTGATGACAGAAGGCGTTTTGGACGAATACATCCCCTATGACCATGTGATCGGAACGGATTTGCTGTATGTGGCCTCTGAGGACGAGGCAGAGAACAGCATGTTCTACGAGCTGACGCCCCAGGACGATCTGGTGATCGCGGGAGAACTGTTTCTCAAAAATCAGAAGACAAATAAGGCCGTTCTCATCCAGCAGGAGATCGGCAGGATGCCCGTGCTGGCCTTCGGCAATTCCACTGGAGATTTCTCCATGGCAACCTACACGCTCCAGAACGAAAAGTACAGTGGCAGAGCTTATATGCTGCTATGTGACGATACGGAACGTGACTACGGCGACCCGGACGCGGCGGCGTCCTTCAAGGCCAAGTGCGACGCCAACGGCTTTTATACTGTCTCTATGAAGAACGAGTTTGTGTCCCTGTATCCCGACGGCGTACATATGGCAGCGGCCGAGCCGGGACCAGCGTGACAGACCACCGCCGAACCAGCTCCCGCGGAAACCGAGAGCGCCGGCACCATCCCCGGCTGGGTGGCGGATTCCCCAGCCCTGGCATCCATCGTCACATTTGTCGAGGCCGTCACGGATGACGATTATTTAGAGATGCAATACGCAAAAGAAGGGAGGCCGCTATCAGATGAACAATCAGCCTGTGACGATGGATCCCTCCGGCTTTGTGCTTCTGGCGGATTTTGTACCGGGTATTGTGCAGGAGATTCGATATTACTCCACCTTCAATTTCATCGGGGACCGTGTCGACGGCTACGAGCAACCCGTGGCGCTGCTGACAAAGGAGGCGGCGCGGGCGTTGAAGGCCGTTGCCAATGAAGTGAACGTACAGGGCTACCGGCTGAAGGTTTTCGACGCCTACCGTCCCGCGAACGCGGTGCGGCACTTTGTACTGTGGGGGATTGAGGATCTCGATTTGCGGATGAAGCCTTACTTCTATCCCGATCTGGAAAAGCAGGAGCTTTTCAAACAGGGCTATATCGCCAAGCAGTCCTCCCACAGCCGCGGGAGCGCGGTGGACCTTACGCTGCTGGACATGCGCACTGGCAAAGAACTCGACATGGGAAGTCCCTTTGACCTGTTCAGCGAGGTCTCGCACCCGGATTCCAGGGCGGTTACCGATGAGCAGCACGCGAACAGGATGTTCCTGCAAAACGCCATGACGCGAAACGGCTTCCAGCCCATCGACTGTGAATGGTGGCATTTTTCTTTGAGAAACGAGCCATACCCGGACACCTATTTTGAGTTTCCGGTATCTTCAGAATACCTTAAGCGATAGGCTATATATCAAAAAACGACTTTGGAGGAAAGACAGAATGAAAAAATGTGCCGTGCTTTTACTTGCCCTGTTGGTGCTCTTCTCCGCGCCGGTTCCCGCGATTGCAGCGGACGGGGGCGCTCTGGAGCCAATTGACTACGCTTTCCCGGAAAACTGGGCCTACTTTGAGATGGGCAGTGACAAGGAGGTCGATGTGTTCCTGATCTGTCCCACCGTGGGCGCAAGGAGCGAGACAAACTTTTTCGACCTGAATGAGAAGGTGAAGGGGCAGTTCCTCCGCGCTCTCGATTTGGAAAAGGGCATGTATGAGGATACCGGCAGGATCTTCTCACCCTATTACCGCCAGATGGCGATGAATGCTTACAAGCTCCCCGAGGAGGAGCATACGCTGGCCAAGCAGATC
>JAFUVO010000029.1 GCA_017477525.1 Oscillospiraceae bacterium | reverse complement strand
TATGGACGAGGGCGGCATCTACGAGGAGGGAACGCCGGAGGAGATTTTCGAGCAGCCGCAGAAGGAATTGACCCGGCGCTTTATCAAGCGGCTCCGGGTGTTGGAATTTGCGATAGATACGCGTAACTTCGATTTTCTCGGGGCCGGGGCGGAGCTCGACCGCTGGTGCCTGCAAAACGACGTTTCGCCGAAGGAGAAGTACCGCGTCCGGCTGGCCATCGAGGAGTTGGTGCAGCAGATTCTTCTGCCGCGGCTGCCAGAGGGGATGATCCATGTGGCGGTGGAACACGCGGAGCGGAAGGAGGGTACCACGGTCACCGTTTCCTACGCCGGAGAGCGGTTCGACCCGAAGGATTCGGAAAACGAGCTTTCTTACGCGGTATTGAAAAACACGGCCGCGGAGATGGATTATCTGTTTGATGCGAAAGAAAGACTCCCAAACCGGGTCATCATTCAAATCAGGACAGAATGATTCATAACATAATAACAGGAGGAATAAAACGGATGAACATTTACCAAAAACTGACCGCCCTCGCACTGGCAGCGGTCATGGCGCTTGGATGTGCTGCCTGCGGCGGACAGCCGGCGCCCACTGAGACAGCGGAACCCACGCCGGAGGCCATGCCCACCGCCACAGCAACGCCTGCGCCCACAGAGGAAGTGCCGCAGGACCGAATGCCGGAAGGCCCCTTTTCCCCCGATGGCAGCGTCATTTTTGAGCGCGACGGCGTGAAGGTCACCACCGCAGGGCTTGACACAGACCCGACGGAGGAGGACGCGCACACCATCATTTGGCTGGACATTGAGAACGCGGGAAGCAAGGACGCCTATCTCGGAGTGGCCGACGGCTCTGTGAACGGCTTTATGGCCACTGTTGTACTCATTGAGTTTTACAACGAGGAAACTGACGGCTATTTCGGTTCAAGCTCGGATTTCAGCGTGACAGTCCCCGCAGGAGAGACCGTCCGCCGCGCCCTCGGATATTATCCGGTCAGCGCCACCGGCGTCGATACGGACACTCTCGCGGAGATAGAGTTCTCCTTCAACACTGCCGAGGACGAGTGGAGCTGGCATAACTACGTTTCCGCGCCAGTTGTAATAAAAACAGGCGAGACCGTCGCAGACGTGGACATCAAGTCTCTCGGCACCGTCGTTATCGACAACGAGAAAATAACCCTCGTCTTCGGCGAGCAGGACTACGACGACTGGTTCGGCCCGGAGTTCGCCGTTTACGCTGAAAATAAGACGGATCATTGGCTCGGCCTTTCCCCGGAGAGCGCCGAGGGCGACGGCGTGGCTTGCGACTATCTATACGGCGGAGCCGCTGTCGCACCCGGGAAGAAATACGCCGGCTCTATCAGCTTTGAGGGCGAAATGAAGGATCTGAAGGGCATAGAGAACCTCACCGTTACTTACACGCTTTCCGAGTCGGAGAGCTACGACGACCTCAATCCCGGCGATGGCATGCTTCTTGACCCGGTTTCCGTCGTCTATCCCCCGCAGATATGGGGCGAATATGAGAATTTGGGCTATGTGCTCAACATAAAGCCGAAGATCAACGATCTTATTACAGTTGAAACTCCGGAGAACAACCCAGACGAGCTCTTCTCGGTTTATGAGACGGCATCTCTGGAGGCGGGCGGCTACGAGGGCGCGGGCTGGATCTTCTCCATCGGCAAGGTCAGCGCCGACAGGTTCCACGAAATGCTCCAGAGCGATATGTCCGGCGGGTATGTTTTCGCAAAGGACGCCAGCGGCGATTATTTCATGATCTATCACCCAACCGACGTCCGCTATGAGCGCGCCACCGCCGAGGAGATGCGGCGTGATCAGGCCCAGTGGACGATGCTGAACGAGTGGGGCGATACGGCGGAAACCAACTTTATTGAAGATAACGAAGGCCTTGAAGGCTACTATCGCGGCAACACGCCGGTGGAAATGTATCTCGCCCGCGCGGCGTGGCAGGAGGGCGTGAACGCCACCCTCAGCACAACGGAATTCGGCCCCATAGCTCTCGCGGGCGTGGACGGAACACCTTACGCCGAGTTCGTGATGGACGGCCACTTCTTTGAGGCTGACGCCAAGGAAACGCCGAACGGCGAATATGTAGTCCTGAACTTCCCGGAGGACGGCGCCCGTCTTGATTTCTTCTTCGCGCCGGGCGGCTATGTGCGCTATGTGTCCGGAGACCATGAGGCCCTGTATGAGGCGGCGTGGGAGGATGACAACATCACATGCGCGGAGGCGATGCAGGGCTGGTATTACGCCGTGGCCGAGCTGGCCGGAGTCAAGCCTTTCGACCCGAGCCTGGAGCACTACTACGGCCTGTGGTACGAGAAGATCGCCGGACGGGGCGAGGTGGATATTTCCTGGTGCGTGGCTCCCGGCAAGGTGAATATTATGGTGAGATGGCCGGAGAGCGCAAGCGTTTCGGATACCTGGAAGCTGACCGCAAGGTTGGAGGACGGAAGGCTCGTCTACGAATACGGCCAGTGGGAAAAGAATGAATACGACGAAAACGGTGAGGAGACCTATCTCGACGGCAGTTGGGAGGAGAGCGGCTGGTTTGAGCTCAGCGGCAGCGAGCTGATCTGGCACGACGGCAACGCCGAACACGGCGGCGACAGCACATTTATCAAGTAACGGAGGGTATTGATGATTTCATTACGCGGACCGAAGCTGAAAATCATTGCCGCACTCATCGCGGCCTTTTGCCTTGCGGCAGGTATCTATACCACGTTTTTCCAATCCCGCGGTTTTGTAAAAACCACCGCCACCATTGTAGATATTGAATGGGACTACAGCTCCGCGGATTCATCCGACACCTTCACCCCCACCGTGGAATATACCGTAAACGGCAAAACCTATACCGGGAAATTGAATCAGTCCAGCGGCTCCTACAAGGTCGGCAAGACCATCCCTGTGCTGTACGACCCCAACGACCCGACAGTGGTACACGGCGGCGATGGCATCGGCATTTATTTCATCGTCGTTGGCGCCCTGATCCTTGCCTTCATCATCTTCTCCGCCGTGAAGGAGAAGCAGGATCGGAACAGGATAAAAGAGCTCAGAGAGCGCAGCGGTCAGACCGGCTATGCCCCTTCCGTGCAGGGGGAGGAGCGGGAGGTTTATTTCCTCACCGACCTTGGCACACCGAAGTACGGCCACCGGATCGAGGATCAGTACCGTCGTGTCCTATACGAGGCGAAGATGACGAAGTTCAATCTGGCCTCGGCCTATGAGTTCGACTTTATCGACCACGAGCATGGGACCACGGCACCGCATCTGGTGGGCCACGAGGAGGAGAGTCAGTGGGACACCTTCCTCATCGACAACCACTATACCTTTGAACTGGACGGCGTGGACGTGTGGAAGCACCTCAAAGAAAACGGCGTCAGCGTTGACACGGCTCTCGACAGCGGCAACGGACGGCTGATCGGCACCAATTACCGTATCCTGCGGGACGGTCTGGAGATCGCGAGAGCCGAGAGCACCAGCCAGTACCCCCATGAGGAGGACGCCGAACAGCACAAGGCGGCTGGAGCTGTCCCGGTGCAGGGCTTTTACCGGGTGTGGACAAGAGAGCAGAACCTCGATCTGGTGTTCATGACACTTGTTGCCTTCGCCCGCAGCGGCGCAGCAGACGACAGGGGCGGCAACTACGGCGTGGTGATCGGAACGCTGAAAACCAGAAACAAATAAACAAACCAATGGTAAACCCCACCTATTTAACGGCGAAAAGCACGCTTTTCATGCTTGCGGGCGCTGGAAACGAGGACGCAAAAAGGGTCATCGCCGCCTTGGGCACGTATAATGATACACTTCTGTGCGTTGTGCGCGGCCGGGTGGATACGATCAGCGCTCCCGCGCTCCTGGAGGTATTCGAGAATCACTGCGGAGGAATCAGGAGGGTGAAAATAGACGCCGAAAAGCTGGAATATATCTCCTCCGCGGGACTTCGGGTGTTGCTGATGGCTGTTAAGAAGCTGGGGCAAGGCTCTGTGACCGTGGTCAATGCTTCTGAATCTGTCAAGGAGATTTTTGAAACGACCGGCTTTGACCAGATGGTCAGAGTGGAGTAGTTGAACGTAAACTGGGGCCTTTTTTGAAAGATTTTCCCGGCGCTTTTCTCTTTGTTAAACAGGCAGACGGCACTTCCGCCCTTTTCCTTTTCGGGGGAGGGTGGAAGCCGTGTTGCGCACATTTAGTCAACGAAATTTATTTTTTTGCTTTCCCGCCCGCGCAGCGGGTGGGAAAGCATGAGAAATCCATTCGGTAAGCGAAATAATATTATCGCTTACTATAATATGCATGAAAGGAATGATAAAATTTGAAGAGAAGAATTATGAGCATCCTTATCGTTTCAACCGCGCTTATACTTGCGCTTTCCGGCTGCTCCGGTGCCGGAACGGGCAATACCGTCAATTCCGGCGGGGCGGAGTCCAGCCTTCACGCTTCCGCGCAACGGGAAATGAATTCCCCGGATTGGGTGGCTGCCCTCCCGGCTGCGCAGGATTCAAGCGTCACGCAGTTGTTTGTCGTGGCGGGCATGGGGATGGATAAGACCACGGCGACCGTATCTCTGCACCAGCGGGGCGAGGACGGCCAGTGGAAGCAGATTCTCTCCACACCCGGCTATATCGGCAGAAACGGACTGTGCCTGGATGAGGATCATGCGGAGGGCTGCGGGCAGACGCCCATCGGAGTCTATCATTTTAACGCGGCGTTTGGCATAGCGGAGGACCCAGGCTGTGCGCTCCCTTACACGAAGGTCACCGAAGATACATACTGGTCAGGCGATATGCGGGACGGTATGCGATATAACGAGATGGTGGATATCAAGGACTTTCCCGACCTTGATATGGAAAACAGCGAACATATCGTAAATTACGAGTATGAATATCAATACTGCCTCAATATCAGCTTCAACGAGGAAGGTACGCCGGGGCGGGGCTCGGCAATCTTCCTGCACTGCTTTGGAACGAAAAAGCCCTATACAGGCGGCTGCGTGGCGATCCCTGAGTACATCATGAAGCAGGTCATGCGGGCCGTTCAGCCTGACTGCGTGGTTGTGATCGACACGCTGGAAAACATGGGGGGAAGCCTGTGAACGCATGGCAAAATGAGGAGAGGCACAGAATGAAAAACCTGATTTATCTTTTGCTTGCTGTCTGCATGTTATTCTCCCTTGCAGCCTGTGGCGGTTCGAAAGCCGTAATCGAAACCGCGCCTGCGGATTCCGGCGCGGAGAGCACGATTGGGAATGTTGTCTCATCTGAACCGGATGCGGCGGCTGTTGGGATTGACTATTTGGCGCTGGTCAACAAGCTCCATCCCCTGCCCGACGGTTGGGAGGACGCTCTGCAAACCGTGACCGTCACCAATTCTGTGGGCGACGAGGTGGAAGTGGAGAAAAAGGCTTACGACGCTTATCTGCTCCTGAAAGCCGACTTGGAAGAACAGGATGGTATCTATCTTGAACTGGATTCCGCGCGCCGGAGCGTTGCGGCCCAGCAGGACATCATGGACCGTTTCATCGAAAAATACGGAGCGGATTATGCCGCCAAGACGGTCGCTACACCGGGCTACTCGGAGCACCATATGGGTCTTGCGCTGGACCTCTATTTCCGGCTGAAGGGCGAGGATGGAGCGTTTACGGATGTGTATTATAACGAAGACATGGTGCAGTATCCTGAAATCTGGGAAAAGATCCATGCCAGACTGGCCGACTATGGCTTTATTCTGCGGTATCCGGAGGGCAAGGAGCATATCACGGGTTACGGCTATGAACCGTGGCATCTGCGCTATATCGACGATGCGGATATCGCCAAAGAGATCACCTCGAAGGGCCTTACCTTTGAGGAATATCTCGGCGCTGTGCGCACGACAGACGTAAACATTGACTACGGCGCCTTCGAACTATACAGCCGGGAGGAGCTGGAGGATATACCGATTATCAATGGTGGCTGGCCCGAACGGAAAACGGCGGATTAGAGAAAGAGGTGGAAATGCCGGATGGATGACCGTAGAGATACACATCTGACCCTCGACAGCCTGTTTGACGGCTCCGGGAGTTTTCCGCTCGGCGGCATGCTTGCAGGCATCACGCCGGTGTGGGCTTCGGAGATCGAGCCGTTCCCGATCCGTGTGACCACAAAGCGTCTGCCGCTTCTCATCCAGCAGGCGGAGAGGCTCCTCTCTAAAAAGCAGCGGGCTTTCCTATCGTGTTTGGGTTCCCGCTGGCACGTCTATTCGGAAACCGAGGAGGTATTGCCTCCGGCTATGCTTGTATTATACTATAGAAATCTCGGGCTTTGCAACACCCTTGCAACACACCAGATGAAAAAACTGAACGAAAGAGGGAAGGACGGTTTTCTTCTGCCCTTCAGTGATTTTTCGCAGATGTGCATTCCGAGATGGCGTACCGCTGCATCCCGGAATAATGCCATCGCCATGCTCGGCCGGCAGGAGTACAAGCGGAGGTTCAATTCCCTCAGCCAGCAGTTCGAGGTGGCTAAAGCGCGAAGGGATCATCCAGCAGAGCGCCCGTGATAACCACGTTTCTGAGGAGTATGCTCGAAGTGACATGAAGGAAGCCATGGACGCTGGGAGGAACAATCCCAACCCGGCAGTCCAAGCGAAGAGGGCAGGGTTTGAATATGCCGGGGATGATCCGACGTTGGAGGAGTTCATCCTGTGGATGGCTGGGCAAGTGAAAAAATCAATGGGGCTACCTTGAAAAATGGGCTACAATACGCTATAATAGCAAGCAAAATGGAATCGCCTATCATACAGTCGGCCAATGATGGACTGTCGTGTGATGTACGATTTTTTGAGCAATGGTTAGGCATTGCTAACAGGAGGTTGAGCAATGTTCATCAACGAGTTCGGCGGCAGGGATAATCCGACGATTATTCTTCTGGCGCCGATGATGGTTTCAGGTTCTGATCTGTACAACTTGATGAAGCCAAATTTTAAGGGCGACTACCATATCATCGCGCCGGATCAGGGAGGACACGGCAAGGCGGACGGATATCACTCCGCAGAGGAAGAGTACCAAACGCTGCGGTCTTTTTTGCTTGAGATTGGATGTACAGAAATTTCGCTTGTCTATGGCGCATCCCTTGGCGTGGCTGTCGCCTATCGACTGTTTTTCGACCCTGAATTCCATGTTGGCCGCGCCTGGTTTGACGGATCACCAAAAGTGATATAGACGCCATTTGCCGTGCCTGCTGTCATTATGATCTGCGTAAGCTGACTGATGAAGAGCAGAAAAAGCTGCATCTGGACTTCGGTGAGAAGGACCTTGACTGGATATATTCCAAGAAGATGATCCCAAGGTACATGCCGAATGCGGAGCTTGTGATTAGGTCGGGATACCAGCACTGTGGTTACATGGCAGCAGAGCCAAAAGCCTACGTGGGGTATTTCAGATTTCAAAAGGAGAGGCATCCATGATTCAGTACACACCTGAAAAACTGGTAGCCGTCAGCCGTTATCAGAACCTTTTCCCGACGCTGCCGGGCAACGTACAATCCGACATTTATGCCCGCATCGCCGAGCTGATTGAGGAGGAAAAACAATATTGCGATAAGGGAAACTACAAGCATATGGCACAAATTCTGACCTCCATCGCCATGTATGAAGTACTGCAACGGGACGGGTGGAGCGAGGAGGATGCGTATCGGACGGTCTCCGAAGAGATGTGGAAGTTCCTCGACCCGTCCGGTATGCAGAAGCTGGCCAGGAAGCGTTTCTTCCTTCCACTGATGAAAAGGATTGTGCCCGTTGGCTTCAAGAAGGGCTCAGGATACGGCTGGCGCTACACTTGGCACAGGGATGATCCAAAGGACGAGTTCCACTTTGAGTGCAACGAGTGCATCTATGAGAAAATACTGAGGCCGCGCGGCATGATGAAGCTGGGCGCCATGTGCTGCCGCGCCGATCTGATCAACTATGGCAATCTACCCTATACGGATTTCGTCCGCACTGAAACGCTGTGTCAGGGCGGAAAGCTCTGTAACTTTCGCTTTGTGCGGCATGAAACAGATGCGGGCGAAGGCTGGGAACGCAGCGAGAGTATATGAGGAGGAGTTACGCATGGGACTGTTCAAGGATTTTGTGAGCCAGACGCGGAAGCCGGAGGGCTTTCTGGGAAGGATGATGCTCAGCGGCATGAACTCCGGACACGCGAAACTGGCGGACTGGGGCTTTACCCATCTGCCCGCCATAACACCGACAAAAGCGATAGATCTCGGATGCGGCGGCGGACGCAACGCCGGCGAGCTGCTGAAAAAGTATCCGAATGCGCATATAGCCGCCATCGACTATTCCGATTTGTCTGTAGAAAAAGCAAGGGACTACAACAAGGACATGATTGCCGCCGGACGCTGCACGGTCCGGCAGGGCGACGTATCCAATCTAAAGCTGCCCGCGGAAACCTTCGATATCGCGACAGCATTTGAAACCGTCTATTTCTGGCCGGGCTTGGAGAAATGCTTTGCGCAGGTGGAATATGGCACGACGATGGAGGAAATCGGGCACATCATGGTCTACGCCTATGAGCGCAACACGCTGAAGATGCCTGGCATCGTCCGCGCTTTCATGGGTAAGGTTTACAAAAGCCCGAAGCTGCTGAACAAAATGCTGGTGAAAAAGGACGCGAAGAACGCCGAGAACGCGGCGGCGAACCCCGGCAGCTTTGAAACCCAGACGCAGATCCCGCCCGAGTCGGGCTACGATTTCAGCTACCACAACCTGGCCTGCCCACTGGCGAACTTCGCGAGGAAGTATGGCCACGAGGCCTATATGCCCTACCTCTGCAATCTGGACTATGTGCATTTCGGCTTGCTCGGCGCGCCGCTCTTCCGTGAGCATACCTGCTTTGAAGATGGAGACTATTGTGATTTTAAGCTGAAGCTGAATGCTGAGCCGCTTCCATACTGGCCGCCTGTATTCTCACAGGATAATCCCTATAAATAACACCAGTTTGAAGAAAAGATGATGAAGAGCCAGACAACGCTTCAGAAATAGGAGGTGGTAAAAATGCAATTTGATGAAATTGAAAACCGTCCGAAGCCTCCGGTGGAACCGGAGATTGTCGTCAAAAGCGGATTCCTTTATTTGGATAAGAATGGCATGCCGATGGTGGCTTTGCATTGGGAAAAGTACTTCCAGCACATCTGTGAAAAGTACAACAGCATCTATAAGGTGCAGATGCCCAAGGTTACGCCCCATGTCTGCCGTCATACCTATTGCTCGAACATGGCTAAGCGCGGGATGAATCCGAAAACGTTGCAGTATCTGATGGGCCATTCTGATATCAGCATCACGCTCAATACATATACCCACGTTGGTTTTGAGGACGCAAAAAAGGAGCTGGATCGGGTCAAAAAGGGTGAGTAGTAAAATGGGTTCCGGGCCTTCGTTTTACTACTCGTTATACTACTTTTGCGGACCGAGATATGCGAATTTTTGCCGGGATATGCCAGGAAGGAAAATTATAGAAAATTCTTAAAATACTAAAAATGTTCGTAAAAGTAATGATTTTGATGATATTAAGGAATTTTTATAGGAGAATTATACCATGAAGAAAATTCTGTTCGTTTGCCACGGGAATATTTGCCGCAGCCCGATGGCCGAATATGTGATGAAGGATCTGGTGAAAAAGGCGGAACGGGAAGCGGATTTTCATATCGAATCCGCCGCCTGCACCAGAGAAGAGCTTGGCAATCCGGTTTATCCGCCGGCGAAGCACAAGCTGGCCGAGAATGGTATTGACTGTACCGGGAAAACCGCGCGGCTGCTGATGCGGAACGATTATGCCCGCTTCGACCTCCTGATCGGGATGGACGAGGAAAACATTTGGGACATGCGCCGCATCTGCGGCGGCGATCCCGAAAATAAAATCCATCTGTTGATGGAATACGCCGGGCACCCCGGCGCGGAGGTGGCCGACCCTTGGTACACCCGCGATTTTGAGTCGACGTGGCGCGATGTGGAAGAAGGCTGCCGGGGGCTGCTGGAATCTCTGGTGGACAAAAAGGCTGGTACGCAGAGCGATGAACGGATACAATGAGCAAATTCAAAAGAAACCGCGCCGTACCGTGAAAACCCGAGCCAAGGTGCTGATTGCCGTCGCGGTTGTCCTGTTCTGCGCGACGCTGGCGATGCTGATCTATGTCGGCGATTATTATCATGCCAGCGATCTCGCGCTGGAAACGCTGCGCCACCCGCCGACGGCGTCACAATCACTGAGAGCAAAAACAGGATCGTATTCATGCCTGAGCATCCGGAGGCCGGTCTGATATTTTACCCCGGAGGCAAGGTGCAGTATGAATCCTACACTCCCCTGATGGAGCGCTGCGCGGAACAGGGGCTGCTGTGCGTGTTGCTGCATATGCCCGGAAATCTTGCGGTGCTGGATATGGATGCGGCGGAGGGAATCCCGGAGGAATTTCCCGAGATTGCGCAGTGGTACATCGGCGGGCATTCTCTGGGCGGCGCGATGGCAGCCGCTTATGTCAAGGATCACGCGGACGCCTACCGGGGACTGATCCTCCTGGCGGCCTACGCAATAGATGAGCTCACAGACAGCGATCTGGAAGTTTTATCCCTGTATGGCTCGGAGGACGGCGTCCTAAATTTGGAGAAATACGCCGAGGGCAAAGCAAGACTTCCGGAGGGCTTTGCGGAGGTTCAAATCGAGGGCGGCTGCCACGCCTACTTCGGAAGCTATGGGATGCAGAAGGGCGACGGCGTCCCAACAATCAGCAATGAGGATCAGATTGCGCAAACGGCGGAGGCCATCGCTGCAATGGTGATATCTCCAAAAACCGAATTTGCGGGATGAGTGTGTAATTCCTTTTTTCGATACCGCTTCATGGAAAGCCCTTTCGATGCAATAAGCTCGGCTCGGAATTGGAAACGCTTCACAGCTCAGAAATCCTGTGAATTTGTCGGAATCGCGCAAAGCCTTTGGATGTGGAGAAGATGGTGGTTACTCTTTCGGAGCTGCTGCGCTGACGCGGCGAAAAATCTTATAGCAAGGCCCCGCCCAAAGAGCGGGGCCTTGCTGTGTGTTACGGGAATCTTTGCGCGGCATTTTCCTCTAATACCCCCCGCCGCCGGGCGTCGTCTAAAATTGCCCGGTTGCCTTCGTTGAGGGGGCCGAAGGCGGGGACGGCGCAGACGACGCGGGAACAGCGGCTGGCGCGGGCCAGCGCGGCATCCAGCGCGGGACCCTCCACAGGGGCGAAGGGCGGCACGGTGAACAGCTCCGCCGCCAGCGCGCTTGCCACGGGGTAGTCCAAGTCGCTGCGCTGCAGCACCCCGGCGGCAAAGGGGACGCGCTCGCGTTGGAGCTTCCGGTAGACGGGGATGCCGCCCCCGCCCCCGCCAATCACAAATACCTCCGGCGTACCGGCGACCTTTTCACATTCCACGCCGCCGAACAGGGCGTCGTAGCCCCCGTGTTCCACGCCGTAGAGCCGCGCCACATAGTCCCCCTGGAAGATTTCCTCCGGCGTTCCCACGCGGTCCACTCTGCCCCCGCTGACGCAGAGCACCGTGTCGGCAAAGCGCTGGGCCAGGTCCAGCTCGTGGAGGCTCAGCACCGCCGCGATGCCCTTTTCCCGTACCAGGCGGCGGAGAAGATGCAAAAAGTCCAGCTTGTGCCGGATGTCCAGAAAGGAGGTGGGCTCGTCCATGATGAGCAGCTTCGGCTCCTGGCAGATGGCCCGGGCCAGCAGCACCCTCTGGCGCTGTCCGTCGCTGATGCGCTCAAAATCCCGATCCCGCAGCTCGGAGACCTGCACCAGCTCCATGCTCTCCGCCACGATCCGCCGGTCCTCCGCCGAGAGGATGCCCAGCCGCCCCGTGTAGGGGTAGCGCCCCGTGGCCACCACATCCCCGCAGCTCATGAGCTCCGGGGCGGGGCGGCCGGTCAGCACCGCCGCCGTGGACCTGGCCATGTCCAGGGCGGGCATGGCCGCCATATCCCGCCCCCCGAGGTACACCGTACCGCCGACGGGGGAGAGCTGGCGGATCAGCGTCTTTAATATGGTGGATTTGCCCGCCCCGTTGGGGCCGATCAGCGTCAGGACTTTTCCGCTGTGGGCGGCGAAGTCGATGCCGGTGATCACCGGGACGCCGCCGTAGCCGACGCTCAGGCCCTCCGTTTGCAGAAAGGCGTCTTCCATCGCTCAGACCCCCTCCTTCCGTTTTTGCCGCGCCAGCAGCATCCACAGCACCACCGGAACCCCGAACACGGCGGTCACGGAGCTGATGCTCAGCTCCGTCGGCGCGAAGAGGGTCCGGGCAATCAGGTCGCAGAGCAGGCAGAACACCCCGCCGCCGAGAAAACAGGCCGGGACCATAAGAATCGGTTTTGCGGTGCGGAACATCTGCTTCATCAGATGGGGCACCGCGATGCCCACAAAGGAGATCGGCCCGGCGAAGGCGGTCACACAGGCGCTGAGCACCCCGGTCAGGGCGATCAGCTCCGCCCGGAAGCGGCGGATGTTGACCCCCATGCTCCGGGCGTAGCCCTCCCCAAGCTGGTAGGCCCCCATGGGCTTGGAGAGCAGGAAGGCCCCCAGCAGCGCCGCCAGCACGATCACCGCCTCCATACCCACGTCGCGCCACTCCTTCCCGGAGAAGCTGCCCAGGGACCAGTTGTGGAGGTTGACGATGTTGGAGTCGCTGGCGAAGGTCACGACAATGTCAGTGACGGCGGAGCAAATGTAGCCGATCATGACGCCGCAGACGATCAACAGCGCCATGCTTTTCAGCCGCCGGGAGGCCAGGAGGATCAGGCCCATGGAGAGCATCGCGCCGCAGAAGGCCGCAACCACCATGCCAAGGGAACTCACAGCGGCCCCCCGGGCCAGGGAGGCCACCATCACCAGGGCGACCACCAGCTTGGCGCTGGAGGAAATCCCCAGCACAAAGGGGCCGGCGATGGGGTTGCCGAAAAAGGTTTGCAGCAGGAACCCTGACACCGCCAGCGCCCCGCCCAGCAGCGCCGCCGTCAACAGCCGGGGCAGGCGGATACCCCAGACGATCGCCGCGTTGTCGCCCTCACGGCGGAGCAGGATGTTCCAGACCTCCCTCAGGGGCAGCCGCGCGGTACCGATGGCGAGGTTCAGCGCCAGCAGCGCCAGCAGCGCCGCCCCCAGCGCGGCAAAACACACCGCGGACCGGATTCGACGTTTTTGCTCCACAAGCATCCCTCCGGTTTGAAAGATAATTCTCATTCATTTGCATCCCTCCCCCCGAAGGGGGGAGGGATGCAAATCATATCGTCTATCGTTCTTCCCTGAAATACGCCACGCCCAGGCTCTCGGGGGGCTGGTTTTCCTTTTTATTGCGCACCGAAACGATAATCAGCACGATGATCGTCACCACATAGGGGCTCATTTTGTACAGCTCTTTGACGGAGAGGCTCATGCCCGCCGGGATGAACAGATAGAGGATATACAGCCCGCCGAAGAGGAAGGAGGCGGGGACCGCGATGTTGGGGCGCCAGATGGTGAAGATGACCAGGGCGATGGCCAGCCAGCCGCGGTCGCCGAAGGCGTTGTTGGACCAGACGCCGCTGGCGTAGTCCATCACGTAGTACAGTCCGCCCAAGCCGGCGATCATGCTGCCGGCGCAGGTGGCGGCGTATTTGTAGCGGGTGATATTCAGCCCCGCCGCGTCCGCCGTGGCCGGGTTCTCTCCCACGGCCCGCAGGTGCAGGCCCACCCGGGTCTTTTTCAGCACCCAGGCAGCGACGAAGGCGATCACCACCGCCAGATAGGCCAGGAAGCCGTAGCTCAGGAAAATCTTCCCGAAAGCGCCCAGGCTGTCGGCGAAGGGGAGGCTCTTGCTGAAATAGGCGCTGGTGGCGCTCAGGGCAATCGAGGGTACGTCGCTGCCGGTGAGCTTGATGAGGCTGCCGCCGAAGAAGTTGCCGAAGCCCACGCCGAAGGTGGTCATGGCCAGGCCGGTGACGTTCTGGTTGGCCCGGAGGGTGACGGTGAGGAAGCAGTAGAGCAGGCCCATCAGCAGCGAGCCAAACAGGCAGCACAGCAGCGGGATCGCCACAGCAGGGAAGGGCTGGACGTTGCCGCCCCGCTCGTAGAGGAAAGCCCCGATGACCCCGCTGATGGCACCCACATACATGATGCCGGGGATGCCCAGGTTCAGGTTGCCGGATTTTTCCGTCAGCGTTTCCCCCGTGGCGCCGTACAACAGGGGGATGCCCTGCATCACGGCCCGGGGAATGAAGGATACGATATCAAACATGGCGCCCTCAGACCTCCTTTTTGCGGAAGCTCAGCCGGTAGGTGATGAAAAACTCGCTGCCGATGATAAAAAACAGGATGATGCCGGTCAGGATATCGCCGAAGGAGTGGTTGAGGCCATAGATTGTCGATATCTCGCTGGCCCCCCGCCCCAGGAAGACAATTAAAAAGCTGGCGAACACCATGCCGATGGGGTTGAACTTTGCCAGCCAGGACACCATGACCGCCGTGAAGCCCCGCCCGTCAGCGATGGAGGTGGTGACCGTGTGGTCCGTGCCGCCCACCAGCAGCAGCCCCGCGATGCCGCAGACCGCGCCGGAGAGGCAGAGGGTGCGGATGATGACCCGTCCCACCTTGACGCCCACATAGCGCGCCGTGCGCTCGCTCTCGCCCACGACGGAGATCTCATAGCCGTGCTTGGTGTAGTTGAGGTAGACGTACATCGCGACGGTCAGCACCGCCACCACCACGATGTTGAGCAGATATTTCTGCCCAGCCAGCTGGGGCAGCCAGCCGGCCTCGGTGTTCTGGTTGATGATGCCGATTTTGCCCGAGCCCTTGGGGGACTCCCAGACGATCACGAAGAAGGCCACCAGCTGCGTCGCCACATAGTTCATCATCAGGGTGAACAGGGTTTCATTGGTGTTCCACCTGGCCTTGAAGATGGCGGGGATCATGGCCCAGACGGCCCCCGCCGCCACGGCGGCGAGGAGCATAATCAAAATGAGCAGCCCGTTGGGCAGCTTGCCCCCCAACAGGATCATGCAGGCGGCGGTGGCCAGGCCGCCGATGAGCACCTGGCCCTCCGCGCCGATGTTCCAGAAGCGCATCTTGAAGGCCGGGGTGACCGCCAGGGAGATGCAGAGCAGAATCGCCAGGTTTTGCAGCAGAATCCAGACCCGCCGGGTGGTGCCGAAGGCCCCCTGGAACATGGTGCCGTAGACCGCCAGGGGGTTCAGCCCCGTGGCCAGGGCGGTGACGATGGCGCAGACCACGAGCGCCAGCACGATAGCCGCGCCCCGGATGCCCCAGGCGGAATACCAGGGCAGCTCCCGCCGCTTTGAGATATGGAACAGGGCGTTATGCACTCCGGCCACCTCCCAGCTTTGTCATCATCATGCCGACCTCCCGTTTCGTGGCGCTGCGCCCGTCCACGATGCCGCTGACCTTGCCGCCGCAGAGCACTAAAATCCGGTCGCTCAGCTCCAGCAGCACATCCAGGTCCTCGCCCACGTAGATCACCGCGACGCCCTTTGCCTTTTGCAGGTTAATCATATCGTAGATGGTGTAGCTGGCCCCAATGTCCAGGCCGCGGACCGCGTAGGCGGTCAGCAGCACCGTGGGGGCGGAGGCGATTTCCCGGCCCACCAGCACCTTCTGGACGTTGCCGCCGGAGAGGCGGCGCACCGGGGTCGTGAGGCCGGGGGTGTTCACGTCCAGCTCCTGCCGGACCCACTCCGCCCGGTGAAGGGGGAAGCGGCGGTCGAGGAAGGGACCTTTGCCCCGGCGGTAGGAGCGGAGCATCATGTTCCCGGTCATGTCCATGTTCCCCACCAGGCCCATGCCCAGCCGGTCCTCGGGCACGAAGGAGAGGCTCACGCCCATCTCGAGGATGCTGAGGGGGTCCTTCCCCAGAAGCTCCTCCCGGCTCCCGTCGTCGTTGATATAGCTGATGCTGCCGCGCTCCGTGGGCTGCAGGCCCGCGATAGCCTCCAGCAGCTCCTTCTGGCCGCAGCCGGAAATGCCCGCCACGCCCAAAATCTCCCCGGAGCGGGCGGTGAAGGACACGTCGTCCAGCTTCACGATCCCGTCGATGCTCCGCACCGTCAGCCCTTTCACTTCAATCCTGGGCCTGGGGTCCTCCGGCTCGGGGCGGGAGATGTTCAGGGACACGGCGTGTCCCACCATCATGTTGGTCATCTCCTGGGCGTTGGTGTCCTTCGTGGCCATGTCCCCGACAAAGCGGCCCTGACGGAGCACCGCCACCCGGTCGGAGAGCTCCTCCACCTCGTGCATCTTGTGGGTGATGATCACCACCGCCTTGCCGCTGTCCCGCATATTGCGCAGCACGGCAAAGAGCTTGTCCGTCTCCTGGGGCGTCAGCACCGCCGTGGGCTCGTCCAGGATGAGGATGTCCGCTCCCCGGTAGAGCACCTTGACGATCTCAACGGTCTGCTTCTGGGACACGGACATGTCGTAGACTTTCTGGCCAGGGTCCACGTCGAAGCCGTAGGTTTCGCAGATTTCCCGGACCTTCCGCTCCACGGCGGCCATGTTGAGCCGCCCCTTCTCCCGGAGGCCCAGCACGATATTCTCCGCCGCGGTCAGGACCTCCACCAGTTTAAAATGCTGGTGGATCATCCCGATGCCCAGATCAAAGGCGTCCCGGGGGGAGCCAATGGTCACTTCCTTCCCGTCCACGAAAATCTGTCCGCCGTCCGGGAAGTAGATGCCGGAGAGCATGTTCATCAGCGTGGTTTTCCCGCTGCCGTTCTCGCCCAGAAGGGCAAGGATTTCCCCCCGGTAGATATCCAGCCAGACCTTGTCGTTGGCCTTGACCGTGCCGAAGGATTTTGTGATGTCGCGCATCTGCACCGCCGCGACCTTGTTACCCATGGGCATTGCCTCCCTCTCAGCAGCCTTTTGTCCTCCCCCGGAGGGGGAAGAAGCAAAACAAAATCTTATCTTTTTCGGTGTTTCCCTCACCACGGGGGAGGGAAACACCCATGCCCAACACTTACGAAAAAATGATAACTGCACAGGGCAGCGCGGAAAGAATTGCGTCGCGCCGCCTCATGCAGCTATCGCTCAGGGACGGCCCGCCCGATTGGGCGGGACTTCCCGTTATTGCCTGATGTCAGAAGCGGGTATCCAGCAGGTTGATCCCGTCAATGGTGATGTCGAGGTACGGGGCGCTGCGGTAATCGCTCTCGTGGAGGTAACCGTCGTAGACGATGGGGGTGCTGGGGTCGAAGGTGCCGTCGGTGGCCGCGCCGGGGGCGAAGGTATCGAGGTGCTCGCCGTTGACGGTGAAGGTGGAGACGTCGAAGACGTGGCGGGTGCCGGCGATGAGCTCGGCGCGGGCGGCGTCAATGGCCTCCTGGGTGCCGGGGGCGGCGGCCTTCTCATTGACCGCGGTCAGGGCGACGGAGCCGGTTTCGAGGCTGCCGCACCAGTCGGTGTCGAAGCTCTCGCCGCGCATCACAGCGCCGATGGAATACTCAAAGTAGGGCGCCCAGTCGATGCGGGAGGACACGATGAAAGTGTTGGGGCAGGCGTCGACCGTGGAGCCGTTGTAGCTGACGTCGGGGATGCCGGCGCTCTCGCAGGCCGTGGGGGCGCCCATCGAGTCGGCGTGCTGGCTGATGAGCTTGCAGCCGGCGTTGATGAGGTTGTTCGCGCCCTCCTTCTCGGCGGTCTCGTCATACCAGGAGCCGGTGAAGGTGACGTCCATGGTGACCTCGGGGACGATGCTCTTCGCGCCCAGGTAGAAGCTGGTGTAGCCGGAAATCACTTCCGCGTAGGTGTAAGCGCCGACATAGCCCATCTTGGCTTCCTCGGCGGTAAACTCGCCGGCGTCGATCATCTCTTTGAGCTTCAGGCCAGCGGCGATGCCCGCCAGATAACGGCCGTCGTAGATGGAGGCGAAGGCGTTGTGGTAGTTGGACAGGCCCTCGGTGTGGGCGCGGGTGCCGGTGGCGTGGGCAAACTGGACGTTTGGAAATTCCTTGGCGGCCTGGATCATGTAGTCCTCATGGCCGAAGCTGTCGGCGAAGATATAGGCGCAGCCGGCGTCCGCCAGCTCGGCGGCGGCGTCATAGCAGGCCGCTGTCTCCGGGATGTTGGTACGGATAAAGTAGTTGCTCTCGGGGATGCCCAGGGTGGCGCAGGCGGCCTTCGCGGAATTGATGAAGTTCAGGTCATAGGTGGAGTTCTCGTCGTGGAGACAGATGAAGCCGACCTTGAGATCGGCCGCGGCAGCGGGGGTGCTGCCCTCTGTGGCCCCGCCCGTCGTTGTGGTGGTCGTGGTCGAGCTGCTGTTGGACGTGCTGCCGGTCGAGGACGATGCGCTGCCGGAGCTTGTGCCGGCGCTGCCGCCGCAGCCGGCGAACAGTCCCACGGCCAGAGTCGCTGCCAGGATCGCGGATGCAAGTTTTTTCATTTTGTTCCTCCTAAAAAATGTGTGTTTTGTGTTTCCCTGTCATATATTATGAATCGCGCCGCCGCGAACGGCGCGGCCCATACGCTTTAACGTACAAAGCGGATATTCCCATCCTCCATGGACGCGATACGGGCCAGGGCTTCCACCCGGAGGCCCTCGCCGCGCAGCAGCGCGCCGCCGCCCTGGAAGGCCTTTTCGATGGCGACCGCCGCGCCGGCGACCTCCGCCCCCGCGCCGCGGCACAGCTCCAGCAGCCCGCAGAGGGCCGCGCCGTTGGCCAGAAAATCGTCTACCAGCAGCACCCGGTCCCCTTTGCCGAGATAATCGCGGCTGACCATGATGTTGTAGTCCGTGTTGTGGGTGAAGGAGTGGACCGGAGCGCTGAGAACGCTGCCGTCCACGTTGCTGGTCTTGTGTTTTTTGGCGAACAGCATGGGCACCTGCATTTCCAGCGCGGCGGCGGCGATGGCGATGCCGCTGGCCTCGACGGTGAGGATTTTGTTCACGCCGTCCTCCGCGAAGAGCCGGGCGATCTCCCGCCCGATTTCCCGCAGGAAGCCGGTGTCAATGCGCTGGTTCAGAAAGGAGCCGACCTTGAGCACCCCGCCCGGGAGCACGGCGCCCTCAGATAATATTTTCTCTTCCATCAACAGCATAATGCGGACACCCTCCAAAAAAACAAGAGCAGACTTCATCCATACGCCGGTAAGTCTGCCAATTTAGGAAACAGTACACACACCTCCCGCAGCCGGAGAAAACACGGGAGACATGCTTACCAATAGTCGTGACTTCACGGCGGTCACGGTAGAGACATTCGGGCCCTCAAATTTATCCGAACCTATATTGGCAAGTATTGTGTTTTTCGTTTTTGTTTTTGATGCTGCAATCTTACATGGAAAAATGAACTTTGTCAACGGAAAAAGTTTGAGTTCGCGCTTTTTCGCCCTTATGCTACGGCTTTTTCCGCTTCTGCCAAAAGTTTCATAAAAATTGCACAATAAAAACGAGCGTTTTCAGGCTCCCGGGCCGGGAAGGCTTGAAAATGCTTGATTTCTTTGTCATGATTTTGACGAAATCCCAAAGCTTCGATTCCCAGGGGCATGATTGACAAACGCGGGGCCGTCGGTTACAATCGCAACGATAACATTGCGCTTTGAAAGGAGACAAGGACAGTCATGGCAGACGGAAATCATGCGATATTAAATATTGAGGGGATGATGTGCCCCCACTGCGAGGCCCACGTGAAGCAGGCGCTGGAAGCCCTGCCCGGGGTGACGGTGCGCAGCATCAGCCACGAGGCCAAACGGGCCGAGATCACCCGCCCCGCCGGTGTGGCGGACGCGGCGCTGTTCGGCGCCGTAAAGGACGCGGGCTACACGCTCCTCAGCGTGGAATAATCTCCCCCGGCGGCGGGATGGGCCAGGCATCGGCTCATTCCGCCGCGCCGGGGGAGATTTCCGCCGCCGCGCGGTCATAATAATATGTAACCAGAAGATCGACGCATTTTCCGTAGGTCTGCAGGCCCAGGGTCTGGCCGTAGCTGTGGAGGAAGCCGGTGTAAACCGAGTCGGAAACGGTGGAGACCGGCGTTTCAAACCGGGCCCAGTAGCTCCGGTTGGCGTCCAGGTCGGCCCGGACGCCGGCGTCCAGCCTCCGGTAATTTTCCGCCCAGGCCCCGTAATCGGCGCGGTAGAGGGCGTTTCCCAGGTGGATGTAGGCCAGGAGGCAGGCGGAGTAGCAATACAGCTCGTCGCCGTCCTCCAGGCTGGCCAGCACCGCGGCGAAGTTGGCCTCGTCCTCCTCGGCCACGCCCCGCTGGTGGGCCAGCTCATGGGCGATGGTGGAGGGGATCAGGCAGCCGGGGGAATCAATATTGATGTTCGCCTCCGCGGTGAAGGGAAAATAGAAGCCGGTGAAATTGACGTAGCTCATGGCGCGGGAAAAGAAAAATTTTTTCGCCGGCACACAGTCCCCGGCGAGGCAGGGGACCTTTTTTTCCACGGCGAGATAGAGCTCCGGCGCGTGGGCGAAATAGCCGTCCATATCGCCGGCGAAGGTCCCGTCCGCGTTTCGCGGGACGAGGCGGGAATACTCGTTCACCCGGTCGGTAAACCAGCGCGTCACCGTGTCGAGCTGTTCCGCCGCGACGGGCCGGGCGATGATCCCGCTCTGCCGTTCAAAATCGGAGGTGTAGTAGAAGGCCCCCCACAGCAGGCAAAAGCCGGCATAGATCAGGGAGAAGGCGCAGAGGCAGCTCATGGCAAAGCGGTACAGCCGCCGCAGGCGCTCCGGCCGGCGGAACAGTTCGACCGCGGTATAGATGATATAAGCCAGGGCCGCCAGAACGCCGGCGCAGATGAGGCACTCGGCGGCGGAAAAGGCGAAGTGGGCCGTGAGTCGCCGGAAAAAGCGCTGCCAGGGCAGCACAAGCCCTTCCCGCAGCCGGTTCATCACCGCTGTGTTGCCGCGAAAGGCAAAATATAGGCCGATGACGAGCAGCCCCAGCGCGGACAGGACGTGCCGCGCCGGACACAGCCGGAACCACGCGCCGGGGCCGTACTTTGTTTTTTGCGTGTCCAATCCGTGCCGGCCCCCTTTTTCGTATATCAGCGAAACACCCGCGGCGGAGCGGATATTTCTTTTATATTATAATAATCGCCCCGCGCAAAAGCAACAGAAAAATCAAAATTGGAAACAATTCACTCTCCAAACTGCTTTTGGCAGCATAGAATCCGCTTTGGTGCAAACAATAAGGCCGTACCAATCAAAAGATGGAGGGTGAAGGATTGAAAAAGGCGCTGATATATGGTTTGGCAATATCGGCCCTGTGCTTGGCCGCGCTGACCGGGTGCGGGGACAGCCGGGACATGCGGAACGACACCACGGCCCCGGCGAACCCGACAGATGTCCTGCCGGATATGGACGAACTGCTTCCCGAGGCCATGGTGCCCGATGAAAACGACGGGATCGTCACAGACCGGGACGGGATCATCGACGAGCGCAATGACCCCACAGTGCGAAACGAGAATGAAACGATACGGGAAGAAGAGCGAAACATGACGGACGCGGCCGGCGCGAACCGGCCGGCCGGGACGACCGGAGCGACAGGCGTAACCGGAACGGGCGGTACGGGCAATTCGTAACTCAGATATCCTCCCCCTATTGGGGGAGGATATCTGAGTTTTGCATAACACTTGCATTTTTCTCCCGCGTCTGATAAAATGAAGAAAGCTAAACTATCAGAGAATCGGGTGTTTTGATACATGCGTGAACCACAAACCCGGCCCCCGCGGGGCAACGGGTGGCTTTTTTCCGCCGCCGGCGCGCTGATCCTGCTGCTGTTGCTGGCGCTGCTGGCGCTCTCTGTCTACCGCCATGCCACTGCGGAACCGAAGCAGCCGCCGGAGGAAATCACCCCCGGAACTGTGGGCGGAGGCGGAGCGCCGGTTCTGACGCCGGTGTCCGCAGGGGGGCAGGAGCACCTGCCCGTCGAGGAAACGGAAGCCATTCCCACGCTTCCCCCCACGCCGACGCCCGCGCCGACGCCGGTCCCGCTATCGGATTTCGCCCCCTGGCACACGGAGGAAACGGACCCGGAGATTTTTCTGTTCCGGGAGGCCGTGGAGGTGGACGGCAGGATTTTGGGGGAGGATGAGAGCTACTCCGCCGCGGAGCCTGTCGATTTCGGTTACGGCGCCGACTATACCCGGATGCAGGGGATCATCACTTTCCGGGGCAACAACTTCCGGGACAGCGCCAGCTACGGGCTGGCGAATATGAGCGAGCGCAAATTCGGGGAGCGCTGGTCTGTCGACACCGGCACCTTTACATATGACGGCGAAACCTGGTCTGGCAGCGGCTGGGTGGGCCAGCCCCTGCTGGTCCGCTGGCCCAGGTCCACGAAAGCTGTCATGAACATGTACAACTGGGCAAAGCAGGACGACGAGCTGGTGGAGGTCATCTACGCCACGATGGACGGCCACATCTATTTTCTGGATCTGCAAAACGGCAAGCCGACCCGGGACAGCCTGGATCTGGGCTTTCCCTTCAAGGGCGCGGGAGCCCTGGACCCCAGGGGCTACCCCATCCTCTACGTCGGCGCGGGATATGACAGCCCCCAGGGCTATGCCAGGGCCTTCGTGGTCAGCCTCATCGACTTTGAGATTCTGTACTCCTTCGGCCACACGGACGTGGAGGCCCGGGGCGGCTTCTCCCTCCGGGGGAACCTGTCCTATTTTGACGGCTCCCCCCTGGTGGACGCGGAGACGGATAAGCTGATCTACCCCGGAGAGAACGGCATCGTCTACATCATCAAGCTCAACACCGCCTATGACGAGGCCGCGGGCAGCCTGAGCATCGACCCCACTGTGGTAAAGTGGCGCTACTACGGCACCCGCACCAGCATCGTGGGCGGCTACTGGGTGGGGATGGAGGACAGCCCGGTGATCTGGCGCGGCCACATGATCATCGCCGACAACGGCGGACGGCTCATGTGCATCGACCTCAACACCTTTGATGTGGCCTGGGTCCAGGACATCCTTGACGATTCCAACGCCACGCCCGTGCTGGCCATGGAGGACGGACACCCCTATATCTACGTCAGCACCTCCTTCCACTACGGCTGGCGCAGCTATACCACCGCCACCATCCCCGTGTTCAAGATCGACGCGGAGAACGGGGAAATCGTCTGGCACACGGACTACACCTGCTACACCGAGTCCGGGGTCTCCGGCGGCGTCCAGTCCACCGTGGCCCTGGGGAAAAACGAGCTGGAAAAGTACGTCTACGTCACGGTCGCCAAGACGGACGCCCAGAACAACGGACTGCTGGTCTGCATCGACCGGGAAACCGGGGAGGAGGTCTGGCAGCACAGGTCCTACTACACCTGGTCCTCTCCGGTGCTGGTCTACAATTCCGACGGCAGCGGCTATGTGGTCTACTGCAACTACAACAAGACCGGTACCAACATGTACCTTTTGGACGGCCTGACGGGCGAGGTGCTGGACAGCACCAGCCTGGGCGGCGGCGTGGAGGCCAGCCCCGCCGTGTACGGGGACACGGTCGTCATCGGAACCCGGAACTGCAAAATCTGGGGCATCAAGCTGAAATAAACTCGGGGATGTGAAAAAAGTCAGCCTTTGCTAACAACAATAAAAACGCTGTCATTGCACACCAGTCCGCAGACTGGTGTAAGCAATCCCCCCACCAGTTGCAACTGCCTTTTGAGCGAAACATTTACCGTCAGCATCCGGAGTGGGGGATTGCCTTCACCACTGCATTTTCGCCTTCGCGAAAAGCGCGCACTGGTGAGCAATGACAGCGATTCTTTTTGCCGGAATTTTACTGTATTCGCACTGTATTCGCAACTTTTTTGCGATTGGCTTTTTTCACAGCCCCCGCAACTGCGCGAGAAGGAGCATCCATCATGGACTGTGTCACAAGCTATGCCTCCCCGCTGGGGGAGATCACCCTTGCCTCCGGCGGCGCCGGACTGTGCGGGCTCTGGTTCGAGGGACAGCGCCGGTTCGGCGGAAGCCTCGCGACAGATCGGAGCGCGGGGACCTCGCCTGCCCTTGAAGCGGCGCGGCGCTGGCTGGACCTGTATTTCCGGGGGGAAGCCCCGGACTTCCTGCCGCCGCTGGAACTCCGGGGGACGGTTTTCCAAAAAGCGGTGTGGGAAGCGCTGCTGGAGATCCCCTACGGGGAAACCGTGACCTACGGCGCCCTGGCCGCCCGGCTCTCCCAACGGCTTGGCCGCGCCGTATCCCCCAGGGCCGTGGGGGCGGCGGTGGGGCGCAACTCGATCTCCCTGGTCATCCCCTGCCACAGGGTTCTGGGCGCAAACGGCAGCCTCACCGGCTACGCGGGCGGCCTGGAACGGAAGCGGCGGCTGCTGGAGCTGGAAGCGGAGGGAAATATACTTAAATAGCACACCCCCTCAGTCTGCCTGACGGCTGACGGCTCCCCCGCCTCCGGCGTGGGAGCCGTTGGCGCCTCGGAGCGAAAAGTGAAAAATGAAGGCTTGCCGTCATGCGAAAAGATTCAGATGTAAGTACATAATTTGTTTATTTTTGCGTTATTTTTGTACCGCCAGCTTCTTCGCTTGTACTTTTTTCAAACTTGTGCTAATATGATGCACTAACGTGATATCCTGCGCCAGGCACAAAAGGGCGCTTCTACGGCATGGCGGCGCCAAACATATTTTGTATCCTATCCAGGGGAGGACAGCGTATGACGGCATGGCAGGCGATCGTTTTGGGATTTATCCAGGGCCTGACGGAGTTTTTGCCCGTGTCCAGCTCGGGGCACCTGTCGATTTTTCAAAACCTTTTCGGCATGGGCAAGGAGGGGACGGACAACGTCTTTTTCGATGTGCTGCTGCATCTGGCCACGCTGGTCAGCGTCTGTGTGGCCTACCGGGCGGACATCCAGGGGATCATCGGCGACCTGCGCGATTTTATCCACAACACGCGCCACCCGTCCCCCGGCGTGGAGCGGCGTCGCTACAAGGGGGTGCGGCTGCTGTTCATGGTGGTTATCGGCACCCTGCCGCTGGTGCTGATATTGCCCATCCACAAGCAGATTGAGCGGCTCTACGATTCCACCCTGTTCATCGGAATCGCGCTGATTCTGACGGGGGCGATGCTCTGGGTCTCCGACCGGATGCCCCAGGGGCGGAAAAAGGCCGGCAATATGGCCGTCTGGGACGCGGTGCTGGTGGGCGTGAGCCAGGCCATCGCCACTGTCCCGGGGCTGAGCCGCTCTGGCACTACCATTGCCGCCGGCATCACCGCCGGGCTCAGCCGCCAGTTCGCCGTCAAATTCTCCTTCCTGCTGTCGATTCCCGCCGTCCTGGGGGCGAACCTGCTGTCCCTGATGGACGCTTTTTCCGAAGGCATCGACTGGTCCACAGTCCCCGCCTGCCTGCTGGGGATGCTGGTGGCGGGGGTGGTGGGCTACTGCGCGATTATCCTACTGCGCTGGATCGTCCACCGGGGAAAATTCGGGTATTTCGCCTATTACTGCGCGTTCGCCGGCGTCCTGACCCTGATCCTCACGGCGGTGTTGAGATAATCATAACTGGTAACTGTTCAGAACCCTTCGGGTTCTGAACCCCGCCGGCGGCGGGGGAGATTTTGAAAAACGTGTTTGCAAAGGAAAATGCTTATGGCCGCTACCGCACAAAAGAAAAGCACAACCGCGAAGAAAAGCGCATCGGGCCGCTCCGGGGGGGCGAAGGCCGCGCCCGCGCCGCGCTATAACCACCTTATATGGGCCGGCGTGTTTTTGTTCCTCTCCGTGTTCTTTTTCGCCGGCTATTTCTCCGTGGACGCGCTGCTGGTCAACCCCGTCTGCTCCTTCGTCAAGGGGCTGATCGGCTATGGCTACTATGTCTTTCCCGCCGCGCTTCTGGCCGCGTCTGTGGTCATCCTCATCAGCCGGGGCAGGCCGGTGGAGGGGAGGGTGTTCTGCCTGATGCTCTTTCCGCTGCTGCTGGGGGCGCTGGTCCAGGTGCCCACCGCGCGGCTGCTGCAGCCGGTGAAGGGCGAGGGCTCCGCCTTTCTGCGGGAGATGTACGTCAGCGGCGTGGAGATGGAGAGCGGCGGCATCCTCTCCGGTGTGCTGGGCTGGGGCGGACATACGCTGCTGGGAAATTTCCTCTCCATCATGCTGCTGCTGATCCTCCTGCTGGCGCTGCTGATGGTGGCCTTCCGCATCTCACCGAAAACCATCGCCGAGCGGATGCACGACAAAGCTGTGGAGCGCCGGGAGATCGCCCAGCGCTATGACGAGGAGGAGGCGGCCCGCCGCGCCGCCGCCCGGGAGGCCGGGCCCGTGCTGCGCCGCCAGGACAAGGCGTCGGAGGCCGCGGCGGAAACCCGCATCCAGCGCCGGAACCTGCGCCGCGCCATCGACATCCCCGTCGACGGCGAAGCCCTGCCGGAGCCTCCGGCGGAGAAGCCCGCGCCCAGGGGCCGCGCGAAATCCGAACCCGTTCCTTCTCCCGCTGTGGAGCTGCCGCCTCCGGTTTTCGCGGTCCAGCCTGTCTCTACGGAGGACGTGGCCCCCCTGAGCATGGAGCAGGCGGCGGACATGGCCGGGGTGACGCTGGCGGAACCCGTGGAGGAAAAGGTCAAGACAGAGGAGATCTCCACCGAGGTGGCCCGGAGCATCCGCACCGGCTCCAGGAAGGGCCTGAACCCCGACGAGCTGATGCAGGAAACGGAGGAAGTGGCCCGCGCGGTGGTGGAAAAGGACGCCCGGGTGGCGGCGGAGCCGGACTACATCTTCCCGCCCGTGAAGCTGCTCCACGCCGGCGGGGGAGGGGGCGTGGACGCCCGGGAGGAGATCAACATGAACCGGGCGCGGCTGCAGGCCACGCTGGACTCCTTCGGCGTCAACGCCGCCATCAGCGACATCACCCGTGGCCCGACGGTCACCCGCTACGACCTCGAATTGGAGGCCGGCGTCAAGCTGGCCAAGCTCACGAACCTGGCCGGCGACCTGGCCCTGTCCCTGGGCGTCACCGGCGTGCGCATCGCGCCCATCCCCGACAAAATCTCCACCGTGGGCATTGAGGTGCCCAACAAGCTGGTCAGCACGGTATATTTGCGGGATATCATCGACACCGAACCCTTCCGAAACGCTTCCAGCAAGCTGAGCTTCGCCATCGGCGAGGACATCGGCGGCAACGCCATCGTCGGCAACATCGCCAAGCTGCCCCACCTCCTGATTGCCGGCACCACCGGCTCCGGCAAATCCGTGTGTATGAACTGCCTCATCCTGAGCCTGCTGTACAAGGCCACCCCGGAGGAAGTGCGGCTCATTATGATTGACCCAAAGATGGTCGAGCTTGGCGTGTACAACGGCATCCCCCATCTCTACATCCCCGTGGTCACGGATCCGAAAAAGGCCGCCGGCAGCCTGCAATGGGCGGTGGTGGAGATGCTCAAGCGCTACCGGCTGTTCTCTGAGGCGGGCATCCGGGACCTGGCGGGCTACAACACCATCCAGAAGCGCAACGGCGCGGCGCCACTGCCGCAGGTGGTCATTGTCATCGACGAGCTGGCGGACCTGATGATGGTGGCCAGCAAGGAAGTCGAGGAAAGCATCTGCCGCGTGGCCCAGATGGGCCGCGCCGCCGGGATGCACCTCGTCATCGCCACCCAGCGCCCCAGCGCGGACGTGATCACCGGCCTGATGAAGGCCAACATCCCCAGCCGCATCGCCTTCGCGGTGTCGTCCTCCATGGAGTCGCGCATCATTCTGGACCAGATGGGCGCGGAGAAGCTGGTGGGCAGCGGCGACATGCTCTACGCCCCCATCGGCATCGGCAAGCCCAACCGCATCCAGGGCGCCTTCGTCACCGACGAGGAGCGGGAGGAGATCGTGGGCTTCATCAAGCGCAACAGCGAGGCCAACTACAACGAGGAAATCATGCACAGCATCGAGCAGGCCGCGGCGGAGAAGGACAGCAAGGACAAGGGAGCGTCCCGGGCGGAGAGCGTGGACGAGCCGGAGGAAGAGGGCTACGACGAGCTGCTGCCCCAGGCCGTGGAGGTCATTTTCGAGACGAAGCAGGCCAGCGTGTCCATGCTGCAGCGGCGGCTGAAGTTAGGCTATTCCCGGGCCGCCCGCATTGTCGACCAGATGGAGCGGATCGGCGTCGTCGGCCCCTTCGAGGGCAGCAAGCCCCGCCAGATACTGCTGACAAGGGAGCAGTGGCTCGAGATGCAGACGGTCCAGGGCACCGCCCCGACAGAAAAGGTGCCTTCCTTCGCGGACTACAAGGACGACGCCCCGGAGGACTGGCAATAAAGCCCACACTCCGCAGACGAACAATGTAAGTTCGATTTCATGTGATTACCTTTGAGAGGCAATGGGGGCGAAGCGGTTACGATGTCAGATTTTTTGAAACCCGCTCTGGATGAACGGGAGCTTGCTTCCCTTTCCAGTCTGGCGCTGGCGCATATTGGGGACTGCGTGTATGAGCTTCTGGTACGTTCTTATATCATATGCCGCCGCAGCCTAACGAACCGGGACATGCACCGGGCCACGGTGGGTTATGTCAGCGCCGCGGCCCAGGCGGAGGCCATGAAGCGCATTCTTCCCCTGTTGAGCGAGGAGGAGCGGGCGGTTTACCGCCGGGGGCGCAACGCCCATGTCAATTCAATCCCCAAACACGCCGGCGTGGGGAGCTACCACGCGGCCACAGGGCTGGAATGCCTCTTCGGCTGGCTCTACCTCCAGGACCGCCGTGGGCGCATCAACGAGCTCTTTGGACTGATTGTAGAGGAGGAACCCCGGGGGACAGTCCCGGGCAACGCAGGACATAACGCATAAAAGCCTTCCCCGCCCAGGCGGGGAAGGCTTTTTAACGCGCTTAAAATATGGAAGAACTCAGGCGCCGCTGAGTTCCAGCGAACGAAAGAAATTTTCTCTGTATTCCGAGGGGGTACAGCCCCATTCCTTCCGAAATACCTGGGAGAAATGGGAGGCCGAGACATACCCTACCGTGGAAGAAATATAGGAAATCGACAGCTCCGGGTGCGTCAGCATTTCCCTGGCGTATTCACAGCGGACATGATTGCAAAAATCCAGAAGCGTGACGCCCTTGACGCTTTTGAAGCTGCGCGCAAGATACGCCTTGTCAACATGCATCGCTTCCGCCAGCGTGGAAAGGGAGAATTTTTCCGCGTAGTGCGCCCGGATGTAGGCCTCCGCGGACCTGGCCAGCTCCGTCTTCGCGTCCGTCCAGTCGGGAAGGTCGGGATGGCAGCGGGAGCATGGGAGGTACCCGCTCCGCGCCGCCTCTTCAACTGAGGCGAAGATCACGATTCGCCGGGGATTGTAGCTCTGCTTCGGGCAGTGGGGCCGGCAGAATTTTTTTGTCGTTTTCAGCCCGTAAAAGAATTTTCCGTCATAGCTCCGGTCGCGGTTTATGATGGCTGTCCATTGCTCTTTGTCCATAGGCGGATTCACCTTGTTTCCTCTGATCTGGCGGGATGGAACTCCTCCCCAATGCGGTTAGCTAAATCTAACCTGAGTTTAGCACAATCGAAAGGGAAAGTCACGCGCAAATAGTTAGCAGCCGCTAAAAAGTCACTGAGAGAACAGAAACAACGAGATATAAAGTCATTGCAGCGGCACCGGAGTGAGAAAAAACGTATATAATATGATGCTGTTAGATGCCGCTAACCGTGGCGGCGGTCGCGATGAACAGGGGGGCGCGCAGGTTGTGACGATCAGCAAAAGCCGGGGAGGACCGTTTCGCCCGCCGCCGGAAGCGCGGGGAGAATGAACGTGCGGCGCTCTGCATCGGCGCTGCTGGCCCTGGCGCTGCTGTGCTCCTGCGGAGAAAGGAAGGCGGCTCTTCCGCTGAGCGGAAAGATCGACAACACTGAACAGGTGGTGGAAGCCATCCGCAGCGGCCTGCGCGGACACGCGAAACGCATCACCATCTCCTTCCGGTATGGCGGCGATATCTACGAAGAGCTGAACGCCGCCGTCGGCGGTTGGGTCGAAGCGTCCCTGGCGGAGACAACGGAGAGCACGGAAGGGGATTACCTGCGCTGCCAGCTCGGAGGCTACTCTTGGGACAGCGCGTATTCCCTGGAAGACGGAGCGTGGCGGTATACGGTGCAGATCGTACCGGATTACTACGATTATCTTGCGCAGGAGGAAGCCGTAACCGCCGAGGTTATCGCGCTGCTGGAGGAATTTGGCTTTTCGGAGGAGACACCGGAGGATGAGAAACTGGAAACGGTCTATGATTTCATTTGCCGGAACGTCCGCTACGACAAGGTCCATAAAAAGAATCCGTATTCCCATCTGAAATCCACGGCCTATGGCGCGCTGGTCCTGCGCAGCGCCACCTGCCAGGGGTATTGCGC
The DNA here is from genome assembly GCA_017477525.1 of Oscillospiraceae bacterium. Lineage (GTDB taxonomy): Bacteria > Bacillota > Clostridia > Oscillospirales > Oscillospiraceae > RGIG7114. The sequence goes on along the minus strand of JAFUVO010000029.1, from coordinate 2,355 downwards.
GGCCCTTTACCGGCTGCTCCGGGAATGCGGCGTCAGCTGCCGGATCGTCCGGGGCGCCGCCGGCGGAGAAATCCACGCCTGGGTCATCGCGGAGGCGGACGGGCGCTATTATAACCTCGATCCGACTTGGGACGCGGGAGCGGAGGAATATAGGTATTTTCTGGCAGGCAGCGCGGCGTTCAGCGACCACGAGCCGGACGCGCGGTTTTTGACAGAAGAATTTATCAGACGGTATCCCGTTGCGCGGGAGAGCTATCGGGAGGAAGGTTGGAAATGAAAGATACGCGCCGTTTTGGGTGCTTTCTGTTGGTATTGATCCTTGTTTTTGCCGCGGCGCCGGGCTCGGCCATGGCGGATGATACGACGTATTATCTGACCTGGGACGAGTATAAGGAGGCCAACGGCATCCAGGCATGGAATTACAACGACCAGGCCGCCGTTATCGCGTCCGTCGCCAATCACGCGGTGGACCTCTACGCCGCCGGCGAAGCCGAGCAGGCTTATGAGTACGCCAAGGCGACCTACTGGGGTTACTATGAGGTCTCCGGCTTTGAACGCAACACCATGAACTACATCTCCGGCTCCCGCGTCAGCGAGGTGGAGCTGGCGTTCACGACACTCCGAAAGTCCATCAAGAAGGACCAGGGGGTCGAGGCGGCGCGGGCCGCCGCCGATACGTTGATCGGGATGCTGGTGACGGATGGCGCGATCCTCTCCCCGGAAGGGGGGACGGAGGCCGCTTCGGGCGGAACCGCAAAGGCCGCGGCATTGAGCTTTGAGAAGGGCTATTACCTGACGTGGGACGAGTATGTGGAGGCATACGGCGTCGAGAGCTGGAACTACAACGACCAGGCCGCCGTCATCGCCGGCGTGGCGGACCACGCGGTGGAGCTCTATGCCGCCGGAAAAACCGATGAGGCCTACGAGTACGCCAAGGCGACCTATTGGGGCTACTATGAGGTCTCCGGTTTTGAGCGCAACACCATGAACTACATCTCCGGCTCCCGCGTCAGCGAGGTGGAGCTGGCCTTTACCACCCTGCGGAAATCCATAAAAAAGGATCTCGGGGTCGAGGCGGCGCGGGCCGCCGCGGAGGATCTGAAGGAAAAGCTGGTGACGGACGGCCAGATGCTCTCCCCGGAGGGGGCGGTGTTCACCGCCGCCGGGGGTGAGACGGAGGGGACGGCGACAACAGGGACCAGCATCGGCACTGCCGTGGCGGTGTTCCTGGGCTCCTTCGCCATCATCCTCCGGGAGGGCCTGGAAGCAATTCTGATCGTGGGCGCGATCATCGCCTACCTGGTCAAGACCGGGAACAGGCAGGGCGTCGTCCCCGTGTATATCGGCTCCGCGCTGGGCGTGGTGTCCAGCTTCATCATGGCGGGCGTCCTGAACTGGCTTTTGGCCCGCAGCGCGGAGTACCACATGAGCCAGGAGGTCATCGAGGGCATCGCGGCCCTGATCGCCGTGGTGGTGCTGTTCTGGGTCAGCAACTGGATGGTGTCGAAATCAGAGTCCGCCGCCTGGACGCAGTATATCGAAAACCAGGTCGCGGGCGGCGCGACAAGGGGAAGCATGTTTGCCCTTGCTTTCACCGCGTGGCTGGCGGTGTTCCGCGAGGGGGCGGAGGTCATCCTTTTCTACCAGCCCATGCTGCGGGAGGACCGGCCGGATATGGTATGGCTGGGCTTCGGCGTCGGCGTCGCCGCGCTGGTCGTGGTCTTCTTCCTGATCCGCTTCCTGTCCGTGAAGCTGCCTCTGAAGCCGTTCTTTATGGGGACCAGCATCCTGATGGCCCTGATGAGCATTTCCTTCCTCGGCGCCGGCATCAAGGAGCTGATTGAGGGAGCGGTGTTCGAGGAAATCGAGCGCTTCGACCTGAGCTGGGTTTCCAACAGCCCCTCCTGGCTGAACTGGATCCCATATAACGACACGCTGGATGTGCTGGGCATCTACCCGCTGGTGGGCACCATCGTTCCGCAGCTGATTCTGCTGGCCATCACGGTCATCACCTTCGTCATGCACCTGAACCGCAACAAACGCATCCGGCTGGAAGCCAGGGCGAAAGCGGCGGGGCAGGAGCCCTAAACCATGGAATTTTCCTCCCAAGTCAGGATTGGGACAGGGATGAGGATTCAAATATCAAAAAAAGGAGAAAGCAACATGAAGAAAACCCTCGCACTGGTCATGGCTCTGTCCATGGTCGCGGCGCTGTGTGCCTGCGGCAGCAGCGCTTCCAACTCTGGCTCCACCGGGGCCGCCTCCACCGGGGCCGCCTCCACCGCGGCGCCCGCCACCGCGGCGCCCGCCAGCGGCGGCAGCACAAGCGCCGAAGTCAAAAACGAAGAGCCCGCC
>JAFUVO010000002.1 GCA_017477525.1 Oscillospiraceae bacterium | reverse complement strand
TTCTCTTGTTTTCCCGTATCGCGGCCACTGAAACCACCCTTTCCATTGGAGGTTTCAAGGCTTTTACGGTGCTTTTTTGGGGAAGTTGTGCGCTTTTTTGTGCGCTTTTCGATAAAACAGTCTGATTTCGGGAGCGTCAAAATCGCTTAAAAAGTTGGAAAAACCTCTGTTTTCATAAGAAAACAGAGGTTTTTCGTTGGTCCGAGTGGCGGGATTTGAACCCACGGCCTCTTGGTCCCGAACCAAGCACGCTACCAGCTGCGCTACACCCGGATACGGACCGTATCTTATTATACCAGGCCAGGCCAAAATGTCAAGCGCTCATTTGCCGCCCGGCCGGTAGGGGACAGGCGGCAATGGGCCTGGTACCCTCGACTGGATTCGAACCAGCGGCACACGGCGTCGGAGGCCGTTGCTCTATCCAACTGAGCTACGAGGGCGTTTACTTGCTTATTATACCTCTCTTTTCCCAAAAAGTAAAGGAAAATTTTTGCTTTGCCGCCTCTTTTTTTCTCCGCGATGGCGGCATGGTCTTCCGCATGATGCGTTGCTTTGCGGTTATACTATATAAAATGATTATTTGGTATCTGCTTAGTCGCTGGCATTTTCCTCCCCCAAGGAGAAGGAAAAGCCGAAAAACAATTAGAATTGCCTGTGTTTTCTCCCCCTTCGGGGGGGAGAAAACACAAAGCTGCTAAACAGATACGATTTTTTTAGTATGGAGAATACGGGAATGGAGCGTCAAATTCGCACAGATTTGGCCGTTGAGGCCAGGAAGCTCAGCCAGGACACCCAGGGGGTGGACGCGCTGCCCGGCGTCCGGGCGGAGGAGCGCAGCCAGAGGGGCTTTCATGTTACGACGGTGGAGATACTCGATGGGCGCGGGGCGGAGGCCATCGGGAAGCCCTGCGGAAGGTATATCACCGTGGAGCTTGACGGCCTGATGCGCCGGGAAGAGAACGCCTTTTCCAACGCGGCGTCCCTTTTGGCGGAGCTGCTCCGCGGCCTGGTGGAGTTCAGCGCCGGGAGCAGCTTCCTGATTGCCGGCCTTGGGAACCGGGGCATCACGCCGGATGCCGTCGGGCCGGAGACGGTCGACCATGTGCTGGTCACGCGCCACCTCAAGGAGAAGCTTCCGGAGGATTTTGCCGCGTTCCGCCCCGTTTCCGCGGTTTGCAGCGGCGTCCTGGGCACCACGGGCATGGAGAGCGGCGACCTGGTCCGCGCCGTGGCGGAGCAGCTGCGGCCCAGCGCCGTCTTTGCGGTGGACGCCCTGGCCTCCCGGGAACCCGGCCGGCTGTGCCGCACGGTCCAGATCGCGGATACCGGCATCGTCCCCGGCTCCGGGGTGGGCAACGCCCGCAAGGCGCTGAACCGCGAGACCCTGGGGATACCGGTGATCGCCATCGGCGTCCCGACGGTGGTGGACGCCGGTACGCTGGCCCTGGACCTGGCGCAGCGGAGCGGGGCGGAGCTGGACCCCTCAGGCTTCGGGGACGTCGGCAGCATGATCGTGACGCCGAGGGATATCGACAAAAACGTCCGCGACATCTCCAAGCTCATCGGCTACGCCATCAACCTGGCCCTGCACGACGGCCTGGATATCTCCGACGTCGACATGCTGCTGTCCTGATCTCAGCGGCACACGTAGCACATCCACTCTTCCTTCCGCCTGGCCTCCACAATGTCAAAGCCGTTGCCTTTGAGGGCGGCCTCCACCTCCGGGGCGCGGGAATCAATGACGCCGGAGCAGACAAACAGCCCCTGTTCCGCCATAAAATCCCGGACAAAAGCGCTCAGGGGGATGATGACGTCGGCGACGATGTTCGCCAGCACCAGGTCATAATTTGTCCCCGCGCGCTGTTTCGCCCCTTCGTCCGCCAGGATATCCCCGGTGAATACGGTGTACTGTTCCGGGGCGATATGGTTTTTGGCGGCGTTGTCCCTGGCCGCCTCGGGGGACAGCGGGTCCACGTCGCAGGCCGTCACCCGTCCGCAGCCGAGTACCAGGGCGCCGATTCCCAGAATGCCGCTGCCGCAGCCCAGGTCGAGGACGCTTTTGCCCGCCAAATCGAGGCCGTCCAGCACTTCCAGGCACATCTGCGTTGTGGCGTGTCCGCCGGTCCCGAAGGCCAGCCCCGGTTCCAGCCGGAGCGGTACGCGCCCCCCGCTGTCCGCCTCAAGCCAGTCGGGGACGACCAGCAGCCGTTTTCCGATCTCGATCGGCTGGTAATACGCCCTCCAGGCGTTTTCCCAGTCCTCGCTGCAGACGGTTTTTTCCGCCAGGGGCCGGCCGGAGGCCTGGCGGACCGCCTCCAACAGCCGCCGCCCATCCGCGTCCCCGGGGACGTAGAACTTGATTTGGCTCAATGCCTCGAATTTGCGCGCCAGCGTCTCGTCCACGTAATCCCAGTACTTCCGGTTCCGGTCCAAAAATTGCCGGAAATCCTCGGAATCCTCTATGCTGAACCCCTGGATGCCCAGCCCGGCGAGAAGCTCGCAAAGCCCGTCGATTTCTTCACTTTTTGTTTTGATGGTCGCTTCGATCCATTCCATGCCCTGTTCCCTCCCTGTCCGCCGCGGCGGAGATGGCCTACAGTATACCAAAGCCCGGTGAAAAACGCAAGCTTGTCGCGCCAGTAACCATATGCTAATCTTTTTTTATTCTGATATTGACATTTTCATAAAAGGCGCTTATACTGTAGTTAGCAGCTGCGTACTGCCTGGCGGGGACGCCCGCGAAAGAAAGCGGAAATACGGCACATCCTGCCGAGACAGAGAGGGCGTATGAAACTATCTGAACTGGAACTGGGAAAGAGCGCGGTCGTCTCCGCCGTGGGCGGGGAAGGGGAGCTGCGCCAGCATTTTTTAGACATGGGGCTGATTCCCGGGACGCGCGTCACGGCGGTCAAATACGCGCCCATGGGGGACCCGCTGGAGCTGATGCTCCACGGCTACGAGCTGACCTTGCGCCTCGACGACGCGGCGCGGATCGAGGTCGGCCCCGCCGGGGCGGAGGCGGTGCGGGGCTACTCCAAACCCCGGCAGGGCAAGCGGGAGCACCCGGGCCTGGGGGAGGGGGGGCGCTTCCACCCCAAAGGCAGCGGGGAGGCCCTGCCCGCGGGAACGACGCTGAGCTTTGCCCTGGTGGGCAACCAGAACAGCGGCAAGACCACGCTGTTCAACCAGCTCACCGGGGCCAGCCAGCATGTGGGCAACTTCCCCGGCGTCACCGTCGACCGGAAGGACGGCGTGATCCGGGGCCACCCGGAAACGCTGATTACGGATTTGCCGGGGATTTATTCGATGTCCCCTTACAGCAGCGAGGAGCTGGTGTCCCGGAGCTTTGTGCTGGACGAGAAGCCGAAGGCCATCATTGACATCGTCGACGCCACCAACATCGAGCGGAACCTGTATCTGACGATGCAGCTTTTGGAGATGGAGACGCCGGTGGTGGTGGCCCTGAACATGATGGACGAGATGACGGGCAACGGCGGCAGCGTGGACGTCAACGCCATGGAGGCGCTGCTGGGGGTGCCGGTGGTGCCGATCTCGGCGGCGAAAAACTACGGCGTCGACGAGCTGGTGAACCACGCGGTCCACATCGCCCGCTACCAGGAAAAGCCGCTGCGGCAGGACTTCTGCGGGGAAGCGGACCACGGCGGCGCGGTCCACCGCTGCATCCACGGTATCTCCCACCTGATCGAGGACCACGCCCGGCGGGCGGGGCTGCCCCTGCGCTTCGCGGTCTGCAAGGTGATCGAGGGCGACGCGCTGGTGGTCGAAAAGCTGGGCCTGGACGCCAACGAGAAGGAAGCCATAGAACATATCGTCGTCCAGATGGAGAACGAGCGCGGGCTGGACCGCAGCGCCGCCATCGCGGACATGCGCTTTGCCTTCATCCAGCGGGTCTGCGAACAGGCGGTGACAAAGCCGGCGGAGAGCCGGGAGCGGCAGCGCAGCGAGCGGATCGACCGGGTGCTGACGGGGAAATACACGGCCATCCCCGCCTTCATCGGCATCATGGGCCTGGTGTTTTACCTGACCTTCAACGTCATCGGGGCCTGGCTGCAGGAGCTGTTGGAGGCCGGCGTCGGGGCCCTGACCGGCGCGGTGGACGGCTGGCTGGAGGCTGGCGGCGTCAACGGGACGATCCACCGGCTGATTGTGGAGGGGATTTTCGAGGGCGTCGGCAGCGTGCTGAGCTTTTTGCCCATCATCGTGGTGATGTTCTTCTTCCTGTCGATGCTGGAGGACAGCGGCTACATCGCCCGCGTGGCCTTCTTCATGGATAAGCTGCTGCGGAAAATCGGCCTGAGCGGCCGGAGCATCGTGCCGATGCTGATCGGCTTCGGCTGCACGGTCCCGGCGGTCATGGCCACCCGCACCCTCCCCAGCGAGCGGGACAGGAGGATGACGATCCTGCTGACGCCCTTCATGAGCTGCACCGCGAAGCTGCCAATCTACAGCTTTTTCATCGCCGCCTTCTTCCCCCGTTACGGCTGGCTGGTGATGCTGGGGCTGTACGTGCTGGGCATCGTTGTGGGCGTTCTGGCGGCGCTGCTGTACAAGGCGACCCTGTTCCGGGGCGAGGCCGCGCCCTTTGTGATGGAGCTGCCGAACTACCGTATGCCCGGGGCGAAGAACGTGCTCCGGCTGCTCTGGGAGAAGGCGAAGGACTTTTTGCAGCGGGCCTTCTCCGTGATCCTGATCGCCACGGTGGTGGTGTGGTTCCTGCAGAGCTTCGATTTGCGGCTGAACCTGACCGACAGCTCCCAGGACAGCATCCTGGCGGCGGTGTCGGGGGTGCTGGCCCCCGTCATGCGGCCCCTGGGGCTGGGGGACTGGCGCATCTGCACCGCGCTGATCACGGGCTTCATGGCCAAGGAGAGCGTGGTGTCCACCATGGAAATCCTCTTCGCCGGCGGGGCCCAGGCGGCGATGACGGCCCTGGGGGCCGCCTGCCTGCTGGTGTTCTCCCTGCTCTACACCCCCTGCGTCGCCGCCGTGGCCTCTGTCCGGCGGGAGCTGGGGGGAAAATGGGCCGTGGGCGTGGTGTTCTGGCAGTGCGCCGTGGCCTGGCTCGCCGCGCTGCTCGTCCGGGTGATTGGACTGTTATTGGGAGGTGCCTGAGTTCCTTATGAGCGCTTTGGATATCGTTTTGATCGCCGCCATCGCCGCGGCGCTGGCCTGCGCGGTGGCCTTCCGGCTGCGGCAGCGGAAAAAAGGCGGCTGCGGCTGCGGCTGCGAGGGCTGCACCCGGAGCTGCGCGTCGAAAAAATAAGCGGCAAAGCAGCCGGCCCCAAACGGGCCGGCTGTTTTGCCTACTCTACCTCCCGCGAGGTGTCCGCGATATACTCGAAAAAGTCAAAGTCCGCGTATTGGCGGTGGAGCACCCGGTCGGCGCAGGTCAGGCCCACCATCGTGCCGGTGAACTCCCCGTACCTGCAGTATTCGTCGGAGAACTTCGTCGTGTCAAATTCCGGCCCGATGGGGCGGTATTGTCCCCCGTCGAGGCTCCAGAGGAAGCGGCAGCGCCGCCCCTCGACTTCCAGCCGCAGCCAGACGGGGACCCCGGCCTCCACCGGCGTCCGGCCGTAGACCTCCCGCTCGCCGTTTTCCATCCGCGTGACCGACAGCGCGTCGCTGTCCAGGGATTCGCTGCGGTATTTGCGGAGGTTGACGTAGTTCATGTTGTCGTAATAGAGGATCAGCCCCGCGCTGTGCTGGTGGACCAGGGGCCGGAACTCCATTTTAGTTGTCACGCGGGCGTAGACGCTGGTGAGCTTCCGGGCGAGGATGCTGACCTCGTTGAGGGAGGAGCGGGCCTCCTGACCCCGCAGCCGCGCCCAGCCGGGGCGGGAAGCCAAATCCACGAAGCGCTCCGGCAAAATGCGCGGGGCGTAATAGAAATTGCCCAGGGTTGGGGAATCAAAATCGTCCTTTTCCGGTATCCGGGGCAGGGGGCAGGGGGGCAGGGCCGGTTCCGGGACCTCCCGTTTCGCCAGCCGGCCCCCGTCCGCCATGCGCAGCCAGCCGTCCTCCGTCCAGCGCATTTTCTGGATCGCCGTCTCCCGGCCCAGGGTGCAGCGCAGCTCGGGGACAAAGGGCCGGGCGCAGAGGTGGACCAGGTAGGTCTCCCCGTTGGGCAGGTCCACATAGCTGCCGTGGCCGGACTTTTGCAGGACGGAATCGGGGTTATAATATTTCGGCTTCAGATGGTCCGGGTCGGCCCGCTCGTTGGAGGGGGCGGGCTGGCTGGTGAGGATGGGGTTCTCCGGGCCCCCCTCGTAGGGGCCGTCCACATGCCGGGAGCGGGCCATGGTGACGCAGTGGTTGTAGCCCGTGCCGCCCTCGGCGCACATGAGGTAGTAGTATTCCCCCCGCTTCGTCAGGTGGGGGGCCTCGATGCAGCCCCGGTCCGTGCCGCCCCGCCAGACGCGCCGGGGCAGGCCCGCGATCTCCCGCTTTTGGGGGTCGTACTCCACGAGGCAGATGGCCCCGGGCTTTTCGTAGCCCGCCCGGGTCTCCCAGTCCAGCGATACAAGCCACTTCCGCCCGTCGCTGTCGTGGAACAGCGAGGCGTCAAAGCCCGCGGAGTGGAGGTAGACCGGCTCGCTCCACGGCCCCCGGGGGTCCCGGGCGGTGACGAGGTAGTTGTTCACGTCGAAATAGCGGGCGTTCATCGAGTTCATGACGCCGTAGACCACATAGAACAGGTCCTCTTCCTCGCAGTAGGTCAGGCAGGGGGCCCAGATGCCCTTGGCGGAGGGGAGGCGGCGCAGGTCGGGCCGGGTGTCGTCGGTGAGGACGTGGGAGTAAATCTCCCAGTGCTTGAGGTCCCGGGAGTGGTAGATCGGGATGCCGGGCATCCACTCGAAGGTCGACACGGCCAGAAAATAGTCTTCCCCCTTCCGGCAGACGCAGGGGTCCGGGTTGAAGCCCGGCAGGATCGGGTTGCATATCATGTCGCCGCCTCCTCTATGATGTACACGCCCCAGTCCGGCAGCGTGACGCGCCGGCCCTGTTCCAGCGCCGCGCCGGAGCGCAGCTCGGTCCCGCCCCAGGGCAGCGTCAGGGTCTGGGGGCTGCTGCTGTAATTCATCAGGAAGCGCAGGGTTTTCCCCGCGGCGTTCACGCCGCTGCGGACGGCGAGGGGCCAGCGCAGGGGGATGTCCGGGGCCAGGCCCGCGTCCTCCGCCGCCTGGGAAAGCCAGTCCCGCAGGGCCCCGTCGGGCAGCCAGGTCCCCAGGTACCAGGCGCGGCCCTTCCCGAAGCGGTTCCGGGTGACGGCGGCGTATTCTCCCCAGTACCGGTGCCGGTAGGGGGCCATGACCTCCGCCATGTCCGGCTGAAGCAGCTCCATCCAATACCGCGCCTCCGCGCCGTCCACCGTGACGTCCACCGGGGCGGTGTACTGGTTATACGTCAGCCCGAACACCTCGGTCAGGCCGTGGGGCTGGCTGTCGTGGTAGATTTTGCATGTTTCATCGGCGAAGAAGCTGCGGAAGGAGGCGAAGACCGTGCCGCCCTCCGCGACAAAGGCCCGGACGCGGGCGATCAGTTCCTCGGAGGCGCAGTAGAGGGAGGGGACGACCAGCAGGCGGTAGGCGCTCCAATCCGCCTCTTGGCTGAAAATCACGTCGCACTCGATATTCAGGCTGTAAAGGGCGCGGTAGAGCCCCAGCACCGCGTCGTTGTAGTCAAAGCCCCGGGCGGTGGGGAAGGCCCGGAGGGCGGTGACGCAGCCGGTGTCCACCAAAATGGCGGCGCGGTTGGCCTTCTTCAGCCCCGCCAGCGCCGGCCCCAGGCGTTTGAGCTCCGCGCCGACGGAGGCGGCCTCGCGGTAGGTGGGGTTCTCGGCGAAGTCGTGGCTGAGCAGCCCCTTCCAGTAGCTCTCCGGGCCGTTGTGGAGGGAGTGCCAGTTCCAGTACATGACGCCCCGGGCCCCGGAGGCGATGTGGCTGTAACACATCTGACGGAGCTGTCCGGGGTAGGGGAGCCATTCTTTAAAGCCCTGGGCGTGGCTTTCCAGCACCAGGTAGTTGTCCCGGCGCAGGGGGCGCATCAGGTCGCCGCCGAAGGCGGCCTCGAGGCCGGTGAAGCGGTCCTGGGCGAAGAAGTAGATGTCCGTCCCCACCAGCGTGAGGGCCTTCGCGGCCTCATAGTGGTCGATGTCCGGCTGCACCCCGGAGGAAAAGCCCAGGCCGGTGGCCGGGTCGGGCCGCCACTCGTAGTCGAAATTCTGGGTGATGAACTGGCCCGGGCGCAGATATTCCTTTACGATTTCCGACTGCCAGCGCAGAAATTCCGCCGCCAGCTCCCGCTGGAAGCGGGCAAATTCCAGATAGTAGCTGGCGTTGACCGCCCCCGTGGGGTCCGGCAGCTCTTCAAAGGAGCTGACCGAATTGCTCCAATAGCGCAGGCCCAGGGCGTCGTTGAGGCGCTCCACCGTGCCGTAGCGTTCCGCCATCCAGCGGCGGAAGCGCGCCACAACCCGGGGGCCGGAGGTGCCGTAGTGCTTTGTCTCGTTGTCGATCTGGAAGCCGATGACGTTCTCCCGGGGGGCGGTGTGGCTGACCAGGGCGCGGATGACCCCCTCGGCATAGCGCAGGTAAGTGGGGTTGGTGATGTCCATATTCTGCCGGGGCCCGTAGCGCCCGGGGCCTTTGGCGGTGACGGCCAGCACCTCCGGGTCCAGCGCCGCCAGCCAGGGGGGCACGGCGTAGGTGGGGGTGCCGACGATGACCTTCAGCCCATGGCGCGCCGCGGCGTCGATCACCCGGTCCACCCGGGAAAAGTCATATTCCCCGGGCCGGGGCTCCTCGGTGCTCCAGGTGGATTCCGCGATGCGGATGGTGTTCAGCCCCGCCTCCGCCATCATGCGCATATCCTCTTCCAGGCGGTCACAGGGGAGGTATTCCTCATAGTAGGCCGCGCCGAATATCAGTTCATGTTCCATGGATGTGTCTCCCAATCGTTCAAAAGCTTGCCGCCATATTATACCAGCGCCCCCCATGTTTGGCAAGGGTGAAAAAGCCGCGCGTATTCCCAGAGCTACTGTTTTTTTACAGTTCAGACGCCCCCGGCGTCTGAACTGTAATTTCCCAGAATTTGTGCCTTGCGCGGAGGGGGCGCGAAGCGTAAACTGGACACGGTGATGGAAATGCGTTTTGGTGAGCGAGTAAAAAAACTGCGGGGGAGCATCGAAGGGATGCCCCGGCCCGCGTACATATTTTTAAAAGGCGTCCTGATGCTCTCCTGCGCGATGCTGTGCTTCTCCTGCCTGCTCTTCGCCCTCGGGGGAGGGGACCCGGAAAAGCGCGCCCTGGCCCAGCTGCTCTTGGAGAGCCCCGCCGGGATACTGCTCATCGGGGCTGTCGGCCTGGCCTTCCTGCTGGACCGCCTGGACTAAGGCTTCCAGCTCCGGCAGGGTATAGAGCGCGCCCAGGGTTTCCCGAAGCTGCCCCACGCTCATGCGCGCCGGGAGGCCCAGGCGCTTTTGCAGGGCGCGGCGCTTCTCCGCGCTGCCCTCCCCGCCGGACAGGCCCAGGCGGTACAGGTCCCCGGGGCGGATGCCGCCCGGGGCAGGGGAGGGGGCCTCCCCGAAGCTTGCCCCGGCGCGGCGCAGCGCCGCCAGCAGGATTTCCGGGCGCATCCCCTCCACGCCCAGCGTCCCCTCCTTCGAGGGGGCGCTTTTCCTGCGCTCCTTGCCGGGGATGTCGGGGATGAAGGCGTGCTTGACATATCTGGGGTCTGTAATTCCGCTGATGAAGCCCCGGATGCGCTGCCCCGCGCCGTCGGAATCCGTCAGCACCACCAGGCCCCGCTCCTCCGCCAGCCGCCGCAGCAGGGCCTGTTTCTCCCTGTCGCGGAAAATCCCGAAGCCGTCGGTGCAGACGACCGTGGCCTCCACCACCTGGCGCAGCGCGTTTTTGTCGTAGCGGCCCTCCACCACGATGGCCTCCCTGACCCGCTCCACGGCTCAGATCCCCCCCGCCGCGACGCGGGAGAACAGCTCCCGGATCAGGTCCCCCGGGTCCAGGCCCGTGCTCTTCATGCGGTAGTCGTAGGCCGCGCACAGCGACACCATATCCCCCAGCTGCTTCACGGAATAGGGCTTCGCGGCGGCGCTGAGCTTGTTGTAGATGAAATCGTAGCGGACGGAGCACAGCTCCATGATGTCGGCCCGGCTGCGCCCGGCCTCCTGGCCCACCCGGCAGGCGTACATGCGCCGGAGTTGCTGGCCGATCAGGGCGGTCAGCATGATGGGGTGGTTGTCCGGGCTGCCCAGCAGGTCCGCCAGGATGCCCGCGGCCTCGTCGAAGCGCCCCCGGGCGACGGCGTCCGTCATGGCGAACACGTCCGCCTCCGGCTGGCGGTTCACGGTGGCGTCGATGTCGGCGCGGGTGAGCGCCTCCCCGGCGGCGAAGGAGGCGGCCTTCTCGATCTCCGGCACCAGGGCCTGCATGTTCGCCCCGGCGAGGAAAATCAGGTATTCCGCGTCGGCTTTGGTGATTTTTTTCCCCAGGGCCTTGCACCGCCCGGCGATCCAGCTCACCAGCGCGGCGGCGTCCTGCTCCGCAAATTCCAGGACATGCGCCAGCTTTTTCAGCCCCTTGACCGCGCCCAGGCGCCCGTCCGGCGTCTGCCGGGGCGACTGGACGAAGGCCAGGGTGCACCAGTCGGGGATATCGGAGACAATGGCGCGCAGGCGCTCCCAAGCCTCGTCCTTGCAGCGGCTGAAATCGTAATCGCGCACCTCCACAAAGCTCCGCTCCGTGAAAAAGGGCATGGCGTTGACCGCCTCGCCCAGTTCCTGCAGATCGAGGCCCGCCCCCGGCAGCTTCCGGGCGCTGAACTC
>JAFUVO010000073.1 GCA_017477525.1 Oscillospiraceae bacterium | reverse complement strand
GTGATGACCGCCTCGGTGACGGTGGCGCCCAGATAGGCTTCCGCGTCGCTCTTGAGCTTTTGCAGGATCATCGCGGAAATCTCCTGCGGGGTGTAGTTCTTGCCGTCGATGCCCACCTTGTAGGCGGAGCCCATCTCACGCTTGATGGACGAGATGGTCCGGTCGGGGTTGGTGACGGCCTGGCGCTTTGCCACCTGGCCCACCATGCGCTCGCCGTTCTTGGAGAACGCGACGACGCTGGGGGTGGTGCGGTTGCCTTCCGCGTTGGGGATGACGACGGCCTCGCCGCCCTCCATGACGGACACGCAGCTGTTTGTGGTACCCAGATCTATTCCGATGATTTTGCCCATGATATTTTCCTCCATTCAATTCAGTCCCGCCCCGAAGAGCGAAAAATAATATACTGTTTTATTCCTAATTCCTAATTACTACTTCCTAATTGCCCCTAATTGGCCACCTTGACCATGCTGAACCGTATGACCTTCTCCCCCAATTTGAAACCCTTTTGCAGCTCCTGGACGATCTCGTTCTCGCCGGCGCCCTCGTCCTCGACGTGCATGACGGCGTTGTGGAGGGCGGGGTCAAACTTCTCGCCCACGGCGGGGATTGCCTCCACTCCCAGCTTTTTGAACACCTCCAGCAGCTGCTGGTAGGTCATTTCAACGCCCTTTTTATAGGCTTCATCGGCGGTTTCCGCGTTCAGCGCCCGCTCTAAGTTGTCATAGACCGGAAGGAAGCGCGTCACCGTGTCCACGCGCACGTCGGTGTAGATGTTCTCCCGCTCCCGGGCGCTGCGCTTTTTGTAATTGTCAAACTCCGCCATGAGCCGCAGCAGCCGATCGCGGTCCGCGCCGGCCTCCGGCGCGCCCGCAGGGGCGGCCTCCGGCTCCGGAGCGGGGGCTTCAGCCTCCGGCTCCTGCGCCCTGGCTTCCTCCTCCGGGGACTCGCCCTCGGGCGCGGCGTCCATTTTCTTCTCTTCCATATCTATTCCGTCCTCTTTTCTGGCATATTTTGCAGGTTATTTTCCGGGATCATCAGCTTGCCGAAGCCAGGGAGGGCGCCGGAAGCGCCGCCGGCCAGGGCCTTGCTGAGCCCCTCGGCGATGTAGCTGAGCTTTGCGGCCAAGACCGAATAGTCCATCCGCGTCGGCCCCACTACGCCGATCAGTCCCTCGACGCCGTCCCCGGCGTCGTATTTCGCCAAAATCACGCTGCTGTCCCGCAGCTCCTCCGCCACGTTCTCCGGGCCGATCAGCACCTTGATGTCGTCGTTTCCGGGGACGGAAACCGAGGGCAGGCGGCGCAGGTTCTCCGCGTCGGAGAGGTAGCTCATCAGGGAGTGGGCCTTGTCCGGGTCCCGAAATTCCGGGAGCCGCAGCAGCTTCGCGCCATCCGTCAGGGTGGCCTGGGTCCCGCCGCGCTCGGCCAGGGCCTCGATGGTAAAGCCCGCCACCACGGCCACCAGGCCCATGCTGTCGTCGACGGCCCGCTCCGCGGCGGAGATGCGCGACGGGGTGATTTCCGCCTCCGTCACGCCGCAAAAGTTGGCGTTGAACACGGTGCAGATTTTCCGCACCATGGCCTCCTCCACGGAGAAGGGCAGGCGCACCAGCTTGTTCCGCACAGTATCAGAGCGCATCAGGAGCACAATAATAAAGGTGTTGGCGTCCACATAGATCAGGTCGAAGCGCTCCACCGTATCCGCGCCGGCGGGGGACATCGAGAGGGCCGGATAGTTCGTCAGCTCCGCCGCCAGACGGCCCGCGTCGCCGATCATCCGCTCCCGCCTCCCGGAGCGCTGGGCCAGGGAGCTGTCAATCGTCCGGGCCTCCTCGTCGCTGAGGGGCTTGCGCTCCATCAGCTCGTTGACGTAGAGCCGGTAGCCCTTCGCCGTGGGGACGCGCCCCGCGCTGGTATGGGGCTGGGCCAGGTAGCCCATGCCGGTCAGCTCCGCCAGCTCGTTGCGGATGGTGGCCGGGCTGACCCTCAGCCCCGCCTTCTCCGCCAGGAGCTTGCTCCCCACCGGCTCGGCTGTGGCAACGTACTCATCCACCACCGCCGCCAGGATTTTCTTTTTCCGTTCGCTGATGTCCGCCATAAGCAAACACGACCTTTGACTGCTGGCACTCTTTATTTTCGAGTGCTAATCTACTACAATCTTCCGCGTTTGTCAAGGGGAATTTCCGCAGCCTTCTGTCTCCCGCTTACAGATGCTATCATAACAGGCAAATATGAACAAATCCGAGACAGGCTGTGAACAGGCTGTGAATTTTAGCACTCGCAACGCCTGAGTGCTAAAAATTAAAAGACTTTGTGGCCCCACCCAAAGGGCGGGGCCACAATATGAGATTCATCCTCTTGTGTCACCGTTCGCGCGCCTGATTCAGATTCAAATTCAGTGGCGCATGTCCCATTAGCTTTAAGATACCGTCAATACTTTCGGATACTTCCCTCGCGGCAATCGGAACGCAGGCTTCCCGGGTAATTTCTTCAAAATCGACAGGCTTCTCAGTAAACTCAAATATGAGTTCTTCTGTCAGCGACAAAAAGAATTCTTCTTTATTTTCAGCTGATATAACGGCCTGAAACAGCAGAAGGCCGCTCAAATTATCTGAATCAATTGGTTTTTTGGCTTGAATTGACACATTTGCGTGTAATACGGTTTTTTCTTTCTCAAGATTAACCCGTGCCTGAAAATCTGTAATACGAGCCTGCCGCAAAGATGCCTCTATATTAGCCATAGGAAACCTCCGTACAATCTTCTAAGAGCGGTATGGTATCCGCGCTTTGATAATCCCGTTTATAGGCTGCCATTTTCTGAAACACAGATGACGGTAACACGATCGTTGTACAAATATCACCGGCATTCGGATGAAGAAAACGCTCTAATGCCTCAACAACAATCTGATTCAAGGTGGTTCCACGCTTCATTCGCTCCATATCCGCTTCTCTATGAAGCGCGGGAGGAATGCGCACATTGAAAGACCCTTTGTATGCTTTGTCCGGCGCCTGGCCAATATCCTCGCAAAAAGCCAGATAGTCATCTACGGCTTCCTGAAATGACGCCTGCACCTCGTCAGCATTTTTGCATTCAAAATTTACCAGATCATTGATTCCTTCAATCTTTCCAAAAAGAACACAATCCTTCGCGCTATATTCAATTTGCGCGTAGTATCCTTTGTATTCAACAATATTATTCATCTATTTCACCCAAATCTGCCAATGTCTGTTTTAACTGCCGCACCGCGTACTCAGGGATAACATCACCCGGATGAGGTTTATGAAGCATTATTTTGGCACCGTCCTCCTTCCTGAAATACAATACCCGCGAACCAGAGGTGTGTCCTTTGTTGGATAGGGCGAACCCCAGATGAACAAGAAAAGAGTTGGCCTCTGTAAAAGTATAGTCTGAGGGAATCGACTGCAAACGTGCTTTTTGCTTTTCTGTTTTTCCCATTGTTCAGGGCCGCCCCCCTCAATGCAACTATAATATAGTTGCATAATATCATAAAATGAAAAGCGCGTCAATCCTTTTTCGCATTTGCCCGGATGTTTCCGCGCAAATTATACAAAACCACCCCCCGCTCCGCCCCGGCGGAGGGCTTTTTTGCAGAAAAAAGATTTTGTCGAAAAAACGGCTTGACAGGGGGGGAGGATTTATGTAGAATAGGGCCACTGAATCGGAGAGGGAAGTTCCGAAGCAGGATAACGCGACCGCCGCCGTCTTTTCCGGACGCGGCCAAGGCCATACGGACAGCCGGGTCGAACGCCGAACGCCGCTGGTAAAATACAGCGGTCGGCAGCGGGAGCTGCCTTATTGATTGGGTTAAAAGCCCAGTTTTATGAGTTGGTTACTTTATAACCGATGCCCGTCGGGGCATAGAACTTGTGAAATGGTCAATAAGAGTAGGTAAAGTTATCTTTGCTGGAAACGACTCTTCAAGCCAAAGCGCCGCCTTGTTTTTCCGTGGGGAGGGCAGGGGCAAAAACGGTTTTTTCGCAAGCGATATGCCGAAGGATGGCATGTCGCCTGTTTTTTTGCTGTAAGGAGCTGCTATGGAAAAACTCATCGAACTCAAGGGCATATCAAAGGCGTTTGACGGGGAAACTGTGCTGGACAACATCAGCCTGGACATCCATGACAACGAATTTCTGACCCTGCTGGGCCCCAGCGGCTGCGGGAAAACCACCACCCTGCGGATCATCGGCGGTTTTGAGTTCCCGGACAGCGGGGACGTGATGTTCATGGGGCAGCGCATCAACGACGTGCCGCCCCACAAGCGCAATGTCAACACCGTGTTCCAGAAATACGCCCTGTTCCCCCACCTCAACGTGTTTGAAAACGTGGCCTTCCCCCTGCGGGAGCGCCGCGTCCCGAGGGCGGAGGTCGAGGAAAAGGTCAAAGAGATGCTCTCCCTGGTGCTGCTCTCCGGCTTCGCCAGCCGCCGGGTCACGAGCCTGAGCGGCGGGCAGCAGCAGCGCGTGGCCATCGCCCGGGCGCTGATCGGCCGGCCCAAGGTGCTGCTGCTGGACGAGCCATTGGGCGCCCTCGACCTCAAGCTGCGGAAGGACATGCAGCAGGAGCTGAAAAAGATCCAGAAAGCCACCGGCATCACCTTCATCTTCGTCACCCACGACCAGGAGGAGGCCCTGACCATGTCGGACACCATCGTCGTCATGAGCCAGGGACGCATCCAGCAGATCGGGACGCCCCAGGATATCTACAACGAGCCGAAAAACGCCTTTGTCGCGGACTTTATCGGCGAGAGCAACATCCTCGACGGCGTGATGCTGGGGGATTATAAGGTCCGCTTTTCCGGGCAGACCTTCCGCTGCGTGGACAAGGGCTTTGACGCGGGGGAGCGGGTCGATGTGGTCGTGCGCCCCGAGGACGTCGATATCGTGGCGGGGGACAAGGGGAAACTGCTGGGGACTGTCACCTCCGTCACCTTCATGGGCGTCCACTACGAGGTCATTGTCGATATCGGCGGCTTCAAGTGGATGATCCAGACCACGGACTTTGTGGCCGAGGGGGAGCGCGTCGGCCTGTTCATTGTGCCAGACGCGATCCATATTATGAAGAAGAGCGAGTATTCCGGCCTCTACGGCGACTACTCCTCCTTCTCCAACGAGTTGGACGGGCTGTCCGACCCGGACGCGGGCGGGGAGGCGGAACCGTGAGGCGGCGGGGAGCGGCCCGGGCGCTGCTGGCGCCCTACGGCGCCTGGGCGGCGCTGTTCATCGTGGTCCCCCTGGGCTTTGTGGCTTACTACGCCTTTACGGACAACAATTTCGCCTTCACCTTCGACAACATCTCCCGCTTTTTCACCGCCCGGAGCGTGGTCGATGGAACGGAGGTCTACACCTACCTTCTGATTTTCTGGCGCAGCCTGAAGCTGGCCCTGATCTCCACGGTGCTCTGCCTGCTCCTGGGCTATCCCCTGGCCTATATCATGGCCCGCGCCGGGGACAGGGCGCAGAAAATCATGATGATCCTGATTATGATCCCCATGTGGATGAACTTTCTGATCCGCACCTACGCCTGGATGACGATCCTGCAGGACACCGGCATCCTCAACGGCTTCCTCGGGGCTCTGGGATTAGAAAAGATCCACGTCATCGGCACCGAGAGCGCCGTGGTCATCGGTATGGTCTACGACTACCTGCCCTATATGGTGCTGCCCATCTACTCCATCATGGCGAAGATGGACGTGAGGCTGCTGGAAGCGGCCCGGGATCTGGGCTGCAACGGTTTTTCCGTGCTGCGGCGGGTGATTTTCCCCCTGAGCCTCCCCGGTGTGCTCAGCGGCGTCACCATGGTCCTGATCCCCTCCATCAGCACCTTTTATATCTCCCAGAAATTGGGCAGCGGGCGCTTTTTCCTCATCGGCGACGCCATTGAGGGCCAGTATGCCGCCAACAACCTCCATTTCGCCGCAGCCATGGCCTTCATCCTGATGGTCGTCCTTCTGCTGTGCATGGCGGTGATGAAGGAGCTGACGGTCAGATATACCGGAGAGGGGGAACGGGCATGAAAACGCTTTCCCGCGTGTTTACCGGCCTCATTTTCCTGTTCCTGTTCGCGCCCATCGCGATTTTACTGGTGTTCTCCTTCAACGAGACAAAGAGCCTTTCCGTGTTCGCCGGCTTCTCTCTGAAATGGTACCGGGAGCTGCTCCACGACCAGAACACCCTGGACAGTGTGCGCAACACCCTGATGCTGGCCGTTTCCGCCATGCTAATCTCGACGGTGATGGGCACCGCCGCCAGCGTGGGCATCCACCGCCTGCGCTCCCGCGCCCTGCGAAGGCTCCTCAACACGGTGACGGACATCCCCATGACCAACCCGGACATTATCACGGGCATCTCCCTGATGCTGATGTTCGTGTTCGCCGGCTGGCTCTTCGGCCTGGCCAACTCCCTGAGCTTCTGGACCATGCTGATCGCCCATGTGACCTTCTGCCTGCCCTATGTGATTTTACAGGTGCTGCCCAAGCTCAACCAGATGGACCCCGCGCTGCCGGAGGCGGCGATGGACTTGGGCTGTACGCCCCTGAGGGCCTTCTTCAAGGCCACGCTGCCGGAAATCTTTCCCGGGGTGCTCACCGGGGCGATCATGGCCTTCACCATGAGCCTGGACGATTTCGTCATCAGCTATTTCACCGCCGGCGCGGGCTTCCAGACCCTGCCCATCCGCATCTACAACATGACCAAGAAAACGGTCACGCCCAAGATGTACGCCCTGGCGACCATCATATTCTTCGTGATTTTGACGCTGCTGCTTGTCTCGAACCTGACGGACCGGGAGGCGGCGGAACAGCGCAAAAAGAAAACCATCAAAAGAAAGGGGACCAATCCATGAAAAAAACCATCGCCACCCTCCTGTGCGCCGGACTGTCGGCGGCGCTGCTGGCCGGCTGCGGCAGCTCTGATTCCAGCGCCGGCGCCGCGTCCTCCTCCTCCTCCGGCGGGACGCTGACCCTGAATGTGTACAACTGGGGGGAGTATATCTCCGACGGCAGCGAGGACAGCTACGACACCGTCCGGGAATTTGAAAACTGGTATCAGGAGACCTACGGCCAGAAGGTCCGCGTCAATTACGACACCTACGCCTCCAACGAGGACATGTACGCCAAGCTCTCCGCCGGCGCGGTGAGCTACGACGTGGTGATCCCGTCGGACTATATGATCGCCCGCATGGCATCGGAGGGGATGCTCCTGCCGCTGGATTTCGGCAACATCCCCAACTATGCCGGCATCGACGACAGCTTCAGGGGCCTGTTCTACGACCCGGACAACTTGTACACCGTTCCCTACGCCTACGGCATCGTGGGCGTGATCTACGACGCCAACCAGGTGGACGAGGCCGACGCCCATGGCTGGGAGCTGATGTGGAACGAGAAATACGCCGGGCGGACCTTACAGTTCAACAACCCCCGGGACGCCTTTGGCACCGCCATGTTCAAGCTGGGCATCGACGTCAATACGACGGACAAGGCTGAATGGGACCGGGCGAAGGACGCGCTGATGGAGCAGCGCCCCCTGCGCTACGGCCTGGTGATGGATGAAATTTTCAATATGATGGAGTCCGGCGAGGCCGCCATCGGGCCCTACTACGCCGGGGACTACTTCACAATGGCGGACGCCCAGGCCGAGGGGGTCGACCTGCGGTTCTACTATCCCGAACCCACCAACTACTATATCGACGCCATGTGCATCCCCACCTGCTGCCAGAACAAAGAGCTGGCGGAGATTTTCATCAACTTCATGCTCTCCCGCGACGCGGCGGTGGCCAACGCGGAGTACACTTATTATGCCTCACCGAACCGCACGGTCTACACCGACCCGGAATATCTCGATGATCTGGGCGAGGACACCATAGCCATCCTCTATCCCGGCATGGAGTCCTTTCAGGAGAATTTCAACCGCTATGCCTTCCGCAATCTGGACGCGGAAACCCTGGATTATCTGAACACCCTCTGGGAAAACGTGAAAATCAACTGAATAATGAACTGTATGCCCTCCGGCCATAGTGCGGCTGGAGGGCATAACATATGCCTGCTTTCTGCACGAGCAGAAAGTAGGTCGTCCGCAGTCGAAACACTCCTTTATGTAACGAATCCGCAATCGGTGACGTAAGGGGAGGTTTCGGCCCTCCGGGGCCGACCTACTTTTGTCAACAGCGACAAAAGTAGGCAAACACGCCGCCAGAGAGGGCGCTTGCGGCGCCCCTCTCTGGACTCACCCCGCAGGTACTTCCATTGGTCCAGACTCATGCCCCGTAAACTGCCGAAGTCTAAGACGTCGTACCATCGCCGGGCCGCTAAGACGCTGGGCAGGTGGGTCAGTTCGGTTTTCATGTGATTTCCCTTGAGCGAATGGATTGCACCAACACGGTTCTTAACTAACACATAATACAAAAATAGAATATTTATGATATGATTGTAGGAGAAAATACGCTATAATAAGGTCAATGTAACTGATTTGCAGCGACAGCTGCGGGTTGCACAAAAACGTATGAAAGTGCAGGGAGGAAAACACCATGGCAGAAACAGTCAAAGCGGGAACCGGCGGGGAGCGCTACGTCCCTTACGCGGAACGGAGCGGCAACGAGAGCATCGTCTATTTTACCCGCGACCTGAGCCCGGAGGGCATCGCGAGGATTTATGAGCGCGTGAACGGAAACATCAGCGACAAGGTGGCGATCAAGCTCCACACCGGCGAGCCAAAGGGGCCGAACATCATTCCCGCGGCCTGGGTGAAGGAGTTCATGGCAAAGGAACTGGCCGACGCAACAATCGTCGAGACGAACACCTACTACGAGGGCGGGCGCTACACCACCAAGCAGCACCGCGAAACGCTGAAGGTCAACGGCTGGGCGGACTTCACCACCGTCGACATCACCGACGAGCACGGAACGGCCATGCTCCCGGTGGAGGGCGGCAAGTGGTTCACGGAGATGAGCGTGGGTGAGAGCCTGCCGAAGTACGATTCCCTGGTGGTGCTGACCCACTTCAAAGGCCACACCATGGGCGGCTTTGGCGGCAGCAACAAGAATATCGGCATCGGTTGCGCTGACGGCCGGATCGGCAAGAAGATGATCCATGAGAAAAATGGCGAGCAGTGGGGCGTGGCAGAAGAGGAACTGATGGAGAAGATCAGTGAGAGCACGAAGGCCACGAT
Source organism: Oscillospiraceae bacterium (assembly GCA_017477525.1). Taxonomy (GTDB): domain Bacteria; phylum Bacillota; class Clostridia; order Oscillospirales; family Oscillospiraceae; genus RGIG7114. Next base: position 3,668 of record JAFUVO010000073.1, on the reverse strand, counting down.
CGACCACTTCGGCAAAAAGGCCGCGTATATCAACGTGCTGCGCAACATCTCCGTGTCCTGCGATTGCGAGGGCGTAGACGCTGAGCCGGTGGTAACGCCGAACATCGGCATTGTCGCCAGCCTCGATATCGTCGCGGCGGACGCCGCCGGCGTGGACCTGATCTACGCCCTGGGAGAAAAAGACCGCCACGCCATGGCCGAGCGCATTTCCACCCGCCACGGCCACCGCCAGATCAGCTATATGAAGGAGCTGGGCATGGGCAACGACCGCTATGTGCTCATCGACATCGACAACGAGGACGAGCGCATCAGCCCCAAGGCCGCCGTCGTGGGCGTCCGGCCCTTCCCCGGCTGAGAAACACGTATATCAAAAATTTTCACGGGCTCTGCCTCCCCTTCGGGAAGACAGAGCCCGTGATTGTTTTTGCTTATTTGTAACTGTTCAGAACCCGAAGGGTTCTGAACAGTTACGTATATTTTTGATGTGCTTACAGCGCGTTGCTGCGCCCGACGAGGACCGACAGGTCGACGTAGTCGGCGCTGGAAGCGTCGATGCTCTCGTCCATGTTGGTCTCGACGTTGCGGTAGACCTCAAGGCCGCTGCCGGCGGGAATCAGCTTGCCGATGATGACATTCTCCTTGAGGCCCACGAGGCGGTCCACCTTGCCCTTGATGGCGGCGTCGGTCAGCACCTTGGTGGTCTCCTGGAAGGAGGCCGCGCTCATCCAGCTGTCCGTCGCCAGGGAGGCCTTGGTGATGCCCAGGAGGATCTGCTCGCAGGTGGCCGGGCGCAGGTCCTCGCCCAGCTCGTTCTTTTCGCCCGCGTCGATGCGCGCCTGCACCGCCGCGTTGGCCGCGCGGAACTCATAGCGGTCGACGGTGGCGCCGCTGAGCAGCTCAGTGTCGCCCGGGTCCTCCACCCGGACCTTGCGCATCATCTGGCGGACAATGACCTCGATGTGCTTGTCATTGATATCCACGCCCTGCTGGCGGTAGACCTTCAAAACCTCCTGGATCAGGTAAGTGCGGACGCCGGCGCGGCCATATTTATCATCGTCCACGCCGCGGATGCGCAGCACATCGTGGGGGCTCAGGGCGCCGGGGGTCAGCTCCTGGCCCTGGTCGACGTGGTCGCCGTTGTTGACCAGGATGCCGACGGAGAATGGAATCTGGTACACCCGCGTCTCATCCCCGCTGTCGCTGACGATCGTGACCGCGGCGATGGCGCTGCGCTTGGTTTCCTCCACGGTGACGGTGCCGCTGATCTCGGCCAGAACCGCCATCTTCTTGGGCTTGCGGGCCTCGAACAGCTCCTCGACACGGGGCAGGCCCTGGGTGATATCGTCGCCGGCGACGCCGCCGGTGTGGAAGGTGCGCATGGTGAGCTGGGTGCCGGGTTCGCCGATGGACTGGGCGGCGATGACGCCGACGGCCTCGCCGGCGTTGACATGCTTGCCTGTGGCCAGGTTCATGCCGTAGCATTTGGCGCAGACGCCGCTGCGGGCGTTGCAGCTCAGCACACTGCGGACGCGGACGTGGCTCAGCCCATGGTCCTCGAGAACCTTCTCGTCGCCCTTGAGCAGCATCCGGTCCGCCGGGAACAGCAGCTCGCCGGTCTGCGGGTCGGTGATGTCGAACACCGGGTAACGGCCGTGGATGCTCTCGCCGTAGCTCTGCACCACCTGGCCCTTATCGTAGACCGTGGTCGCCCAGATGCCGTCCGTGGTTCCGCAGTCGGGCTCGCGGATGATGACGTCCTGGCTGACGTCCACCAGGCGGCGGGTCAGGTAGCCGGAGTCTGCGGTGCGCAGAGCGGTGTCGGTCAGGCCCTTCCGGGCGCCGCGGCTGGAAATGAAGTATTCCAGGACGCTCAGGCCCTCGCGGTAGTTTGCCTTGATGGGGATCTCAATGGTCTTGCCGGCGGTGTTAGCGATCAGGCCGCGCATACCCGCCAGCTGCCGGATCTGGGCCATGGAACCGCGGGCGCCGGAGTCGGCCATCATATAGATCGGGTTCCACTCGTCAAGGGAGCTCTGCAGCGCGTCGGTGACGTGCTTCGTCGTACCCTCCCACTCGGAAATGGTCAGGCGGTAGCGCTCGTCGTCGGTGATGAAGCCCCGGTGGTACTGTTTTTCGATGTCCTGTACCTTCTGCTCCGTTTCCGCGATCATGGTATACTTGGCGGAAGGCACCGTCATGTCCGCGATGGAAATCGTAATCGCGCCGATGGTGGAATATTTATAGCCCAGGGCTTTGACGTTGTCCAGCACCTCGGTGGCGATGGTAAAGCCGTACTTCTCAATGCAGCGGTCGATGATTTTGCCCAGCTGCTTTTTGCCCACCTTGCCGATGCTGCTGTGGCCGCCGCCCACGGGGACGCCCTTGATGAGGATGCCGCCGCCGACCTCGAAGTCGAACATCGCCTCCGGGTCCTCGCGGTTCACAAAGCCCAGATCCTGGGGGATAGGCTCGTTGTAGAGGATGCGCCCAACGGTAGTTTCGATGATCCTGGACAGGTTTTTTCCGTCGATGCTCTTGCTGACGCGCACCAGAATCGGGGCATGGAGGCCGATGTCGCCCTCCTGATAGGCCATGATGGCCTCGTTGACCGTGGAATAGTGGTGGGTCGGGCGGTATTTGGCCGGCTTCTTCCCGTCCTTGACCGCCGCGATGCTGGCATCCAGATAGTCGTCTGCGTCCACGACCTCGCCGGCGGGCAGCTCCGTGTCCCCGGCGTCGGAGACATAGACCCACTCCGCGCCCTTTTCCGCCTTGCCCAGGCGCACATAGGTCAGGTAGTAGGAGCCCAAAATCATATCCTGGGTCGGCACCGTGACCGGGCTGCCGTCCTGGGGGCGCAGCAGGTTGTTGGCCGAGAGCATCAGCAGCCGGGCCTCCGCCTGGGCTTCTGCGCTCAGGGGGACGTGGATGGCCATCTGGTCGCCGTCGAAGTCGGCGTTGAAGGCGGTGCAGCACAGCGGGTGCAGCTTCAGCGCGCGGCCCTCCACCAGCACCGGCTCAAATGCCTGGATGCCCAGGCGGTGGAGCGTGGGGGCGCGGTTGAGCAGGACCGGGTGCTCCTTGATGACGATATCGAGGGCGTCCCAGACCTCGGTCTTCTGCTTGTCAACCATCTTCTTGGCGGACTTGATGTTGTTGGCCACGCCGTCCTCCACCAGCTTCTTCATGACGAACGGGCGGAACAGCTCGATGGCCATCTCCTTGGGGACGCCGCACTGGTAGAGCTTCAGCTCCGGGCCCACGACGATGACGCTGCGGCCGGAGTAGTCGACGCGCTTGCCCAGAAGGTTCTGGCGGAAGCGGCCCTGCTTGCCCTTGAGCATGTCGCTGAGGGATTTTAAAGCGCGGGAGTTGGCCCCGGTGACGGGGCGGCCCCGGCGGCCGTTGTCGATCAGGGCGTCGACGGCCTCCTGCAGCATCCGCTTCTCATTGCGGACGATGATGTCCGGGGCGGAGAGCTGCATCAGGCGTTTGAGGCGGTTGTTGCGGTTGATGACGCGGCGGTAGAGATCGTTCAGGTCGGAGGTGGCGAAGCGGCCGCCGTCCAGCTGGACCATGGGGCGCAGCTCGGGGGGAATGATGGGCAGGGCCTCGATGATCATCCACTCAGGGCGGTTGCCCGAGTGGAGGAAAGCATCCACGACCTC
>JAFUVO010000072.1 GCA_017477525.1 Oscillospiraceae bacterium | reverse complement strand
GGGGAGATCCGCAAGAACGGACAGCCGGTGGTCATCAACGACCCCAACGACGCGACGGCGCTGGGCATCGGCATGGTCCACCAGCATTTCAAATTGGTGGAGGTGTTCACCGTCCTCGACAACATCATCCTCGGCGCGGAGGCCACGGGGGCGCTGGGCTTCCTGCGGAAGAAGGAGGCCCGGGAGAAGGTGCAGGCCCTCAGCGAGAAATACGGGCTGAGGGTCGACCTGGACGCGAAGGTGGAGGACATCACCGTCGGGATGCAGCAGCGGGTCGAGATCTTAAAAATGCTCTACCGCGACAACGAGATTCTGATTTTCGATGAGCCCACCGCGGTGCTGACGCCCCAGGAGATCGACGAGCTCATGGCGACGATGAAGGAGTTCGCCCGGGAGGGGAAGAGCATCCTGTTCATCACCCACAAGCTCAACGAGGTCATGGCGGTCTCGGACCGGGTCAGCGTCCTGCGCAAGGGCCGCTATGTGGGCACGGTCAACACCGCCGATGTGGACAAGCAGCAGCTCAGCAACATGATGGTGGGCCGCCCGGTGCAGCTTGAGGTCACAAAGGGTCCGTCGAAGCCGGGGCAGGAGATCTTGCGCCTGGACCACTTCTGTGTGCCGAGCCACCTGCACAAGCGCAACGCCGTCAACGACGTGTCCTTTACGGTGCGGGCCGGGGAGATCGTCTGCATCGCCGGCATCGACGGCAACGGCCAGACGGAGCTGGTGTACGGCCTGACCGGGCTGGACCGCTCCAACGGCGGCAGCGCCACGCTCTGCGGCGAGGACATCACCCACTGGTCCATCCGGCACAGGGGGAAGAATATGAGCCATATCCCGGAGGACCGGCACAAGCACGGCCTGGTGCTGGACTTTACTCTGGAGCAGAACATGGTGCTGCAGCGCTTCCGGGAAAAGCAGTTCCAGCACGCCGGCTTCATCGACGCCGGGGCGGTCCGCGCCTATACGGAAAAGCTCATCGAGCAGTACGACGTGCGCAGCGGCCAGGGGCCGATCACCCGGGCGCGCAGCATGTCCGGCGGCAACCAGCAAAAAGCCATTATCGCCCGCGAGGTGGACCGGGACAAGCCGCTGATCGTGGCGGTGCAGCCCACCCGGGGCCTGGACGTGGGCGCGATTGAGTATATCCACTCCCAGCTGGTGGCGGAGCGGGACCGGGGGAAGGCCGTGCTGCTGGTGTCCCTGGAATTGGAGGAGGTCATGAGCCTGTCTGACCGCATCCTCGTCATGTACGAGGGGGAGATCGTCGGGGAGCTTGACCCGAAAAAGACCAACGTGCAGGAGCTCGGCCTCTACATGGCCGGCGCGAAACGCCACGGGAAGGAGGCCACGGCATGAACCGGAAAGAACCCTTTCTCCAGCGGGAGACCACCCGCTCCGTCATCGCGTCCCTGATCTCGATCATCTTTGGCCTGGTATTCGGGGCCGTGGTCATCCTCGTGGTGGCCCTGAGCTCCAAGGACCTGGGCCTGGCCAGCGCCTGGGAGGGCATCCGCCTGGTGTTCTGCGGCATCTTCTCCACAGGCCGCGATGCCGCGGGGGCGCTGAGCTGGGGCTTCAACGGGCAGAACATCGGCAATATGCTGTTCCGGGCCATGCCCCTGATTATGACCGGCCTCTCCGTGGCGATGGCCTACAAGACTGGCCTGTTCAATATCGGCGCGCCGGGGCAGTACCTGATCGGCACCTTAGTGTCCCTCACGATCGCCCTGGGCATCCCCTCCGGCGCGCTGCCGAAGGCGCTGGTCTGGCTCCTGGCCTTCTGCGGCGCGATCCTCGCCGGGGCGGTCTGGGGCGCGATCCCCGGCCTGCTCAAGGCCTTCCTCAATATCAACGAGGTCATCGCCTGCATTATGACCAACTGGATCGCCGCCAACTTCGTCACCTGGATGTTCGCGGACAGCAATTTTAAAAATGTGGTGGAGAACACCAAATCCAGCTACATCTATAAGACCACCTACGGCCTGGTGGACGGGCAGTATGTATCCGGGGCCGGCATCGCCACGCCCAAGTTAGGGCTGGACAAGCTCTTCCCCGGCTCCCAGGTCAATGGGGGCATCCTCATCGCCATATTGCTGGCGGTGTGCGTGTACATCATGATGGAAAAGACCACCTTCGGCTACGAGCTGAAGGCCTGCGGCTCCAACCGCCACGCGGCCCGCTACGCGGGCATCTCCGACCGGCTGAACATCATGCTCTCGATGGCAATCGCCGGCGGGCTTGCCGCGGCGGGGGCAGCGCTGTACTGGCTGTCGGGCAACACGGAATTTTTCTGGTCCACCTACCAGTCCCTGCCCGGCATCGGCTTCAACGGCATCCCGGTGGCGATGCTGGCGGTGTGCAATCCCATTGGGGTCATCTTCACCGCCCTGTTCATGTCGATGCTGGACATCTCCGGCCTGCAGCTGACCAACCTGACGGCCTATAACGAGTACATCACCAACGTGATTATCGCGGTGATCGTCTACCTCTCGGCCTTCTCCCTGGTCATCAAGCTCTGGCTGGCAAAGCGCCTGAAGCCGAAGGACGGCGGCGGAAACGTCAACGCCGAGCTGGCCCCCGGCGAGAAGAAAGGAGGCAAAGGGGCATGACCTTTCTGATTCAACAGACCCTGCTCTACGCGGTGCCGCTGATGATCGTGGCGCTGGCGGGCGTGTTCTCCGAGCGCAGCGGCATCATCAACCTGGCACTGGAGGGCATCATGATTTTCGGCGCCTTCATCGGCGTATTGTTCGTCTACCTCATGCAGGGGGCGGAGTGGGTGCTGGCGGCCAAGGACGCCAACAGCTACTTCACGCTGCAGATGATCGAGCTGGCGGCTATGCTGGCCGCGGCGCTGCTGGGCGCGGCCTTCTCCCTGTTGCTGTCCTTCGCGTCAATCAACCTCCGGGCCGACCAGACCATCGGCGGCACGGCGCTGAACCTGCTGGCCCCTGCCCTGGTGCTGTTCCTGGTGCGCATCATCACCAACCAGAACAAGCTGCAGATGGTCACGGGGGACGCCGCCAGTTGGTTCATGGTGAAAAAGAGCATGTTCGGCTACGGGCGCACCGAGAAAATGGGCTTCCTGGGCAGCACCTTCGTGGACAAGACCTATATCGCCACGTACATCTGCATCCTGCTGTTCGTGGTCCTCTCGATCATCCTCTACAAGACCAGATTCGGCCTGCGGCTGCGCTCCTGCGGCGAGAACCCCCAGGCGGCGGACTCCCTGGGCATCAACGTCTACCGGATGCGCTACACCGGTACCACGATTTCCGGCGCGCTGGCGGGCCTGGGCGGCTTCGTCTACGCCCTGACTACCGCCAACTGCACCGCCAACGGCGACGTGGCCGGCTTCGGCTTCCTGGCCCTGGCGGTCATGATCTTCGGCAACTGGAACCCCCTCAGCATCGCCGGGGCCTCGCTGCTGTTTGGCCTGTTCAAGTGCATCGCGGCGGGCTATTCCAGCATCGACATCAACGGCGACGGCGTCTACATGCTGGCGGAGATCGGCGTCAGCCCCCACCTCTACCGGATGCTGCCCTACCTGATCACGCTGCTGGTGCTGGCCTTCACCTCCAAGAGCTCCCGCGCCCCCAAGGCCGAGGGCATCCCCTACGACAAGAGCACGAGATAATAAAAAAGCCCTGTTCCGAACGGAACGGGGCTTTTTTATGAAGCCTTTTATGACAGGCCGTATTTGCGGTTGAACTTGTCTACGCGGCCGCTGGTGTCCACCAATGTCTGCTTGCCAGTGTAAAAGGGATGGCACTTGGAGCAGATTTCAACGGTGATATTCTTCTTGGTGCTGCCGGTCTCGATGACGTTGCCGCAGGCGCAGCGGATGGTGGTCGGCTGATAGTTGGGATGGATTCCGTCTTTCATGTTGTCAGATTCTCCTCAATGTAAGCTGTCTTGAGTGCGCGGCGCGCCGTTACAAGACGCAAAACGCAGTATACCAGATCGCGGCGAAAAATGCAAGAGGGGTCTGAATATTTCACGAAAAAATCGGCGTCGTAATACTTCGTCCTGTATAAGACCGTCTGGCAGCCTCTGAAAAAGTTGTCGATGGCATGATAATGGCCGCCCCCTTACAGGGGGGGCTATTATGCCGCCTGCTCGGGACATTTTCATTTGTGGTCTATCGAGACATTATCATAAACAAATCAGAGCTGAAGGGCCTCGTCTTCCAAATTATTCTTGACATTCACATATATGTGTGCTATATTTTATCAAGGTAATTAGAACGTTACACTGGATATTAGCGATAGATGCGAGTACCCGGTGAGGGCCCGTCTCATTCGGAGGCGGGCCCGCTGTTTTTAAGGGGGAAGGCTGCTTGAAAATCCTGATCGTGGAGGACGAAAAGCTGTTGGCGGAGACGCTGCAAACCCTGCTGGAAGCCCGGGGCTTTGAGACAGAGGCGGTCTATGACGGGGAGGACGGGCTTTCCTACGCGGAAACCGGGGTCTACGACCTGCTCATCCTGGACGTGATGCTGCCCCGCCGCGACGGCCTCGAAATCGCCCGTGCCCTCCGCCGCGCCCATGTGCCGACGCCCATCCTCATGCTCACGGCCAGGGGAGCGCTGGAGGACCGGGTGGGGGGCCTGGATGCCGGGGCGGACTACTATCTCACCAAACCCTTCGACACCCGGGAGCTGCTGGCCTGCGTCAACGCCCTGCTGCGCCGCCAGGGCGGGCAGGTGGACGAGCTGGTTTTGGGCAACACCGCTCTTGATCTTTCCGCCTGCCTGCTGCGCTGCGGCGGCAGGGAAGTCCGCCTCTCCGCCAGGGAGTTTGATGTGATGCGCTTTCTGATGCAGGAGCGGGGGCGGGTGCTGAGCAAGGAGCTGATTTTGGAAAAGGTCTGGGGCTACGACTCCAACGCGGTGGAGAACCATGTGGAGGTTTACGTGGGCTTCCTGCGGAAAAAGCTGGCCAGCATCGGCTCTGACGTGCGCATTTCCGCCATCCGCCGCCTGGGCTACCATTTGGAGGTGGAGGGCCATGCTGAAACGGCTGCGGATTAAATTCGTCTGCATCAATATGGGTATTGTCCTGGCGATGCTGGCGGCGATCATCGCCCTGATCCTGGGCTTTACGCGGCATAGCCTGGAACGGGAGACGGCGGAGCAGATGCACACCGCGCTGGAGCTGGGCCTCCGCGACCAGCGCCGGGGCTATGGCGGGCCGGAGAACGCCCCCGCGGCGGAGCGCGGCGGCTTTCTGCCCTGCATTGTGGCGGAGGTGGGCGAGGACGGCGAGGTCCGGCGCGTCGCCGGCTACCGTGCCGGGGACGGGGCGGAGGGTGCCGACGCCTACCTGGCGGGCATGGTGGCCGCCGCCCTGAAGGACGGCGGCGCGGAAGGGGTGCTGCCGGAGTACGGCGTCCGTTTCCTGCTGGATCGGGGGGCGCTGGGGACGCGGCTGGTGTTCGCGGACCTCTCCGCCCGGGAGGAAACCATGAGGAGCCTGCTGCGCATCTGCCTGCTGATCGGCGGGGCGGGCCTGGCGGCCTTCTTCCTCATCAGCGTCCTGCTGGCCCGCTGGGCTGTCCGCCCGGTGGAGGCCGCCTGGGAACAGCAGCGCCGCTTTGTCTCCGACGCCTCCCACGAGCTCAAGACGCCCCTCACCGTCATCATGACCAACGCGGAGCTGCTGCAGAGCCCGGATTACGACGCCCCGGCCCGCGCCCGCTTCGGAGAGAACATTTTAATTATGTCCCGGCAGATGCGGGGGCTGGTGGAGAGTTTGCTGGAACTGGCCCGGTTGGAGAGCGGTCCGGTGTCCGGGGGAGAGGAGGAACTCGACTTTTCCGCCCTCTGCGCTGAAACGCTGCTGCCCTTTGAGCCCCTCTGCTTTGAAAAGGGACTGGCCCTGCGCGCCGGACTGGGGGAGGGGCTGCGCGTCCGGGGCCGCGGGGGCCAGCTCCGCCAGGTGCTCGAAATTCTCCTGGACAACGCGCAGAAATACGCCTCCCCCGGCGGGGAGATCGCGGTCAGCCTGGGCCGTTCCGGCGGGCGCTGCGTCCTCAGCGTGGCCAACCAGGGAGAACCCATCGCGCCGGAGGACCTGTCCCGGCTCTTTGACCGCTTCTACCGGGTGGACAGGGCCCGGAGCCGGGACGGCAGCTACGGCCTGGGGCTGTCCATCGCCCGGAAAATCGTCGAGGCCCACCGGGGGAAAATCAAAGCCGCCAGCGGGGAAGGCTATAATACCTTCACCGTCACGCTCCCGGCAATTTAAGCCCTTCCCGATTTGAGGAAAGGGCGGCGCGAGCGCTGGGAGGGGGCCATATGGAGAAAGGAAAACATCTATGAAGCTGAAAGAAATCGCCCCAGCCCGGCTGGGGGTCTATCTGCTGGGGCTGCTCATTCTGGGCTGCGGCATCGACATGAACACCAAGGCGGGGCTGGGGGTTTCGCCGGTGATCTCCGTGGCTTACGCGGCGGCGCAGATTCTGGACCTGCCGCTGGGGGCGGTCACCTTTGCGTATTACTGTGTGCTGATCGGAGTGCAGTATGTGCTTTTGAAGGGGAAGCTGCCGCCGGTCCAGCTGCTGCAGTTCGCCGTGAGCCTGCTCACGAGCCTGTTTATCCAGCTCTGGGATGAGGTGCTGCCCACGGCGGAGGCGCTGGGGGCAAAGGTGGCGATGATGTTCATTGCCATCGCGCTGACCGGCATCGGACTGTCCCTGACCGTGGGAATGCGTCTGATTCCCAACCCGGCGGACGGCTTGGCCGGCGTCATCGGCGACAAGATCGGGCGGGGCCTCGGGACCGGGAAGAACCTCCTGGACGCGGTCAGCGTCGTGCTGGCCTGCGTCCTGGGCCTCGTGTTCCGGGGGCGGCTGCTGGGCATCGGCGTCGGGACGCTGGCGGCGGTGCTGCTCATCGGCCGCGTCGCCGCGCTCTGCCAGCCCCATGTGGCGCGGCTTTACCGGAAGGCGCAGCCGTAGACGGCGCAGCCCCGCCCTCGGGAGAGGGCGGGGCATTTTTCAGTAAAAATTCCCGATGGGGGTGAAATTGCCGGCGGGGTGCGCTGCACCCGAAGCGGCAATCTCCGCGAGGACAAAACGGACTCGGCAGTCGAACGGAAATTTTGGAGGGCAGATGAGGCGCGGAGAGGAAAAAGCACATGTTTCGGGCGATATTCCGTTGACTTTTCCCTCCGACGGCGGTACAGTAGCGGAAGGAGGTGATGAATCGTGGGTAGTGTAAATGTCACTTTTCGTGTAGACGAAAAAATTAAGAAGCAGGCTGACGCATTGTTTGAGGACATGGGAATCAGCCTTTCCGCAGCGCTCAATCTGTTTTTGGCACAGTCTGTCAGAGAACAAAGTCTGCCGTTCGCGGCTGGAAAAGATGTCCCCAACGCGATTACCCTGGCCGCTATGGACGCGGCGGAACAGGATGAAGACCTGTATGGCCCCTTTGACAGCGTTGAGGCTTTGATGGAGGCGCTGAATGCTTAGGCCGGAATTTACCGGGCAGTTTAAGCGGGACTATAAGCTCGCCATGAAGCGCGGCTGCGATCCCCGGTCACTGGCGGCAGTCGTTACAATGTTGGTCAATGAGCAACCGCTTCCGGAGCGTTATCGGGACCATGCGCTGACAAATTCGCGAAATTATAAAGGAATGCGTGAGTGCCACATTGAAGCAGACTGGCTTCTGGTATATAAGATTGTTCGGGATACGCTGATCTTAAAACTGATTCGAACCGGGAGCCACAGCGATTTATTCTGATTCTGCGGATGATTCCCCCAGCTTTGCGCATACGAACACAAAGGCGGGCGGGAGGTTTTTGGGGACGAAGAGCTTTTGCGGCAGGTCAAAATAGCGGCGGAAGAAGCGCTCCTTGACCAGGGTGTACTGGAAGGTGATGAAGCGCCCGGACGGGGACAAAATCGCGTTTGTGGCGGCGAAGACCCGCAGCGATACCCGCTTGGGCAGGGAGGCGAAGGGCAGGCCGGAGACCACATAGTCCGCCTTCCCCAGGCCCAGCCGGGAGAGGATGCAGTCCGCCCGCTCCGCGCTGCCCCGGACGAATATGACCCCGGGCTGGCCCCGGAAGCGCTGGCGCACCGCGTCGTAAAACTGGCGGTTCTGCTCAATCAGCACCAGCACGGTGTCCGGCCTCTTCCTGCGGCAGAGCTCCTCCGTAAAGGAGCCGGTGCCGGGGCCGTACTCCACAACCAGCCTCGCCCGGTCAAAGTCGATGGGCTCCATCATCTTTTCCGCCAGGGCGCGCCCGCTGGGGGCCACCGCCCCCACGCGCCGCGGCTGGCGCAGGTATTCCAGTAAAAAGTTTGCCATAGCTGACCTCGATTCCTCTTTTATTATCCCCTTCCCCCTTCGGGGGAGGGCTGCGGTTATTTTCCCATTTTTCTGCGGCGGACGAGGAGGAAGCCCAGCAGCGTCACCGCGCCGCTGAGGAACATGCAGAGGTAGAAGGTGACGCTGCGGGAGATCAGGCCCAGCTGCAGGGCGCTGACGCGGTCCATCAGCGGGGAGAAGCCCTGGTACAGCAGGTAATCCGCGATACCCATGCCGCCGGGGACCGGCATACAGTTCGAGCCGATCTGGGCGAAGGTGGAGGCGGCCCAGACGCTGAGGGGGTCGGCGCCTTCCCGTTCCAGGGCCAGATGCACCAGGGGGGTGACGCTGACCTGGGCGATCCGCTGGGCCATGTCCAGCAGCAACACCCCCAGCATCGGGAGCCCCTTGCCGCGGAGCATACCCGCGCACTGCTCGTACTGGTCCACCATGCCCCGCAGCTTTGCCAGGGCGGCGTCCCTGTCCCGGACCAGATGCAGGCGGGCCAGGAGCAGCAGCCCCCAGGCGCCGGCGCGGAAGAGCCCTTCGCCGTGGCGAAGCAGGCCCAGGAACACCGCCGTCAGCACCACCAGCAGCACAAAGCCCAGGAGCACCAGCGCTTTCGCCGGACGGGACATGGCCAGAAACAGCCGGGGCCGCAGGACCAGCGCCGCCGCGCCCACGCCCAGGGTCGCCATGGTGTAGGCCATGAGGTTGACCAGCAGCGTTACCGTCACCACCGCCCCCGGGATGCCGCCGCGCAGCATGAAAAAGGCGCTGGCCGGCTGTCCGCCGGAGGCGGAGGGCGTGATGGAGGAAAAATAGATGTCCCCCGCGCTGTACAGAATCCCATCCGCGAGGCCCTTCCGCCAGCCGAACACACGCAAAATCAGAAGCAGCGCCTCCCCTTCAAAGAAAATGAAGCACAGCATCGACAGCACGGACAGGATCAGCCAGCCCCGGTTGGCGTGGGACAGCAGCTGCAGCAGGCTCCGCAGGGAGAGCTGTTCCCCCATGCGCAGCACGGTGCGGAAGGTCAGCACCATCAGCACCAGCGCAACCAGCGCCCAGATGATTTTTTTCTTTTTTTGCATAGGCACTCTACTCCTGCTTTTCCCTCCGCCGGATGTGGCAGGCGAGATAGACGACGATTTCGGCGGGGGGGATCAGCAGCAGTATCTGCCAGGCCCGCAGTTCCAGGGCTAAAATCAGCGCGATGGAGAGCACCAGCGCCCCGATGATATACATGTTCCGCCGCCCGGCGTACCAGACGGAGTTGAACACTAAAAGCGTAACCAGTGTGATCGGCACCGCCGCCAGGAGGATGATCCAGTAGACGTGGCCGAGGATCCACATCAGCACAAATTCCACCAGGCACAGTGTCCAGATGCCCGCGATGGTGCAGGAAATCACGGTGGGGCGGCTGTACTCGACGGGCTTTTCCTCCGGCTTTTCGATGTAGCGCCACTCCTCCTCCCCGGTGAGCAGCGCGCTGACGCTCACGCCGAACACCTCCGCCAGCAGCGTCAGCACATAGGCGTCGGGGATGGCCTCCGCCCGCTCCCACTTGGAGATGGATTTGTCGGAATAATGAATCTTTTCCCCCAGCTCCGCCTGGGTCAGCCCCGCTTCGGCCCGGAGCTTGATCAGGTTGCTGGCAAATATGGCCTTCAATTCTTCCATAGGCTGGCCCCCTTCCCGCGGTAGATTTTTTTATTGTATCGGTTTTTTTCGGGAATTGCAAGTGCTTTTGCCCCGCGCCGGAAAGAAACTGTCGCGCCACACAAAATCCCTGACAATTTTTGCTGCTTGTTGTATTGCATTTATAGTAAAAACGTGGTAAAATCCCCTTTGTGAAAAAAACGTCAGGTCCGGCGCGGCGTTGGCGCGGCGGGCCCGAGGAATGAAAAGGAGAGATGACCATGGCTTTTATCCAGTATGAGACAGAGGGCCAGGTGGCGATTCTGACCATTGACCGTCCCAAGGCGCTCAACGCGCTCGACAGCGCGGTGCTCAAGGAGCTTGACGCCGCCATCGACGCCATTGATCTGAATGAGGTGCGCTGCCTGATTATCACCGGCGCGGGCGAGAAGAGCTTTGTCGCCGGCGCGGACATCGGCGAGATGAGCAAGCTCACCAAGGCTGAGGGCGAGGCCTTCGGCAAGACCGGCAACGATGTGTTCCGCAAGATCGAGACCCTGCCCATCCCCGTCATCGCGGCGGTGAACGGTTTCGCCCTCGGCGGCGGCAACGAGCTGGCCATGAGCTGCGACATCCGCATCTGCTCCGAGAACGCCGTCTTCGGCCAGCCCGAGACCGGCCTCGGCATTACCCCCGGCTTCGGCGGCACCCAGCGCCTGGCCCGCCTGGTCAGCCCCGGCTACGCCAAGCAGCTGCTCTACACCGCGGCCAACATCAAGGCCCACGAGGCCCTGCGCATCGGCCTGGTCAACGCCGTCTACCCGCTGGAGGAGCTTCTGCCAGCCGCGAAGAAAATGGCCGCCCAGATCGCGTTCAACGCCCCCATCGCCGTCCGCGCCTGCAAGAAGGCCGTCAATGAGGGCCTCGAGCTCGGGATGGACGACGCCATCGCCCTGGAAGAGAAGATTTTCGGCGACTGCTTCGAGACCGAGGACCAGGTGGCCGGCATGGCGTTCTTCCTGAAGAAGGACAAGCAGAAGGGCGAAAAGCACGCGCCTTATCAGAATAAATAAGCTTTTCCGTCCGGCTGCGCGCGGGCGCCCGGACGGCGCGGGGGGGAGGGAAACGTCCCCCAATGAAACAGTTGCGTAATCCCTAAAATTTTACCATACAGGAGGAATTATCAACATGGCTATCAACAAGATCGCTGTTGTCGGAGCCGGACAGATGGGCAGCGGCATCGCGCAGGTGTTCGCCACCGCGGGCAAGGACGTCATTGTCTATGATATCAGCCAGGATATCGTGGACGGCGCCAAGGCAAAGCTCGAGAAGGGCCTGGCGAAGCTTGTCTCCAAGGAGAAGATCACCCAGGAGAAGGCCGACGCCATCCTCGGCAAGATCAGCTTCTCCGCCAACACCGAGTATTCCGACATCGGCGATACCGACCTCGTCGTCGAGGCCGCCATCGAGCGCCTGGATCTGAAGAAGACCATTTTCCAGAAGCTGGACGCCGCCACCAAGGCCGACGCCATCCTCGCCACCAACACCTCCTCCATCTCCATCACCGAGATCGCCAAGGTCGTGGGCAAGAAGGACAAGGTCATCGGTATGCACTTCTTCAATCCCCCCGTTGTGATGAAGCTCATTGAGATCATCTGCGGCGGCAACACCTCCGAGGAGACTTACAACGCCGTGTTCGAGCTGAGCAAAGAGATCGGCAAGACCCCGGTCACCGTCAACGAGGCCCCCGGCTTTGTGGTCAACCGCATCCTGATCCCGATGATCAACGAGGCCGTCGAGGTGCTCCAGAACGGCATCGCCTCTGCCGAGGACATCGACACCGCTATGAAGCTGGGCTGCAACCACCCGATGGGCCCCCTGACCCTGGCGGACTATATCGGCCTGGACACCTGCCTGGCCATCATGGAGACCATCTACTCCGAGACCGGCGACAGCAAGTACCGTCCCTCCTTGCTGCTGCGCAAGATGGTGCGCGCCGGCAAGCTGGGCAACAAGACCGGCGAGGGCTTCTTCAAGCATTGAGAAACGCGCCCTCCCTCCCCTCCGGGGAGGGGCTGTGTGAACGGAATTGATTTTTGTTATATTTTGTGCCCCGCCCTTTTGGGCGGGGCACAAAATATGGAAATGATACGCGCAGGAGGTTTTATACATGCCTGAACAAGCCCCGGCCCTGGACCGCGCCGCGTTTTACCGCCGCCTGGCCGCCCTGGCCCTCCCCATCGCTTTACAGAGCCTGATGCTGGCCTCGGTGGCGGCGGGGGACGCACTGATGCTCGGGCGCATCGCCCAGGAGCAGATGACCGCCGTCTCTCTGGCCACCCAGGTGCAGTTTGTCCAAAACATGTTCATCGCCGCCGCCACCGGCGCCGGGGCCATCCTCGGGGCCCAGTACTGGGGCAAGGGCGACCGTGAGACGCTGCGGGACCTGTTCTCCATCATGCTCCGCCTGAGCGGCCTGGTGTCCCTGCTCTTCTTCGCCGCCTGCGAACTGGCCCCCGAGGCGCTGATGCGCATATTCAGCGGCGACGCGCCCCTGATCGCCATCGGCAGCGCCTACCTCCGCGTGGCCGGCTGGTCCTATCTGCTGACGGGCGTCAGCCAGTGCTACCTGACCGTGATGAAGGTGACGGACCACGTCCCCGCCAGCGCGTATATCAGCTCCGGGGCCGTGCTGCTCAATATCGCGCTGAACGCCGTGTTTATCTTCGGGCTCTTCGGCGTGCCCCGGATGGAGGCCCGGGGGGCCGCGCTGGCCACCACCCTCGCCCGGCTGGCGGAGCTGGGGCTCTGTCTTGGCCTGTCCCGCCGCCCCGCCTATATCCGCCCCGCCTGGGACCGCTTCTTCCGCCGCCGTCCCGCCCTTTCGGCGGATTTCCGCCGCCAGTGCCTCCCGCTGCTGGGCGGTTGCCTGCTCTGGGGCGTGGGCTTCACCTCCTACACCGCCATCATGGGCCACATGGGGGCCGACGCCGCCGCGGCCGCGTCCGTCGCCGCCGTGGTGCGGGACCTGATCTGCTGCGTCTGCAACGGCATCGGCAACGCCGCAGGCATCATGGTGGGCAACGAGCTGGGGGCGGGAAACCTCAGGGCAGGACGGGCTTACGGCATCCGCCTGCGCAACCTCTCCTTTGCCATCGGCTTCGGCTCCACCGCCCTCGTCCTCGCCCTGACCCCGCTGGTGCTGCGCATGGTGCTCCTGACCGACGAGGCCCGGGGCTATCTCACCGGCATGATGGCGGTCATGGCCGTCTATATGATTGGCCGCTGCGTCAACACCGTCACAATCAACGGCGTACTTGACGCCGGCGGCGATACGCTGTTCGACATGTATTCCCTGGCGGTGAGCATGTGGGGCATCGCCATCCCCCTGGCCCTGGCGGGGGCCTTCCTCCTGGGCTGGCCGCCCCTGGCCGTCTACGCCTGCACCTGCCTGGACGAGGTGGGCAAAATCCCCTGGGTCATGTTCCGCTTCCGCAAATACAGGTGGGTGCGGGACCTGACGCGGGAAGCGGAATAAACCGGCGTTTTCCTCCCGCCCCGGAAGGAAAATGCCGGTGATTGTCTTGCCTTTTGCGCCGCTCTGCCCTATAATATAGACAGTTTATCAAAATTTCCGAAGGAGAACGGGCAATGTCAGAACTGGAAGTCAAAACGAGGGCTGAGGGCGATCCCGCGTATCAGTGGGACCTGACGCCGATTTTTCCCGACGACGCGGCTTGGCGGGAGGCCCTGGAGCGGGCGGGGGAGTTTATCCCGCGGCTGGAGGCCTTTCGGGGCCGCCTCGGGAGCAGCGGGGAGTCGCTGCTGGAATATATGGCCCTGGGGGAGGAGATCAGCGAGGCGGTCGAGCCGCTCTACGGCTACGCCAGCCTCAAATCCGACGAGGACACCGCTGTTTCCGTGTACCAGGACATGCGCTCGAAGGCCCGGAGCCTGCTGGTGCGGCTGTCGACGGCCTCCGCCTTCGCCACGCCGGAGATCATCGCCATCCCGGACGGGACGCTGGAGGGCTTTTACGCCGCCGCGCCGGGGCTGGAAAAATACCGGATCGCCCTGGACGAGACGCGCCGCCGCCGGGCCCACATCCTCTCGGAACGCGAAGAGGCGCTGCTGGCCGGGGCGGGAGAGGTGGCCGCGGCGCCCTACAACATCTATAACCTCTTCGAGAGCGCGGACTTGAAATTCCCCGATGCCATTGACAGCGAGGGGGAAGCCCATCCGCTGAGCAACGGCAGCTTTGTCACGCTGCTCCACTCCCAGGACCGGGCGCTGCGGGCCGACGCCTTTGCCCGCTTTTATGACGTGTACCTGGGGATGCAGAACACCGCTGCCGCCCTGCTGGACGCCCAGATGAAGCAGCTCAAATTTTTCTCCGGGGCCAGGGGCTACGACAGCGCCCGGGCGGCGGCGCTGGACGTGACCAACGTGCCCCTGCCTGTCTATGACAGCCTGGTGGAGGCGGTCAACGCCAACCTGGGGGAGATGCACCGCTATATGGCGCTGCGGAAAAAGCTCATGGGCCTTGACGCCCTGCATATGTACGACATCTACACCCCAATGGTGGCGGACGCCGACGCGGCCATCCCCTATGCCCAGGCGCGGCAGACGGTTTTGGAGGCCCTGTCGGTGCTGGGGGAGGACTACGGCGCCGTCCTGAGGCGGGCCTTTGCCGAGCGCTGGATCGATGTGTATGAGAACACGGGCAAGCGCTCCGGGGCCTATTCCTCCGGCCTGGCGCGGCCCCACCCCTATATTCTGCTCAACCACAAAAACACCCTGGACAGCCTCTTCACCCTGGCCCACGAGCTGGGCCACACCATGCACTCCTACCTCTCCGCCAAAAACCAGCCCACGGTGTACGCCGACTATGTGATTTTCGTGGCGGAGGTCGCCAGCACGGTCAACGAATCGCTGCTGATGCGCCATCTTCTGGGCAAAACCACGGACAGGCGGCAGCGGGCTTACCTCATCAACTATTTCCTCGAGCAGTTCCGAACCACGGTGTACCGGCAGACGATGTTCGCGGAGTTCGAGCAGCGCTGCGGCGAGATGTGCGCCAACGGCGACGCCCTGACCGCCGAGGCCCTCAACGAGCTCTATTACGGGCTCAACCGGCGCTATTACGGCCCCGCCACCGAGGTGGACGAGCGCATCAAAATCGAGTGGGCGAGAATCCCCCACTTCTATTACGACTACTATGTGTTCCAGTACGCCACCGGTTTTTCCGCGGCCATCGCCATCAGCAGCCGCATCCTCGCGGAGGGCCAGAGCGCCGTCGGCGATTACCTGCGTTTCCTCAGCCTGGGCTGCAGCAAAACGCCCATCGAGCTGCTGAAAATCGCCGGCGTCGATATGACCACCCCGGAGCCGGTCAACGCCGCTCTGAAGCTCTTCGGGGAGCTGATCGACGAGATGGAAGGACTGATGAAGGAGTGAGAGAGACATGAAAGCGGAACAGACCGCGCTGTTTACCGACCTCGACGGGACGCTTTTCGATTCCTGTGGACGGGTGTCGAAGGGGAACCGGGATGCCATTGAAGCGTATATGGCCAGCGGCGGGATATTTGCCATCTCGACAGGCCGCGCCCCCTACAACGCCCTGCGTTTTATCGGGGACCTGCCCACCAACGCCCCCAGCGTCGTCTACAACGGGGCCGGGGTCTATAACTTTGCCACGGGGGAGCAGGATTTCATCCTGCATCTGGACAAGGAGCGGACCTTCCCGCTGTTCCGGTGGGTGATGGACAACATCCCCGCCGCGGACATCCAGCTCTATTGCGACCGGGAGATCCTCTACTGCACCCCTCTTGAAACGGCGCAGCCGGAGTTCCTGGATATCCACCAGCCCTGCCGCTATGTGCCGCTGGAGGATATGGCGGAGATCCCCGTGGTAAAATCCCTGATCCTGGCCCCGGTCGGGGACATGGAGTGCCTGGGGGAGAAGCTGGAGGCCAACGCCCCCGGCCTGTACAACCTTAAGCTGGGGGCCGTTGTGCTGGGGGAGCGCGTCAGCTACTATGAGCTGATGCCCCCGGAGGCCACCAAGGGCTGGGCCCTCCACGGCCTGCGCGGCCACCCCGCGCTAAAGGGCCGGACGATTCTGGCGGCGGGGGACTTCTGGAACGACTACGAGCTTTTGCAGGAGGCCGACGTCCCCGTGGCCCCGGCCAACGCCATCGACGAGATCAAGGCCCTCTGCCGCTTCGTGACCGCCTCCAACGACGAGGACGCCATCGCGCATATTATCGGGGATATCATACCGGCTTTATAAGGGGGTAAGGTGCTATGGAATACCGTCTGGTGGTCCCCTGCCTGCTGGGGTTGGAAGGGCCCATCGCGGCGGAAGCGCGGAAGCTGGGCTTCGCGGACGCGGCGGCGGAAAACGGCCGCGTCCGGTTCAGCGGAGGCGCGGGGGCCGTGGCGCGGGCCAACATCGGCCTGCGCATGGGGGAACGGGTGCTGATTGAGATGGGCGCCTTTGACGCGGAGAGCTTCGACGCCCTGTTTGAGGGGGCGCGGGTCCTGCCCTGGGAAGCCCTGCTGCCCAAAAACGCGGCCTTCCCGGTCACCGGCCACTGCCTGAACTCCAAGCTGATGAGCGTCCCCGACTGCCAGCGCATCCTCAAAAAGGCCGTCGCGGAGCGGATGAAAAGCGCTTTCCGGCAGGAATGGTGCCCGGAGGACGGACCGCTGTACCGTATCCGCTTCCAGCTCATGAAGGACCGGGCTTCCCTCTGCGTGGACACCTCTGGCGAACCGCTCTATAAGCGGGGCTACCGCCGCCGGCGCACCGCCGCGCCGCTGCGGGAGACCCTGGCGGCAGGGCTGGTGAATATCGCCGGCTACCGGGGGAGGGGGGACTTCTGCGACCCCTTCTGCGGCAGCGGAACCATCGCCATCGAAGCTGCCCTGGCCGCGATGAACCGCGCGCCGGGGCTGGACCGGGAGTTCGCGGCCATGCGCTGGCCGGGCTTTGACAGAAAGCTCTGGGAGGAGGCCCGGGCGGAGGCGCGGGAGCGGGAGTTCCATGGGGACTACCGGATCTTCGCCTCCGACATCGACCCGGAGGCCGTTGAAATTGCCCGGGAGAACGCCCGGCGCGCCGGGGTGGGGGAGCTTGTGCGCTTCTCCGTGGCCGACGCCGCGGGTTTCCGCATGGGCACGGAGCGGGGGACCATCGTCACGAACCCGCCCTATGGCGAGCGCCTCAACGACCGGAAGGCTGCCGAGGGGATATACAAGGCCTTCGGCCAAGCCTGGCGGGGGCTGGAAAACTGGAAGCTCTACCTGCTCTCCGGCCACACGGAATTTGAACGCTGCTTCGGCGCGCCGGCAGATAAAAAGCGCAAGCTGTATAACGGGATGCTCAAGTGCGACCTGTTTATGTATCTCTAACGCCCTTCGGGCGGGCGCTCTGTATATCATGCGAGGGAGGTTCCCCCAAAAAGAGAGAAGGGAAAGAGGGATGACGGACAACATACAGGAAAAAGCCTGGGCCAAGCTGAACCTGTCCCTGGACGTGCTGGGGCGGCTGCCCGGCGGCTACCATGAGATGAAAATGGTGATGCAGAGCGCCAGCCTCTGCGACGAGGTTTTTTTGGAGCGGAACGGCACGGGCTCCATCACGCTGCGCAGCAGCTTTGTCTATCTGCCCGCCGACGGGCGGAACCTGGCCTATCGGGCGGCGGAGGAATTTTTCAAAGCCGCCGGGTTCAAAAATCCGGGGCTGTCCATCCGGCTCAAAAAGCGCATCCCCGTGGGCGCGGGGCTGGGGGGCGGGAGCACGGACGCCGCGGCGGTGCTGCGGGGGCTGAATCGGATGTACGGTTTTCCCTTCGGGCGCGTGGAGCTGGAACATCTGGGGGAGGCCCTGGGCAGCGACGTGCCCTTCTGCGTCGCCGGCGGGACCCGCCTGGCCGGCGGGCGGGGGGAGATCATGGAGGAGCTGCCGCCGCTGCCGGACTGCGGCATCGTGATATGCAAGCCGCCCTTTCCCATCCGCACCCCGGAGCTGTTCGCGCGGATTGACGGCCGGCGGACGCGGACGCACCCGGACACCGCCGGGCTGGCCGCCGCTTTAGAGGCGGGCAGCCTTGAGGATGTGGCGCGGCGGATGTACAACGTGTTTGAGGAAGTGCTCCCCGCCGGCTGCGGGGAGATCGGCGTCATCCGCCAGCGGCTCCTGGACGCCGGGGCCCTGGGCGTGGTGATGAGCGGCACCGGAAGCGCGGTGCTGGGCCTGTTCCCCGGCGCGGCGGAGGCCGGGGCGGCGCGTCAGGCCCTCGCGGAGCGCTACCGCGAATGTTTCTCCGCCGTCCCCGTGGGGATGCTGGGGATTCCGACGGCGTAAAGCCGGGGGACGGGCGGAAAAGCCAGCTGCGCCTGGTATATTTTTCCGCCCTTCCGGGCATACTGCCTCAAAAGGAGGCGTATGCAGATGAAAAACGCGGTCAGGGCGGCGCTGTGCCTGCTCATGGCGGTGATGGCGGCGGTCGCGGCGGGCTTTACCCTCGCGGAGCTGGCGTCAGGGACGGAGGAAGCGGCGCGAGAAGCCGGGGACAGCCTTTATATCCTCGGCGCGTCGGAGGGACTGGTGGCGGTGTATGCCGGGGCGGACACGCAGCACCCCTTGGAGGTGACGGAGATTTCCCTCGCCTCCCTGCGGGAGGGCGACCGGGCGCTGCTGGCCCGGGGCCTGCCGGTGGACTCGGCGGAGGAGCTGGCGCAGCTGTTGGAGGATCTGGGCTCGTAGACGCCGGTACAAAGAAGCCTCTCCGCCCTCCGGGCGGGGAGGCTTCTTTGTACCGGTGAAAAAAATTTGCTTCTGGTATAAAATAGGGATTGATTTTTTCGCGCTTATCGGTTAAAATAGACAAGACAAAAGGAGTTGGGAAACCGCATGGAGAACGAAGGATATTTTATTGACCTCACAGACGAGGAGGGCAATAACTTCAAGCTGGAAATCGTCGGGGACGTGGAATATGAGGGTTCGCTCTACCGGGTGTTCCTTCCCACCGATATCGACGAGGAGGATCCGGATTACGGTTTCATTATTCTGAAAAGCGTGATGAATGGCGAGGAGGAGCTTCTGGACAGCGTCGACGACGAGGAGCTTCTGGAAAAGGTCTACGCCCTCTATATGGCCGAGGTATTCGACGACGAGGACGAGGACGAGTAAAAGCGAAAATTTTCCTTCCCTGCTTTGCGGCCCGGAAGGGAGATACAGACTGCGGTGTGCGTGGAAATTTGGCCCCGTATGGACCTACAATACGCATAAGGGATGCCGGAACTTCCGGCGTGAATTGCAGGCCTCCCGCGACGGTGAAAGACCCGAACGTGGAAGTTGGAAGCAGAGAAGCGCCGGAGAGGCGACCCACCTGCACTTACGCAGGTTGTCATGGGGTCCCACGGCACCGCGGTTTTATATTTGACCGTCACTTTTTAGAAGTGGCGGCTTTCGTTTTGCAAGCTTTATCATTTTTCCCTGCCGGGGAGTATGACAGAAGGGCGTTGAATGGCGCACTCCTCCCCCTTTGGGGGAGGAGTGCGCCATCGGCAAAATCATGACAGGAGGACGGAGCTATGGACCGGACAAAGACAAGACGGCTCAGCGTGGGCGGCGTGGCCCTGGGGGGCGGCGCGGCGGTGACGGTGCAGAGCATGTGCAACACAAAAACCTGGGACGCTGCGGCGACGCTGGCGCAGATTCGGGCGCTGCACACCGCGGGCTGCGAGATCGTCCGGGTGGCGGTGCCCGACATGCGCAGCGCGGCGGCGCTGTCGGATATCTGCCGGGAGTCCCCGCTGCCCGTGGTGGCGGACATCCACTTCGATTACCGCCTGGCGCTGGAGAGCGTGAAGGCCGGGGCGGCGAAAATCCGCATCAACCCCGGCAACATCGGCTCCCCGGAGCGGGTGCGGGCCGTGGCGGAGGCCTGCTGCGAAAAAAAAATCCCCATCCGCGTGGGGGTCAACTCCGGCAGCGTCGAGAAAAAGCTGCTGGAAAAATACGGCGGCCCCACGGCGGAGGCCATGGTGGAGAGCGCCGCGGGACATATCGCCCTGTTGGAGGACGCGGGCTTTTACGATATCTGCCTGTCGCTGAAAGCCTCGTCGGTGCCGCTGACCGTGGCGGCCTACCGGCTGGCGGCGGAGCGCTTTCCCTACCCGCTGCACCTGGGCGTCACGGAGGCGGGGACGGCATACATGGGCACCGTGGCCTCCGCCGTGGGCATCGGGACGCTGCTGATGGAGGGCATCGGCGATACCATACGGGTGTCCCTGACCGCCGACCCCACGGAGGAACCCCGGGCCGGGCTGGCGATTCTGAAGGCGGCGGGGCTGCGCCGGGGCGGGGCCCGGGTGGTGTCCTGTCCCAGCTGCGGGCGGACGGAGATCGACCTGATCGCCCTGGCGGGGGAGGTCGAAAAGCGGCTGGAAGGAAGCAAACGCGACATCACCGTGGCGGTCATGGGCTGCGTGGTCAACGGCCCCGGCGAGGC
>JAFUVO010000071.1 GCA_017477525.1 Oscillospiraceae bacterium | reverse complement strand
GTGCGGATTGGCGAGGAAATTCAGTGCCAATCAAGGCGCAAAAGCGCAGGAATCCTGTCGGATTTCAAGCTTTTGCAACGCAGAGTGGCGCTGAATTTCCCGCCAAGACGTGCGCGGGGATTTGTTCAGCGTTTCCTTAAAGGAGCCGACGCGCCGGAAACAACAGTTATTTAGGTGGCAGTATGAAAGAAAAGCTTTATCGGTTTATGGTGGGCCGCAACGGCCCCGACCAGCTGACGCGGGCGCTGACGGGCCTGTCCCTGGCGGTTTTGGTGTTCAACCTGTTTCTGCGCAGCACCGCGCTGAACGTGCTCTGGATGGCCATCATGATCTGGGCCTACTACCGCATGTTCTCCCGCAACCTGGCCCGGCGGCGGGAGGAGAACGCCCGCTATATGCAGTGGGAATACAAGCTTGTCTCGGGGCTCCGGGGCTGGTGGGACCGGCTGCGGCAGCGGCGGGACTACGTCTTTTTCCGCTGTCCTGAATGCCGCGCCATGCTCCGGGTGCCCCGGGGCAAGGGCAAGATCCGCGTGACCTGCCGCAAATGTGGGAACGCCTTTGAGCGCAGGACCTGACGGGGCGGGGAGTGTTACAAGATGTTCGGTTACATTGTCGCAAACCCCAACGCGCTGGACGGGGCGAGGCTGGAACGCTACCGGGGCTGTTACTGCGGCCTGTGCCGGGCGCTGAAGGAGCGCCACGGCAACCTCAGCCGCATGAGCCTGAATTATGATATGGCCTTTTTAGTGATCCTGCTCAGCGGGATGTACGAGCCGGAGGAACAGGGCGCGGAGGGGCGGTGCATGGTCCACCCCCGCCGCCGGCGGAGCTGGTGGCGCAGCCGCTTCACGGACTACGCCGCGGACATGAACGTGGCCCTGGCCTACCACAACTGCCTGGACGACTACCGGGACGACAAAAAGCTGCTGTCGCTGGCGGAGGCCAGGGTGCTGGAGCGGCACTACCGGGAGGTGTCGGAGCGCTGGCCCGTCCAGTGCGCCGCTATCGAGGAGACCATGGGGCGCTTGGCGGAGCTGGAGCGGAGCGGCAGCCCCGACCCGGACGCCGCCGCCAACTGCTTCGGCGCGCTGATGGGCGAGCTGTTCGCCTGCGAGCCAGACCCGGTGTGGAACCCGCGCTTCCGGGACTTCGGCGAGGCGCTGGGGCGCTTTATCTATATGATGGACGCCTGCGTCGACCTGGAAAAGGATTTGAAAAAAGGCAGCTACAACCCCCTGGCCTCCATGGGAAAACGCTTGACAGAAGCGGAAAAGACGGGTATTCTGAAAATGCTGATCGGCGACTGCGCGGCGAAGTTTGAGCTTCTCCCAGTCGTCCAGGACGCGGACATCCTCCGCAGCGTGCTGTACAGCGGCGTGTGGACCAGGTATGCCCCGTCCCTGAAACAAAAGAAGGGGGAATCGGAGCGATGAGCAGCGATCCCTACCAGGTCCTGGGCGTTTCCCGGGACGCCAGCGACGACGAGATCAAGAGCGCCTACCGGCGCCTGGCAAAAAAATACCACCCGGACCTCAACCCCGGGGACGCGGAGGCGGCGCGGCGGATGAACGAAATCAATGCCGCCTACGACCAGATCAAAAACCCCCAGCCCCAGCAGGAGGGCTATGGCGGCGCTTCGGCTTACGCGGGCGCCTGGGGCGGGGCGTCCTCCGGCGCCAACCGGGCCAGGGCCGAGCAGGAGAGCAACGAGCTCCGCGCCGCCCGCAATTACATCCGATCCCGCCACTTCCGGGAGGCGGTCACGGCGCTGGGCGGCGTGTCCTACAGTGAGCGCGACGGCGAGTGGCACTATCTCTACGCCATTGCCAGCTACAACCTGGGCAACCGCGTGGCCGCGATGGACGCCGCCCGCCGGGCCTGCGAGCTGTCCCCCGGAAATATGCTCTACCGCCAGCTCCTGGACCGCATCGAAAGCGGCTCCGTGGCTTACGAGCAGGCGGGGGAGAGCTATGGCTTCCGCAATGTCAACATGGTCGGCGGGAACATGTGCTTCCGCCTGATCCTCATCAACCTGCTGTGCAACCTCTTTTGCGGCGGACGTTTTTTCTTCTGCTGAGGGAATAATTTATTTTCCCAGGGAAATACTACCGATACAGAAACCCTGCGCACATACCACCCACTTATACCGGGCAGTATGCGCGCGTTTTCTTTGGAGGTAGGAATGCCCATGCAGGGGAAGGTAGAAATATGTTCGGTGAACACGGCGAAGCTGCCGCGGCTGACCGCGGCAGAAACGGAGATGCTGCTGCTCCGGGCCAGGGACGGCGATGGCGCGGCAAGGGACGCGCTGATTAACGGCAATCTGCGGCTGGTGCTCTCGGTGATCCAAAAATTTTCAGGCCGCGGCGAGAACGCCGACGACCTGTTTCAGGTGGGATGCGTGGGCCTGATTAAGGCCATAGACAATTTTGACCCCAGCCATGAGGTCAAATTTTCTACCTACGGCGTGCCGATGGCTGTAGAAGGTTGAAACAGCCGCCGGAGGCGTCCCGGAAAGGATTGCGCTATGGCCGAAGCAAAGACAGACGGGGGAGTACATAATGATGGGCTGGACAGCCGCCGCAATAGCGCCTTAAATCCGGAGGAGGCCGTCGCGGCCTTTCGGGAGGAATACCTCCGCTGCGGGGCGCTGACCATGGCCGATTACAACCGCAGGCGGGCCGGGGGCGCGCCCTGCGCCGCCGCCGCCATCAGACGGG
>JAFUVO010000028.1 GCA_017477525.1 Oscillospiraceae bacterium | reverse complement strand
CTTCCCCGGCAGTTCCGCGCCTACCCCCGCCCTGAACCTCAAGAGCGGCTCGACCTACCATTTTGAGTTTGACCGCATTGAGGACACGGCGGCGCAGGGGAACATTATGCGCGGCACACCCTTCCGGCTCCCGGATTTCACCGTTGTCGCGGCGAAGATCAACCTCAGCAAGGCCGAGGACGAGTACCGGATCAACCAGACGCAGAAGATTTCCCGCGATGACAGCGGCGCGCCGATCCGCGATGTCACCGGGGAGCCGCGATATGTTGCCGCTGAGGAAGCGGACGTCCGCGTGGACTCGGCCTTTTTCCTCTACCCCAGCTCCCTCAAGGTTGACAACAGCGTCATATGGGATATGATTATCTGGGCCGACCGCACCTGCGAAATCCAGCTTTACCGCCTGGACGACACCGGCTGGACGCTGCTGAACGATACTCCCCAGCCGATTTCCGTCCCCACAACGACCGCGTACAACGGCCTGAGCTTGCGCCGTGACTTTATCGGCATTGAGGACAGCTTTGCCAGGCTGGCGGAGCTGGAAGAGGGCAGGAACTACGAGTATGCCATCCACCTGACGAGGCTGGGCCAGGACGGCGAGGGGAGCAGCCGCTCCACGGACCCCGAAGGCTGGCGCGGGGAGATCCATTTCGGCGTATCGGTTATCTCCGGAACCACAACGAACCTGAACAACTTTTACAGCAGCAACCTGATGCAGCGCTATTCCACGTTCACCACCCAGGTGGGCGACGGACGGCTGCTGGACATCGGCACCCCGCACCCCTTTACGGACTCGCGGATCCTGATGACCAAATCCTTCGCGGACAAGAGCATCCCAAGCTTCCAGGCGGGCTTCCCCAGCCTGGTCGATCTGGCGGACAGGAGCGCCAGGATCAGCCTGCGGACGGACGCCAGCGCCAGGCTGTTTTACGTCATCATGCCGGGAATGAATTCTTCGGTCGTCAACCGCACTCACAGCACCGTGGCGACTTACCCGGACCCCCTGGCAGATGGAGTTGACACGGAAACCGTCATCGTTGATGATGCAAGCCGCGACGTTTTCATCGACGAGGTCAGGGATGCCGCCGCGGCAAACGCGACCTGGTACATCGGTTCTACGACGAACAGGCCGGGCAAGTCCTGGGTGACCGACGCCAGCCCCTCCACGATCCCGACCAACGGGGCGAAGATGGGCTATCTGGACCTGGTGCCCGGTATCACGGACTATCTGAGCGTCAGCGGCCTGAACGCCAATTCCCGCTATTTCGTGTATTTTGTGCTTCAGGGCGACGGGGAAGCCTCCGACCCTTATGTCTACACCTTCCGCACCCCCTCCGCCTCCGCCCCGATCCTCCGGGCAGATGGCTTTGATACCACCGCGACGGTACAGCTTTATTACCCAGAAACAAGAACCACGGTCAAATGGGTCCTGGTCAACTCCAACCTCCTTGACCAGCTCGGGACGCGCTTTTTCGGCAGCGACGGCTTCAATACGCTGTTCAGCGGCGAGGAAATCGTGGATGAGCAGGCAAAGGCATCGGGCCGCTATGGCAGCTTCTGGCGCAGCCAGTACGAAAGCTACACCATCACTGAGGCGATTACCGAGCCAGTCCTGGACGGGAACCGGGTCCTTGGCTCCGTATTCGACCTGTTTGCCACGGAAGCGGCAAAGAGCGAGGTCAGCCGAAATCTGGATTCCGCGCCATATGGAAACGTGATCGTCGAAGTTGGCAGCTTCGAGCTCACCAATGCCACAGCCACCTCCCCCGCCACGCGTACGATTAACCTCAATGAAAAGAACCTGATCAAGGGTACGCAGTACACCCTGCTGGCCAGGGCGACGGCAAGCAACAGCGAGGACAGCAGCGGCCAGGGCTTTGCCGGCTGCGCCCCAATGCAGATTCCGGAAAAGCAGACGCCGCAGCTGGACCCCGGCCAGGAGCTGACCGTTACCCTCACTACCGACACATACTCCAATGACGACGGAACCATAAGCGGCTCGATCACCCTCATGTTCGACCAGGCCCTGTACGTCATGACCGGCGGAAAGCTCATCCCCATTGACCGGGCCGCCCCCGACGCCGCAGACACCGACCGCATCAGCATCGCGGATACCCGTCTGTCGGAAAACCTGGATCCTGATACCATCAAAGTCCGGACGAATGGCGAGGCAGGCACTGCGGTCAGCACGATTGTCCTTGATTTGGACCATACGCGGGGCGGCACATTCCGCTTTGGCGGGCAGGATTACCAGATCAGCAGCGTTGACCGCTACACGACCAATATTCCAGTTTCCCTGATCCTGAATTATAGCGGCGAACTCTTTACCGTCCAGGTCACCGACTGGAACCACAGCGACGAGCGGAGGGCGAGCAGGGATCCCGAAGAGCGGGCGGATTATGGCACCGTGAAATACGAAAAGACGATACAACTGAGAACATCCACCATTGATGTCGAAAGCGTCAGTATTTACAACAGCAAAACCAACTCCACCGCCTCAACCATCACCATCTCCCAGAACGAAACAATCCAGCTTACGGCGCTCTACCAGCCGCCCAACGCCACAAATGCCACGGTCCGCTGGATCAACAGCGATACCGCCGAAGATTACATCTCCCTGGGCAGTACGGCCGGCGAAACAATCGAGCTCACCGGAAAGGCGGCGACCAGGCGCGGCGTTACCGTTACCGCGTATTGCGGGGGCAAGCAGGCGACGATAACGGTCAATGTCAACGCCGTCATCCTGCCAAGCACAATCCGGTTCCAGGACAGCTCTACCTTGAACCTCGTCCAGGGCGGGGACGCGGAGATTGTTTCATATTATCTGGAACCCAGCAACGCGACGGACAGGGATATCGAATACTGGTGGTACCGCCAGTCCGGATCGAACCAAATCGACGAGGACCGCTTCCCGCCGACGGTGCGGGTGCTCTCCGACGGTTCGCTTGAAATTCGCGCGACCGCACAGGTATCGGGCGGATTATACAACCTGAAGCTCATGTCAAAAGCTGACAATGAGGTATACGCTTTGAAAACTGTCAAGGTGATCGAGGCGACCCAGGAAAACCCGTAGGAGGCCAATATGAAACGCTGTTTTACAAAACCCCTCTCCCTGCTGCTGGCCCTCGCGCTGGCGCTGGCGCTGTCCCCCGGAGCCTTCGGGCAAAGCAGCGGGGTGACGCTGACGGTGGACCCGCCCGGCCCCATCAATTTGATCGTCGGCGAGTCTGTGACGCTGACCGCCCACGTCAGCCCGGAAGGAACACAGGTGTACTGGAATACCACCTACGGCAACGTTGATATTGAGGACAGAGGGGATGGCACCGCGGTGGTCACCGCGAACAACGCCACCACCGCGACCAACCCCGTGCGGATAACCGTTACCACCGATGCCGGGGACGGGCCGACCCAGACCGTCCTCATCCACATCGCCTCGCTGAACCTCGTCAGGTCGGTTTCCATCCGTCCCACAAGCCCTTCCGTCACCGTTGGGGAAACGGTACAGCTCTACGCCGACCTGACCCCGGCCAACCCCGCCTCCGATCCCAGCTATCCCACGGTAAAATGGAAGAGCATGAATACCGCCATAGCCACCGTGGACGAGGATACCGGGCTGGTCCATGGCATCCACCCCGGCACCGTCGAAATCACCGCCACTGCCGTGGATTCCAACCACGCCATGGGAAGCTGCCTTCTGACGGTCACGAATGAATCCACAGTATCGTCGGTCCGCTTCAACACCACAAACGTCTCCATAGCCGAGGGGGACACCTACACCGGGCTCTACGCCACGGTGACTATGGACGACGGCACTGTGTACCGCACGGATCTGGACGGGAGCGCCAGTGAGGTTACCTGGTCTCCCAGCGAGAGCGGCGTGGTCAGTGTCGATGAAAACGGCAAGATTACAGGAACCGGCACAGGAAAAATCACGCTGACTGCCTCCAGAGACAGCAAGAGTGACACTTGCACTGTCACCGTATCCGGCATGGAACTGAAACGGGGCAGCTCTAACCTGACAGCCATCACCCTCTATGAGAACGAGTCACAGGAATTTACCATTGTTCCCCATCAGGACGCGGAAAAGGTGATTTCATGGAACGTGGTGCCCGAAATCCCCGGCATAGCCGAGGTCAGCGGTGCTGATACTGACCGCATCATTACTGGCGTCAAGGCGGGGAGCACTACGATCGTCTGCACCGGATACCTGACGGTAGAGGATGTGACGGTAAACAGCGGGTCACAGTCCAGGGTGATTACCTTTACTGAATCCTTTACCGTCACCGTCCTCCCCATCCGGTTCCGCAGTACCACGATTTCCACCGGCATGACGCTTCCCTTCACCTATGTGACGGACCGCATCAACACCCTCTCCCAGAGGATCAACGGAAGCCGTCTGAGTTATCTTACGGGGCTGTCGGTCAGCACCAGTGAAGGGACGCTCTACTATAACTATGTCGCGGAATCCGATACCGGCGGCGGCGTCGCGACCCTGGACCGCTATTATCTCGGCAACGCCGGGGACCAGCAGCTGGACCGGGTGTCCTTCGTCCCCCGCAGCGGCTTTACCGGCACCGCCACGATCACCTACACGGCTTACAGCACGAACGGAGTTTATTTCCGCGGTGATTTTGAGGTCCCTGTACAGCAGGGCACGGCCAACGGCGCGATCATCGCCTACACTGCCATAGACGGAGCGCCGGTGCAGTTTGAGGCTGAAGACTTCAATATGCAGAGCCAGGCCATCAACAACCGGCAAATCACTTATGTCAACTTCTCCCTCCCCTCCTCCACGCAGGGCAGCCTGCAATATAACCGCCTGGATGAGTCGATGTTTGAGGGAGCGGTGAGCGCCACCACAAAATATTACCGCAGCTCCGCCCCGGGGATCGACAATGTGTGGTTTGTACCCCGCTCGGGCTTCAGCGGCATGGTGACCATCAATTTTACCGGCGTGGACGCTGCCGGCGTATCGCTTCAGGGTATCATCCGCATCAACGTCACCGGTCCGAATGTCATTTCCGGGCGTGAGATCCGCTATACGCTCGACCGCGGCCAGCGGGTGTACCTCAACCCCAGCGACTTTTCCAATGCCAGCTACAACGCCACGACGGCCCAGCTGAATTATATCATCCTCAACTCCCTCCCATCCAGCAACGCCGGTGTGATGTATTACGGTTCCGGCACCAACAACCGCGCCAACACGGGAACCAGCTACTATCTCGGCGCCTATGCCTCCGGCTACGGCAGCCCTCGTTACATCGGCGACCTTTGCTTCTCCGCCAACAGCGACTACAGCGGAAGCTTCTCAATCCCCTTTACCGGATACAATACCAACGGGACCAGCTTTACCGGCAGCATCTATTTCACCGTCGGCACCGGAAGCACGGGGGGAAACGGCGGCAATGTCAGCTATACTGTCCGCAGCGGCGAAACCCTCGGCCTGCGCGCTTCGGACTTCTCCGACGCCTCCTATTCCGCCATCGGGATGGATTTCGACTACGTCTATTTCAACTCCCTGCCCTCCTCCGCCCAGGGCACAATGTACTTCAACGGCGTGACCGTCGGCAGCACCTCCGGGGCCTACTACCGCACCGGCTCCACCCGTCTTCTGGACTATGTGAGCTTTATTTCAGCCACCGGTTATACCGGCGCGGTGTCGCTCCCCTTTACCTCCTACAGCGCCTCCGGCAGCAGCTATAACGGTACTCTTACCATCAATGTCGGCTCCTCCGCATCTTCCTCCCAGGGAAATGTCTTCGGCGGCAGCGGCAACGTCAGCAGCAGCGGAAACATCAGCTATTACAGCAACGGAAGCCCTGTACATTTCAGTTCCTCCGATTTCAGCAGCGCGCTGGCCGGGCGGCTCAGCGGTTCCATTTCGACCGTGCGCTTCACCACGCCCCTCGCCACTGTGGGCCGGCTGTGCCTCAACTACACCTCCCCCACCCGCTATACCATGTCTGTCTCCGATACGGATTACAGCTTCTCCGCGATCTCACAGATGGTGTTCCTGCCCCACGCGGGCTTCCAGGGGGTGGCGCAGATTCCCTTCACGGCCCGCAACAGCGCCGGGACCAACTACAACGGAACTGTGACCATCCAGGTGACGCCCCCTGTGTCCTCCTCCCGCTTCGGCGACATGGCGGGCTTCTCCTGGGCCATCCCTGCGGTGGAATTTCTCAGCAGCAGCAACATCATCAGCGGCACCGGCGGGACGACCTACTCCCCCGGCAGCAATATGCGCCGCAGCGACTTTGTGCTGATGCTCTCCCGGGCCTTCGTTTTCGGCACTTACGGCTATTATGACAGCTTCATGGATGTGCCGGAGGACGCTTATTACGCTTCCGCCGTCGCAGCCGCCAAGAGCGCCGGCCTGGTCTATGGCGATAAGTATGGCAATTTCAATCCCGACGGTACCATTTCCCGCCAGGATGCCAGCGTCATCCTCTACCGCTGCCTGCGTTATTCCGGCAACATGCCCACCGGCAGCAATGACGACCTCATGTATTTCACTGACCGCGGCTTGGTGTCCGATTATGCCATTGAGGCCATGGGCTCCCTCGTTCGCCTCGGCGTCCTGCAGGGCTCCAACGGGTACCTGAACCCCCTTGGCCTGCTTACCCGCGCGGAAATGGCCGTGATCTTCTACCGGGCTATCACATAAGCAGCCGCGGGGAATGCGGAACAATTATTTGCGTATGCCCCTCCGCCAGAGGCGGAGGGGCACGGAAACAGGGTAACAATATGTGGAAAACATGCAAAAATCTGTTTGCCTTTGCTCTGGCTCTGTGCCTGCTGCTGCCCGCGCCGTCTGCGTGGGCGGATGAAGAGGACTTTCCGGGCTGGATCACGCCGGAAATAGAGCCGCGGTTCGCGGAGCCTGGAACGCAAAGCGCCCCCCTGCTCCGCGCCGCGCCGCTCCCCGAAAGCTACGGCTTCTCCCGCGGGGAGGACGGTACATTGGAGGTGTACGGGCAGACGCCCGTGCGCAACCAGGGCAGCAACGGCGCCTGCTGGGCTTTTTCCACCTTTGCCGCCGCCGAGGCCGGCCTTCTCCGCGCCGGGGTGGGAGCTCCGGATCTGTCGGAAACGCATATGATTTACTCCGCCATCCGTTACGACAACAGCGGAAGCGACACGGGAAACGCGGAACAGGGCTATCCGACGCGCCTGAGCCAGGGCGGAAACATCCTCTATGCCGCCTCCTACCTCATGCGCGGCACCAAGCTGGGAGGTACGCTGGCCGAGGCCGACGATCCATATGTTTCCTCCGCCCTCCCCTTCCGCAGCGTGACGGAAACCAGCGCCAGGGGGGAACACAGGAAATACACCGTGCGGAATATCCCCATCATCACCGGGAAAAAGAAGGATA
This sequence comes from Oscillospiraceae bacterium, assembly GCA_017477525.1. GTDB lineage: Bacteria > Bacillota > Clostridia > Oscillospirales > Oscillospiraceae > RGIG7114. The sequence continues at coordinate 17,062 of JAFUVO010000028.1, read as the reverse complement.
TTTACGACCCCTCAAACCCGGACAACATCAGCGCCGTGGAAATGGCTGAGATCAAGCGGGCGGTCCAGTCCTTCGGCGCCGTCAGCACTTCCATCTATTGGAGCACCACCGGAACAAACTACAACCCCAAAACCGGGGCATACTACGCCTCACGGCAGTATGCCGCCAACCACGCGGTGGCCGTCGTCGGCTGGAACGACGCGTATTCCTCTGAAAATTTTCTCGTTACTCCCCCCGGGGACGGGGCCTGGCTCATTAAGAACAGTTGGGGGACCGGAGCGGACAAGGGCGAGGGCGGCAGCGGCTATTACTGGGTTTCCTACTATGACAAGCGCATCGGGGAATGGACCTACGCCATTGACGGCGTCACCGATTTTGACCCGGCAGCCTCCGTGTACGAGTACGATTACCGCCTGGACGACACCCTAAAGGGCTATGACGCCTATGTCGTCTGCTTCCCCGCCAACCGGGTCGAGCAGCTGACCGAAGTGAAAATTATGCTCGACTCACCCGCTGAATTTCAGATCAGCGTCTGCGCCGATTATATCCCCGGAGATGCCAGGGAGCTTTCCATGGAGGATTTCTCCCTCGTTCAGACCGTGCGGAAGGAAAATCCCGGCTTTTACACCATCCCGCTGGAGAATCCCGTCATCATCGCCGGGGAGTTCTTCGCCGTCCGCGTTTCCTTTTTATCGGACGCCGAAGAGACGGAGATCTACTCTTACAAAAAAGATTCTTTTCCGAGGCTGGACACGGAGACCGGAAGCTACAGCGCGGTATTCGCCCACAGGCCGGAGGATGAGGAATGGGGGCTGGTTCGGACCTCGAATATTTCTGTCCCCTGCATCAAAGCGGTTACGGTTCCCTTTGAAGGGATTTACATTCGGAACGCGCAGACCGACGCCGGCCTGCTCTCTGTCGCTGTCGACAGCGGTACGCCAATACAGGCAACGGTCGTCGCCGCCTCGTATCTCGATGGGCGGATGCTGAAAATCAGCTCGTCGAGCATCATGTTCACCCCCGGCCAGAATCTCGCGGAATTGGCCCTGTCTTTGTATGAGGGACAAGACTGCAAGGTATTTCTCCTTGACGCCGCCAGCGGACAGCCGCTCTGCCCTGTGTGGGAAGGACCGTCATAAAAATGCAACCAAAATTTGCTGCCTCCCGCCCCTCCGGGGCGGGAGGCAATTTGATATAAAGGGTGCGCATAACAATTTGGGAAAAAAGTATAACATTGTCCTATTGAAATCAAGCCTGCGGTGTGTTATAAATTCTATATCAGTTTCATGAAAGAATCCCCTGTGGGTTCTTTACACAAGGGAGGGAAGCACTCTATGTCCTGTACGCACACCCCGGTGGACCTGGGGCTGCTGGAACATACGCTGGAGGAATACGCCGGCGTCAAAGGCAGCCTCATCTCCATCCTGCAAAAGACCCAGGAAATCTACTGCTACATCCCCATCGACGCGGTCTACCATATCTCGGAGCGCACAGGGGCCAGCCCCGCGAAAATCCTCGGCGTCGCCACCTTTTATTCCCAGTTCCGTTTCCAGGCCATCGGAAAATACCTCATCATGCTATGTAAGGGCACGGCATGTTACGTCAATGGCGCGGAGCGGATTTTGGACGCGGTGTCCGACGAGTTGGGCATTGGAAACAATGAGACGACGGAGGACGGCCTGTTCTCCCTCAGCGTCGTGAGCTGCCTCGGCTGCTGTTCGCTGGCCCCCGTGATGATGATCAACGACCGCACCTACGGCTCCCTGACCCCGGACAAGGCGCGGCAGATTCTCAGAGACTTGCGGAAGGAGGCGGAGAGCGAATGAGCGTCAGAATTGTTGTGGGCGAGGGTTCCTGCGGCCTGGCGGCCGGCGCCGCCGCCGTGTATGACGCGCTGAAAGAGCGTCTCACGCCGGAAGTTCCCGCCTCCCTCTCCATCACCGGCTGCGTCGGGGCCTGCTACCTGGAACCCATCGTGGACGTTTATGACGAGGCTGGGGCGCTTCACCGCTGCGTCCGCGTCGCCCCGGAGCAGGCGGAAAAGATTGTCGAAGCGACGAGGACCGGCGACTATTCCCTCCTGTCCGACCTCTTGATCCAGCCGGAGGACGAGGGATTTTTGAGCCGCCAGACCCGTATTGCCCTGCGGCACTGCGGCGTCATCAACCCCGAGAGCATCGACGACTATGTGGCCGCCGGGGGCTATTCCGCCCTAAAGCGCGCCCTGACCGAGCTGACGCCCGAGGGCGTGATCGACGTCATCAAAACCTCCGGCCTGGCCGGGCGCGGCGGCGCGGGCTTCCCCACCTGGTTCAAATGGGACGCCGCGCGGAAAGCCCCCGGGACGGAAAAATATCTGATCTGCAACGCCGACGAGGGCGACCCCGGCGCGTTTATGGACCGGGCCGTCATTGAATCCGACCCCCACAACCTGATCGAGGGCATGATGATCGGCGCTTATGCCATCGGCGCGGCGGAGGCCATCGTCTACGTTCGCGCGGAGTACCCCCTTGCCATCGTGCGCCTCACCGAAGCCATCCGCCAGGCCCGGGAGAAGGGCTATCTCGGCAAGAACATCCTCGGCACGGATTTCTCCTGCGATATCCGCATCAAAGCCGGGGCCGGCGCTTTCGTCTGCGGCGAGGAAACCGCGCTCATTGAATCCCTGGAAGGCAGCCGCGGGATGCCCCGCTTGAAACCCCCCTTCCCCGCCGCCGAGGGCTACTGGCACAAGCCCAGCAACATCAACAATGTCGAAACCTTCGCCAACGTGGCCTGGATCATCCAGAACGGCGGGGAGGCTTTCGCCGCCATGGGCACCGAGAACAGCAAGGGCACCAAGGTTTTCGCCGTCACCGGCAAGGTAAAGCGCGGCGGGCTGGTGGAGATCCCTATGGGCATGACCCTCCGGGATGTGATTTTCGGCATCGCCGGCGGCATCCGGGACGGTAAGAAGTTCAAAGCCGTACAGCTGGGCGGGCCAAGCGGCGGCTGCATCCCGGAAAAGTTGCTGGATACTGTGATTGATTATAAATCCCTCAGCGCCACCGGCGCGATCATGGGCTCCGGCGGCATGGTGGTCATGGACGAGAGCACCTGCATGGTGGGAATCGCCAAGTTCTTTTTGGAGTTCACCACCCGCGAGAGCTGCGGCAAATGCGTCCACTGCCGCATCGGCACCAAACGCCTGGGCGAGATCCTCAACCGCATTGTCAGCGGCGAGGGCCGGGAGGGCGACGTCGAGCTGTTGGAAGAGCTGTGCGTTTCCGTCAAGGACGGCGCGCTCTGCGGCCTGGGCCAAACCGCGCCGAATCCGGTGCTTAGCACCATCCGCTATTTCCGGGAGGAGTACGACGCCCACATCCGGGAGAAAAAATGTCCCGCAAAGGAATGCGCCGCGCTGCTGACCTACAGCATCAATAAAGAAAAGTGTGTCGGCTGCTCCGCCTGCGCCCGGAAGTGCCCGGTCCAGGCCATTCACGGCGAGGTCAAGCATCCGTTTGAAATCGACCCGGCGGTGTGTATCCGCTGCGGCGTCTGCAAGAACACCTGCCGCTTCGGCGCGGTGGAAGTAGAATGAGGGGGTGGCGAAGGTGAGTGAAATCAAACTGACCATCAATGGGATTGCCTGCGCCGGACAGCAGGGCGAAACCATATTAGACGTGGCCAAACGCCATGGAATCGACATCCCGACCCTCTGCCATGATGACAGCGTGGCCCACTACGGCGCCTGCGGCGTCTGCGTCGTGGAGGCGGAGAACAGCCCCAAGCTGCTGCGGGCCTGCTCCACGCTGGCCGCCGACGGCATGGTGATCCACACCGAGGGGGCGCGGGCGGTCCAGGCCCGGAAAATCGCCCTGGAGCTGCTCATGAGCGACCACGACGGCGACTGCATGGGCCCCTGCCGCCTCGCCTGCCCCGCCGGAACCGACTGCCAGGCCTATGTGAAGCAGGTGGCCCTGGGGAATACCAAAGAAGCTGTGCGCATCGTCAAGGAGCGCCTGCCCCTGCCCGCCTGTATTGGCCACGTCTGCCCCCACCCCTGTGAGACGGACTGCCGCCGGGGACTCGTGGAAGAGCCGATTTCCATCGCGATGATCAAGCGCTACATGTCCATGGACATGCTGGACAAGGCCGACAAGTGGCGTCCCGAACGCGCCCCGGCTACGGGCAAGCGCGTTGGCGTCATCGGCGGCGGCCCCGCCGGCCTGACCGCAGCCTATTACCTGGCCCTCAAGGGTCACGACGTGACCGTCAGCGACTTCATGCCCCAGATGGGCGGTATGCTGCGCTACGGCATCCCGGAGTACCGCCTCCCCAAGGCGGTGGTGGACGCCGAGGTGGCGGAGATCGCTGAGGCCGGCGTGAAGCTGGAAAACAACGTCGCCATCGGTCGGGACATCAGCTTTAACAACTATGTGGCAAACTTTGACGCGGTGGTGGTGGCAATCGGGGCCTGGAAGTCGAGCCCCCTGGGCTGCGCCGGCGAGGACAACTTCGAGGGTGTCTATGGCGGAATCGACTTCCTGCGGGGCGTGGCCCTTGGGATACCCGCCGCAATCGGCTCCCGCGTCGCCGTCGTGGGCGGCGGCAACACCGCCATGGACGCCTGCCGGACCGCTGTGCGCCTGGGGGCGGAAAAGGTCTACATCATCTACCGCCGTACCCAAAACGAGATGCCCGCCAACTCCGAGGAAATCGAGGAGGCGATGGAGGAAGGGGTTGAGTTCAAGTTCCTGACCAACCCCGCCGAGATTTTAGGCGAAAACGGTCATGTCACGGCGGTGAAGCTTCAGGTCATGGAGCTGGGCGAGCCCGACGCTTCCGGGCGGCGCTCCCCCGTCCCCGTGGAGGGCAAATTTGAGACGCTTGAAGTGGACAGCGTAATCGCTGCCATCGGGCAAAAGGTCGACGCCGGCGGCTTTGAAGCCCTCGAATTGAACCGCCGGGGCATCATCGCCGCCGAAGAGAGCACCTTCCGCACCAACATCGAAAATGTGTTCGCCGTGGGCGACGCCACAAACCGCGGCGCTGACATCGCCATCGCCGCCATTGGCGAGGCCAGCAAGTGCGCCGACGTGGTGGACAGCTACCTCCACGGCGCTGTCATCCCCTACCGCAAGCCATTTGTCAGCAAGCGCAGCGTCACGGCGGAAAATTTCAAGGACCGCGAAAAGCTCCCCCGTGTCCGCCACGCCAACCGCCCGGCGGAGGAACGCAAACGGGATTTCCTGCCGGTCAACGCCGGCTTCACGACGGAAGAGGCCATGAAGGAGGCCGCCCGCTGCCTGGAATGCGGCTGCCACGACTACCGCGACTGCGCCCTCATCCGCCACGCCAACCGTTACGAGATTCACCCGGAGCGCTTCGCCGGGGAAAAGCGCCTCCACGACAACGAAAAAAAGTTGGTTGTGATCGAGCGGGACCAGGGCAAGTGCATCCTCTGCAACCTCTGTGTCCGCGTCTGCGACGAGGTTGCAAAGGAAGGGCTTCTGGGCCTGGTGGGCCGCGGTTTCGGTACGGTCATCAAGCCGGAGTTCCGGGACAGTGAGCGCGTCAAGGTCTGCGCCACATGTAAAAAATGCGCCGAAGCCTGCCCCACCGGCGCGCTGAAAATCATCGGATAAACAAAATTATGAAAAAAATAGTATGCCCCGCCCTTTGGGCGGGGCATACTATTTTAAATTTCATATTGAAATATAAAAATGCTACGTTTTGTATTGACAAATAAAAATCGTTAGTGTAAAATTAAGTTGTGTACAAAATAACGGAGGTATTCGGTTATGTCGATTTACGACTACAAGGCGAAAACACGCAAGAGCGGAGAATTTGACCTCGCGGAGTTAAAGGGCAAGGTGCTTCTGGTCGTGAACACCGCCACCGGCTGCGGCTTTACACCGCAGTATGAGGGCATCGAAAAGCTCTATGAGAAATACCATGACCAGGGCTTTGAGGTCCTGGACTTCCCCTGCAACCAGTTCGGGCACCAGGCCCCCGGCGAGGACAGCGAAATCCACGAGTTCTGCACGGGGAAATACAAGACCCAGTTTGACCAGTTCGCGAAAATCGAGGTCAACGGCGAGAACGAGCACCCGCTGTTTACCTATCTCAAATCCCAGCTGCAGGAGGACGAGATCAAGGGCATGAAGAACAAGGCTTCCATGCTAGCCGTCGAAAAGCTTAGTAAAACCACCAAAAAGCCCGGCGATATCAAGTGGAATTTTACCAAATTCCTGGTAGACCGGGAGGGCAAGGTCGTGAAGCGCTACTCCCCCACCTATGAGCCCGCCGATATTGAGGCCGATATCCTCCCGCTGCTGTAAAACAGATTAGATAAACTATCTAAAAAAGGAGAAAGAAATCATGGCATTCATCACCGTGACAAAGGATACCTTTGAAAACGAGGTGCTGAAATCCGACAAGCCCGTGCTGGCGGATTTCAACGCTGACTGGTGCGGCCCCTGCCAGATGCTCAAGCCGATTTTGGAAGAGCTGTCCGAGAGCTATGAGGGCTACAAATTCGTTTCCATCAACATTGACGACGAGGACGAACTGGCCGAGGAATATGACGTGGCCTCCATCCCCTGCCTGGTAATTTTCAAGGACGGGGCAGAAACAGAGCGGAGCATCGGCATGAAGCCCCGGGAGGCCCTGGAAGAGCTGTTAGAGGGTAACTGAATGTACGATATCATTATCATCGGCGCCGGCCCGGCAGGGCTGACCGCCGCGATCTACGCCCGCCGCGCCGCGAAAACGGTGCTGGTCCTGGAGGCCGCAAGCTGCGGCGGCCAAATCATCAACACGCCGGATATTGAAAATTATCCAGTGGCGATGCACATTTCCGGCTTTGAGTTCGCCAATAAGCTCTCCGAGCAGGCCAAGGCCCTCGGGGCGGAAATCAAGTTTGAGAAAGCGCTGGAGATTTGCGACGGCGACAGCGAAAAAACCGTCAAGACACGTAAGAACAGTTATTCCGCCAAGGCGGTCATCCTGGCCACCGGCTCCGAAAACCGGAGGCTTGGCCTGGAAAACGAGGACAAGCTGGTGGGCCGGGGGATCTCCTACTGCGCCACCTGCGACGGGGCTTTTTATAAGAATAAAACCGTTGCAGTCGTCGGCGGCGGCAACACCGCGCTGGAAGACGCGCTGTATTTGACAGACCTGGCGGAAAAGGTCTACCTCATCCACCGTCGGGATGAATTTCGCGGCGAGGAGGCCACAGTGGCGCAGCTCAGGCAGAAGGAAAACCTGTCCTTTGTCTACAACAGCCGCGTCACGAAGCTGAACGCCGGCAAACGCCTGGAGAGCATCGAGGTCACGGACAAGGACGGCAACGTCAGCACCATTGAGCTCAACGGCCTGTTTGTCGCCGTAGGGCGCATCCCGGAGAACCAGAATTTCGCACAGTTGGTAACGCTGGACGAGGGCGGCTATATTCCCGCCGGCGAGGACTGCCATACCAACGTGCCTGGGATTTTTGTAGCCGGTGACAACCGGGCGAAGGCAGTCCGCCAGCTCGTCACCGCCACCGCCGACGGCGCTGTCGCCGCGACGGAAGCTGTCAAATACGCTTCCAGCCACTGAACACAAGCCTCCCCGCCGGAAACGGGGAACCGGAAAAAACGCTTGCATTTTCCTCCCCTACGGGGGGAAAATACAAGCCATAGAAAAAGGAGAAAATTACATGGGCTTTTATGATTTTACTGTCACGGACAGGAAGGGAAACGCAGTTCCCCTCAGCAATTACAAGGACAAGGTCGTCCTCGTCGTCAACACCGCCACGGGCTGTGGATTTACGCCGCAGTACGAGGGTATTGAGAAAATGTATGAGGTTTACCACGATCAGGGCTTTGAAGTCCTGGACATCCCCTGCAACCAGTTCGGCGGGCAGGCCCCCGGCACGGACGATGAGATCCACGAGTTCTGCACCGCGAAATACAAAACCCAATTCCCCCAGATGCGCAAATCCGATGTCAACGGCGAAAATGAGCTGCCGCTGTACACCTGGCTGAAGGGTGAAAAGGGCTTCGAGGGCTTCACCGGCGGCGAACTGGTGCCTGTGGCCTTTATGGAGGACCACCTCTCCAAGCTGGACCCGGATTACAAAAACAACCCAAATATCAAGTGGAATTTCACAAAATTCATCATTGACCGCGCCGGAAATGTTGTCAAACGCTTTGAGCCCACCGCCAATATGGCGGATGTGGAAGCCTGCGTCGCCGCGCTGCTGTGAGAAAAACACGCGAACGCCCTCCCCAGCGGGGAGGGCGTTCGCGTGTTGGTGTCTCAGGGCCGGATCTGCATCAGGCGGTAGTGTTCCCCGCACTCCCGGAAGCCCAGAGCGCAATAGAGGGGATAGCCGTCCTCCGTGGCTTTGAGTTCCACCAGATCCAATTTCAGCGCCCGCGCCTGGTCCAGCAGCAGCGCCATGAGGCGGCGGGCCAGGCCCCGGTGGCGGAAGCCGGGGCGGGTATAGACGTTCAAAACCGTCCCCACGCGCCCCGTGGGAAAGGCCAGCCCCGGCGGCTTCTCCGTCACTTGGAGGAAGCAGCAGGACAGGATTTCCCCGTCCTCCCCCCTTGCGGCAAAAACCAGTAAATCCCGGTCAACATGGGCGGGAAAATAAGCTGCCAAACGCTCCCGGAACGTTTTTTCAGCCTCCGGCGGCATGTCTCCCCCGTCCTCCCGGCGGTAGGCCAGCCGCAGATCGATCAGCTTCGGACTGTCGGCGGCAGAGGCCCTGCCATAATCAATCTTCATTCCTCAAACACCAGCGCAAGGTCAATCTCGCAGCCATCCAGTACACTGACGGGGATTTTGGAGGCCGCGGTAAAGATGTCAGGCGAACCAAAGCGGCCATCTGTCAAAACATGGACGGCTACGGAGCGGGTATCAGGATCGACGATCCAGTACTCCCGGACGCCCGCGCGCTCATATAATTGATATTTCAGCCGCTTGTCATAATATTTCGTCGCTGGGGAGAGGATTTCCACCACCAGGTCTGGCGCGCCCCGGACGCCGCTGCGGTCGAGCTTACCGGGGTCGCAGACCACCAGAATGTCCGGCTGCACTACGGTATCGGTAAACTCCAGCGGCTCGCCCGCCTTTTCAAACAGACGCACATCCAGCGGAGCAGAGAAAACCTGACAGGGTTTTCCCCGCAAAAAAAGTGCAAGCTGCGTACTGATTTCCACAGAAATGCGCTGATGCAGGATAGATGGCGACGCCAGGGCCACAGCTTCCCCATCATAGAGCTCAAACCGTCCTTCTTCCCATTCCAGCAAATCGGCATAGGTATATCTCTTTTCCTTCGGTAAAGCCATTAGATCTCCCCTCCCGTAAAAATATCATCCCTATTAGCCCCGCCGCCCTTTGCTGCGGGGTAGTTTTGGATTATGGCAGCGTCACCAATAAAATTGGAAGAATCCGGCTGTGCTGCATCCAGTCGGAGATGGAGCGGTAAGCGGTATTCTCCTTTGGGTCGCCGCAGTCGAGGTTGTAGACTGTGAGGCCCCGCTCCGTTGCGGTAAGGGCCACCGTGTGGACGCCGCTGCGCAGGCGCTTTGCGTCGTTCCAGAAGCTGAACACCCCCGCCCTGGCTTTCGCCAGGGCGTCGTCATATTGGGCGCTGCCCCGGACTGCGGAGGCGTAGAGTGTCTCCGGTTTGAAGCCGAGGCGCGTAAAATAGCGGGGGATTTCCGCCGCGTGGGTCCCCCAGAGGCCCCCGAGGAAAATGCCGTGCCGCTCAAAATAAGCCGCCACGTCCCCCAGGGCCACATTCCGCCCCAGCAGGCGCAGGGCGTTGCAGCAGGCAATGACCTCGCAGCCGTTATAGTCCATCGTATAACCGCCGTAGGGCATCTGTCCCAGTATGCCAAGGCTTTGGCCGTTGAGCAGCCCCGTATCATGGAAACGATCAAAGGCAGCGCGGTTGCGCTTCCGGCGGCGCTCTCCCCCGGCCAGGTCCCCCACGCGGTTCAGGCCCTCCGACAGGCTGTGGCTCAGGCGGACGAGGCGCTCGTCCGTCACCATTTGTTGTAACAGCTTCACGGCTTTCTCAGGCCAAAAAGCCCTCGATGATTTCCGCCTCTGCTTCGGCTTCTGTCAGGCCCAGGGTCATGAGCTTGATGAGCTGTTCACCGGCGATTTTGCCGATGGCGGCCTCATGTACCAGCTCCGCGTCCACATGGCGGGCCTCCAGGGAGGGGACGGCCAGGATCGTACCCTCGTCCATGATGATCGAGTCGCACTCGGTATGGCCCTTGCACTTCGCGTTGCCGATCACGCAGGCGTCGAATTTTTGGTAGGACTTATCCCGCGCCACGGAACGGGACACCACGTCCGCCGTGCCGCCCTCCTCCTGCAGCACCACCTTGTACACGCTCAGAGCTTTTTGCTCCCCGTGGGTCATGAGCCGCTCCCGGACCACGAGACGCGCGTCCTTTTTCAGCTCCGCCAGCGTTGTCCGCTCCGTGGAGTCGACCCCCTTGATCTGGGCCATCTCCATCTCCATGGAGCCGCCCTCTTCCATGTAGACCTCGGTCACCGGGTTCAGAATCCGCTTTCCCAGTCCATCCCCGGAGCCGTAATGCTTTTCCACATACTTCACTTTCGCGTTTTTTCCCACATAGAAGCGGTGGATGCCGTCATGCTGGGAATCCTGGTTTCCGCAGTTGTCAATGCCGCAGCCGGCGACGATCGTCACGTCCGCTCCCTCGCCGATGTAGAAATCGTTGTACACTGTTTCCTTCAATCCGCTCTCCGAAAGCACCACCGGAATGTGGACGCTCTCGTTTTTCGTGCCGGGGGCAATGCGGATGTCGATGCCGCTGCCGTCCGGTTTGGAGATAATGTCAATGTTTGCCGTGGTGTTGCGCCCGGCCAGGCCGCCGTTGGCGCGGAAATTATACGCCCCCATCGGGACCTTGTGGAGGTCGGCCACCTCCGCGATCAACCGCTTCTGTACTTCGGTCAGTTCCAGCATGTCTACCGCCCCCCTCACTTCAATCTGGCGCAGGCGTCCTGCGCCGCCTCTGTGCCGACAAGCGCCGGGAATACCTCGTCCCGGATCCCCTGCCGCTCAATCCGCCCGCCGGAGAGCACCGCGATCTCGTCGGCGATATTCAAAATGCGCTCCTGGTGGGAGATGATGATCATGGCGCTGTCCCGAATGTTCTCCCGCATGGACTGGAACACCCGGATCAGATTCTGGAAGCTCCACAGGTCAATGCCCGCCTCGGGCTCGTCGAAAACGGTGAGACGGCTGCCCCGGGCCAGCACCGTGGCGATCTCAATGCGCTTGAGTTCGCCGCCGGAGAGGGAGGCGTTGACCTCCCGGTGGATATAGTCCCGGGCGTAGAGGCCCACCTCGGCCAGATAATTACATGCTTCAGAAACGCTCAGGTCCTTGCCGGCGGCAATCCGCAGCAGGCGCAGCACGGATAAACCCTTGAAGCGGACCGGCTGCTGGAAAGCGAAGCCAATCCCCCGCCTGGCCCGCTCCGTGATGCCAAGGCCGGTGATATCCTCCCCATCCAGCAGAATCTGTCCCGCCGTGGGCGTTTCAATCCCCGCGATCAACCGGGCCAGCGTGGATTTCCCGCCGCCGTTCGGCCCGGTGATGACCATGAGCTTCCGATCCTCCACCCTGAGATTCAGGCCGTGGATGATCTCCTTCTGTTCCCCCTCCGCGTCCACGGAGAAGGAGAGGTTCTTCAGTTCAAGCATTGCGTTGTGTCTCCCCTGTATTATTCTTTGGTCTATGAGACTGTTTAAAACCCCTATGGTTCTATACAGTAGCTTGTTTTTTTACGCCAACCCCGCGCTGATGGCGCGCCATTTGCCGCCCCGGTAGCGCAGCGCCATCAGGAGTGTGCGGATCAACTGGTCGGCAACGAGGGCGATCCAGGCCCCCCAGAGGCCCCAGCCCAGGACGTTCATGGTCAGAATCCCCAGCAGGCTTCTCACGCCCAGCACTGTGATCGCAATGGCGATGGCGGTAAAGCGGGTGTCCCCCGCGCCCCGGAGCCCACCGGAGGTGATGAACTGGTCCGCCTGGAAGGGCTGGCTTGCGGCCAGCAAATACAAAATCGGCGCGCCGGCGGCGATGACCTCTTCAGTGCTGTTGAACAGCGCCACGATCTGGCGGTTGAACAGCACCAAAAGCAGCGCCAGCACCAGGGAAGTCAGGATCCCGAGGTTCCGGGTCCCCCGCATGTACAGCGCCGCCATGTCGTAACGGCGCTTGCCGAGGCTCTGACCCATCAGCGTCGTCGCAGCGTTGGCGAAGGCCTGGCCCATCATAAAGGTCATGGCCTGGACGCTCATGACGACCTGATGGGTGGCGAAGAGCATGTCGCCCAGCCCGGCCACGGTCCGGCTGTAGATAATCAGGCCCGCCCGCAGGAAAAGCTGCTCCACCATGGAGGGGACGCCAATGTCAACGATGCTGCGCAGGAGGACGGGGTCAAAGCGGAATCGGCTTTTCAAGTCCAAATATACGTAATAACGCCGGCCCAGCACCACCGCCATGGCGATGACGAACGCCACGCACTGCCCGATCACCGTGGCCCAGGAGGCCCCGGCCACGCCAAGGGCGGGGCAGCCCAGCTTACCATAAATCATGACATAGTTGAAAAAGAGGTTGACCACGTTGGCGATGGTGTTGTACACCAGCGGCACCCGGCTCTCCCCTATGCCCCGGAGGGCAGCGGTGATGGTAAAGCCGATACATAGCGGCACAAAGCCGTAAAGCTGGATATCAAAATATTCCACGCCCAAGGCCAGGGTCTGTTCCGTGATGGCCCCTCCCCCGCTCATAAAGCGGATCAGCCAGCGGCTGCCCAGCAGGCCAATGCACATAAAGGCGGCGGAGAGAATCAGGTTCAGCACCAAAGACTGACGCAGCACCTCGCTGGCGCGGGCCCTGTCCTGCTGGCCGCGGAAGCGGGCCACCAGGGCGGTGGCGCCCACGTTGAGGGCAATAATCATGGTCATCAATAGGAATTTCGGCTGCGTCGCCAGTCCGACGGCGGCCAGGGCCATGACCCCCTCCTCCCCCGGCAGCCGGCCCACCATGATCTGGTCGGCCATGCTGGTCAGCTGGGTCAGCACCAGTTCCAGGAGGCTGGGCCAGGCGATGACCACAATATCCTGCATCATCCGCTGCCGGGACACCCCCTCCGGAAGCTTCGGCGTCCCTACCCTTCCCGTCAGCAGCGCGGGGTCGTCCTCTCCATAGGGGAGGCTGTCAAGCGCGGTGCTGATGATCCTGCGTTTTGTGCCCTCCATGTGCCGCCATCCTCTCCCTCCGCCCGCGCTTTCCTCCCCTCAAAGGAGGAAAATCGCGGCAGAGCAGATAAAAATATATTTTCTATATTATATGGGATTGGCCGAATTGTCAAGCGCCTGAAAAAGGACGCCGCTCCCCCACCCTGTGGAGGGGCGGGGAAACAGCGTCCTTTCCTGGAACCGTATCACTTTACAAGTAGTTCCGTACCGTCGTAGTCGACGCGAAGCTCCGCGCCGGGCTGGACCTCATCGGCGATAATCTTTCGTCCGATCAGTGTCTCCACACCGTGCTGCACAAAGCGCCGCAGCGGCCGCGCGCCGTAAACCGGGTCGTAAGCCGAGTCAATGATATACTGCTTCGCCGCGTCCGTAAGCCGGACGGAGAGCTGTTTGTCCCCCAGGCGGCGGTTCAAATCGGCCACCAGCAGGTCGATGATATGGGTGATGTTCTCCTTTGTGAGAGGCTTGTAGAACACGATCTCGTCCAGGCGGTTCAAAAACTCCGGTCGGAAGGAGCGCTTCAGCAGCTCGCCCACGCCCTCCCGGGCCTCGGGGCTGATCTCGCCATCCGCGCCGATGCCGTCCAGCAGGAGCTGGCTGCCCAGGTTGCTGGTCAGGATGATGATGGTATTTTTGAAATCCACCGTCCGGCCCTGGCTGTCCGTGATGCGCCCGTCGTCCAGTACCTGCAGCAGGACGTTGAATACGTCCGGGTGGGCCTTCTCCACCTCGTCAAAGAGAATCACGCTGTATGGCTTGCGCCGCACCGCCTCGGTGAGCTGCCCGCCCTCTTCGTAGCCCACGTATCCCGGAGGTGCGCCGATCAGGCGGGACACGGAGAACTTTTCCATATACTCGCTCATGTCGATGCGCACCAAGTTTTTCTCACTGTCGAACAGGGCTTCGGCCAGGGTCTTGGCCAGTTCGGTCTTGCCCACGCCGGTGGGGCCCAGGAACAGGAAGGAGCCGATGGGCTTGTTCGGGTCCGCGATGCCCGCGCGGGAGCGCAAAATCGCCTCGCTGACCAGGCGCACCGCCTCGTCCTGGCCCACCACGCGCCGGTGCAGCACATCTTCGAGGTGCAGCAGTTTTTCCCGCTCGCCCTCCATCAGGCGCGACACGGGAATGCCCGTCCAGCGCTCAATGATCCGGGCGATTTCCTCCTCCGTGACCTTGTCCCGCAGCAGGGACCGGGCCCTGCCCTCGTTGGCAATGCGCTCCTCCTCTTCCAACTCCCGGCGCAGCCGCGGCAGCAGGCCGTATTGCAGCTCCGCCGCCCGGTTCAGATCATAGCTCCGCTGGGCCTGTTCCAGCTCTGTGTTGGCCGCGTCAATGTCCTCACGCAGCTTCTGCACCTTGCCGATGGCGTTCTTCTCGTTGTCCCACTGGGCCTTCTTCGCCTGAAACTCCTCCCGCAGGTCGCTGAGTTCCTTTTGGATCTCCGCCAGGTGCTCCTTCGAGATGGCGTCGTCCTCCTTTTTGAGGGCGGCTTCCTCAATCTCGTGCTGGATAATATGCCGCTGGATCACATCCAATTCCGTCGGCATGGAGTCGATCTCCGTACGGATCATGGCGCAGGCCTCGTCCACCAGGTCAATGGCCTTGTCCGGCAGGAAGCGGTCGGAGATATAGCGGTCGCTCAGCGTGGCGGCGGCAATCAGGGCGCCGTCCGTGATTTTCACGCCGTGGAACACCTCGTAGCGCTCCTTCAGCCCGCGCAGAATCGCGATGGCGTCCTCCACGCCGGGCTCGTTGACCATGACTGGCTGGAAACGGCGCTCCAGGGCCGCGTCCTTTTCGATGTACTGCCGGTATTCGTTCAGCGTGGTCGCGCCGATGCAGTGGAGCTCCCCCCGGGCCAGCATGGGCTTTAAGAGGTTCCCCGCGTCCATGCTGCCCTCGGTTTTGCCCGCGCCCACAATCGTGTGCAGCTCGTCGATGAACAGCAAAATCCGCCCCTCGCTCTTGCGAACCTCGTTGAGCACGGCCTTGAGCCGTTCCTCAAACTCGCCCCGGAACTTTGCCCCGGCGATGAGGCTGCCCATGTCCAGGGAGAAGATTGTCTTGTCCTTCAGGCTGGCGGGCACGTCGCCCTTGACAATGCGCTGGGCCAGCCCCTCGGCGATGGCGGTCTTGCCCACGCCCGGCTCACCGATCAGCACCGGGTTGTTCTTGCTCTTGCGGCTCAGTATGCGGATTACATTCCGAATCTCATCATCCCGTCCGATCACCGGGTCCAGCTTGTTCTGCCGCGCCCGCTCCACTAAGTCAGTACCGAACTTTTTCAGGGCGTTATATGTCTCCTCCGGGTTGTCGCTGGTAACCCGCTGATTCCCCCGGACCTGGGCCAGGGCGGTCATTACCCGGTCCTTGTCGATCTCAAAACTGCGGAACAGCTCCCGAACCGCTCCGGCGGCCTGGTCCAGCAGTCCTAAGAACACATGTTCAACGGAGATGTACTCGTCCTTCATGCTCCCTGCCACGCGCTCGGCGCTCTGCAGGGCGTTGTCCAGCTCCTGGGTGATGTAAACCTTCCCCGCCTCGCGCCCATAGCCCCGGACCTTCGGCAATTTCTCCACTTCAGCCAGCGAAGCCTTGCGGAAACTCTCCGCATCGACGCCCATGGCGGTCAGCAGATGCGGGATCAGCCCCTCCGCGTCTGAGCAGAGGGAGGCCAGCAGATGGGCCTGTTCAAGCTGCTGGTTTCCGTACTCCTGCGCCATGTTCTGCGCCGCCTGGATGGCGGCGATGGATTTCTGCGTATAACGATCTATGTTCATGGTGCAACCTCCTTTTGACCTTTTCTGACCTTTAGTATAGACAGAGATTATGAACAAAATATGAACTAAATATGGAAAATATGTAAATATTAGCACTCCGATAAAAAGAGTGCTAAATCATATAACGGCTGTGCTTTCTCTCTCCTCGGGTGAGATAACACAAACGGCCGCTAAACAGAGAACCGTCTTCTCCACGAACAATCAAGGCAGTCTTGACGAACTGGCTGCCATGGAGGGCAAACAGCGCCTCAGAGAAAGCACGAACAAGCACAAAAAACAGATCACCAATCATAGAATCTTGCTGATGTGTACCGCGTAACCCAGACACGGTATCCGGAGGAGAGTTTCAAGGCACTGGAAAACGAACAGGCGAGGAGATATGGCAGATGAAAAATTGTCATTCAATCAAAACTGGCTCTGCAATGGAAAGGCTGTGACGCTGCCCCACGATGCGATGCTGCACGAAGTGCGCAACGCGTCCAATCCCAGCGGCAGCGCGGGAGCATTTTTCCCCAGCAACAGCTATGTTTATTAGAAAACCTTCCAAAGACCGGCAGCGGAACATGTCCTGTTCCAGTTAGAAGGCGTGTATAAGAACCCAAAAGTGTTTATCAACGGCAGGGAGGCTGGCGGCGCGGCCTACGGATATATTCCGTTTTTCGTGGAGGCGGACGTATATCTCGCAGACGGCGAAAACGTCATCCGCGTGGCGCGAGGCGCAGGGTCGATTAAGCGTCTCATTCGTGCCGATATTGCCGCCGCAGGTAATTCCACACGGCAATAAACCCATCTGCTCTAGCTGAAAATGCTGTCTCTTCAAGATGTAATTTTTTTGCCAATACATACTTTACCTTGAGAGTGAAAAGTTCTTAGCTGTTGAAACATAAAAAAAGATAGCTCAATTTGCGAGATTATGGTAACCTATAGTTGCTACACTAAAAAAGGATACCATCCGCAAAAGAGCTATCGTATATAGTATACCATGCTCTTAT
>JAFUVO010000027.1 GCA_017477525.1 Oscillospiraceae bacterium | reverse complement strand
GGGGCACGGCTTACGTGAAATAAAATCGCTACGCCCACCTCATCAGTCACGGCCCTTGCGGGGGACGGGCCGCGACAGCTTCCCCGCCCGGGCGGGGAAGCCTTGGTGCCACCTTGCACCGTAAAGCGCATAAATGAAAGTTTGACGCCTGTCACCTATTTCATCTGTTTCCGCCGGGCGAGGTTGATCATGCCCTCCTGCATGTTGCCCAGCTCCCGGAGCATTTTTCCGGCGCCGTAGGCGGTGCAGGCGAGGGTGTCGTCGACGACGACGGCCTCGATGCCGGTGCGGCTGGTGACGAGCTTGTCGAGGCCCCAGAGCATACTGCCGCCCCCGCTCATGACAATGCCGTTGACGGAGATATCCGCCACCAGCTCCGGCGGGGTGCGTTCCAGCACCATGTGGATGGTTTCCAGCAGCTTTTCGACTGGTTCCACCGTGGCTTCCAGCATGTCGTTGGCGCTGACGGTGACGGCTTTCGGCAATCCGGTCAGCAGGTCGCGGCCCTTGACCTCCCGGCTCTCCGCCTCGGGGCGGACGTAGGCGCAGCCGATTTGAATTTTGAGCTCCTCCGCGCTGCGGGTGCCGATTAAGACGTTGTGTTTCCGGCGTATGTACCGGACGACGGCGTCGTCAAATTCATCCCCCGCGGTCTTGATCGACTCGCATTCCACAACGCCCCCCAGGGACACGACCGCCACCTCCGTGGTGCCGCCGCCGATATCCACCACAAGATGCCCGTCGGGTTTCGAGATGTCGATGCCCGCGCCGGTGGAGGTGGCGACGGCTTTTTCCAGAAGGTAGACCTTCCGCGCCCCGGCCTCGATGGTGGCGTCGATGATGGCCCGTTCCTCCACGCCCGTGATGCTGCTGGGGACGCAGACGATCACCCGGGGCTTGAAAAAACTGAAGCCCGTGACGCGGCTCAGCAGCTCCCGGAGCATCTGCATGGTCATGTCGTAATCGGAAATCACGCCGCTGACGATGGGGTGGATGGCGACAATATTGGCCGGGGTGCGCCCCAGCATCTTCTGGGCGTCCGCGCCGACCTTGAGCAGCCGCCCCGTGCCCCGGTCGACGGCCACCACCGTCGGCTCCCGCATGGCGACGCCTTTTCCGCGCACGTACACCAGGGTGCTGGTGGTGCCCAGGTCTATGGCGATGTCCCGTTCAAAAAACAGCATTTGTTTCGTTCACCTCATCGGAAGTATAACCGCATCGGGCGGGGTATAGTCATCGGGCGGAACCGAAAGTAGGTCGCCGCCGCGGCGGCGAAACTCCCCCTGACGTGAAGCTTTGCTTATTCGTCGCTTCTCCCCGCCAGATAATCCAGCGAAACCCCAAAATAGTCCGCCAATTTTACGAAATCCGAGAGTGTTGGCTCCGTACCTCCATTCTCAGCGCTACGTTCATAACGGCGATAGGTTGAATAGGCGATTCCTGTTTCATTAGAAACATCAATCTGTGTGACGTTTTTGTTTTTACGACAGATTTTAAGACGTTCTTTAAAATTATCCAAGAAAAATAACCCTCACACATCTTGACAGTTCATTTGTGAACGTCTATAATTGAACTATACCATGAAAGGAGCAAAATTTCAATGCGAGAAATACTCGACGCCCTATACAATGTCACATTCGACGTGACAGATGAAAGCTACTGGCTCTTCGACCCCGAAGGCGCGTGTACCTACGCCGACAGCGCGGACATGGCGAAGTTAGAGCGCGGGAAGCTCTGGGCGCGGCTGGACGCCGGGGGCTGCGAGCTGTTGGAGCTTTACGAGAAAAGCCAAAGCCGCCATAGCCAATGCGAAAACCGCATCGCCTTCCACCGGGGCCTTGCCGTCGGTCTGGCGCTGGGGATGCTGCCGCGCTAATCCCGGGTCCGGGCAACGGTGGCGCAGACCACCCCCGCCGCGCCGGCGGAGAGGAGGGTCCCGGCGCACTCGCTGAGGGTGGCGCCTGTGGTGACGATGTCGTCCAGCAGCAATACCCGCCGCCCGGCGAGCCTCTCCGGCTCCGATACCCGGTAAGCTCCCGCGATGTTGGCCCGCCGCTGCTCCGCCGCGCCCATCGTCGACTGCTTCGGCGTGTTGCGGGGCTTTTCCAGCGTGGATACCGCCTCCCCGCCCAGCAGCGGCGCGACCGCCTCCGCCAGAAGCCTCGACTGGTCATAGCCCCGCTCCCGCAGGCGCTTCCGGCTCAGGGGAACCCAGGAGATCAGGTCATATTCCCCATCCAGCCGCTCCCGGATGCACTCCGCCACCAGCGGCGCGTAGACCGCGGCGTAGCCCGTGGCCTGGCCGAATTTGTAGCGGTGGAGCGAGGCGCGCACGTCCTTTTCGTAGTACAGCGGCGACCAGCAGACGCTGAAAAAGTTTCCGTGCTTCTCCCCGCCGCCCCGGGTGTAGGGGAGGGAGGCCCGGCAACGGGAACAGAAAGCGCTTCTGTCCTCCGTCAGTTTGTGGCAGAAGGCGCAGCGGGGCGGGTAGAGCAGGTCCAGCAGCGCCGAGAGCGCATTCACGGCGCCGGCTCCGCCAGCCGCGCCCGCAGGCCGCTGAAGCGGCGGGTCTGCTTGTGGTTGTCGATCATCTGGTACACCAGCTTGTCGTCCCCCACGAGGATCAGCAGCTCCCGCGCCCGCGTTACGGCGGTGTAGAGCACACCCCGGTACATCAGGGCCTTCGGCCCCCCGCAGACGCAGAGCACCACCGCCCGGTATTCGCTGCCCTGGGACTTGTGGACCGTCATGGCCCAGGCGTGTTCAATCTCCCCCAACTGCTCAAAGGCGTAGCCCGTCAGATGCCCGTCATAATCCACCGTCAGCTTTTCCAGCTTCGGCTCGATCGCGGTAATGTAGCCCACGTCCCCGTTAAACACGCCGGTGCCGGAGACGGTTTTCTCACGGTTCGTCCAAATTATATCATAGTTATTTCGGATTTGCATCACCCTGTCGCCCACGCGGTAGGTGAAGTCCCCGAATTTTTTCTCCGCCCTGCCCTCCTTCGGGGGGTTCAGGGCGTTTTGCAGCGCCGCATTGAGGGCGTAGACCCCCGCGGCACCTTTTCGGGTGGGGGTCAGGACCTGTATTTCCTCCGGGCGGATGCCCATGTTCTCCGGCAGCCGCCGGGCGCAGAGCTGGACAATCAGCTCCACCGCCGCGTTCTGGTTCAGGCGGCGCATAAAGAAAAAGTCGCCTTTGTTCTCCGCAATATTGGGGTGCTTTCCGTCGTTGATCTCGTGGGCGTAGCGCACGATGCGGCTGTCCGCCGTCTGGCGGAAAATCTCTGTCAGCCGCGCCACCGCCAGGCGGTTGGAGCGCAGCAGATCCAGGAACACGTTCCCCGGCCCCACGCTGGGCAGCTGGTCCGCGTCCCCCACCATCACCAGGCGGCAGTCCGCCGGCAGCGCCGCCAGCAGCGCCCGGAACAGCGTGATGTCGATCATGGAGCACTCGTCCACGATCAGCGCGTCGCATTTCAGCGGCTGGCCCTCGTCCCGCTTGAACACCAGGTCGAAGCCGTCCTCCGCGTAGCCGGCCTCCAACAGCCGGTGGATCGTCTGGGCCTCCCGGCCCGTCAGCTCCCCCAGGCGCTTCGCGGCCCGGCCCGTGGGGGCGGCGAGGGATACCTTGAGGCCCTGCCGCTCAAACATGGCGATGATTGCCCGGACCGTGGTGGTCTTGCCCGTGCCAGGCCCTCCGGTCAGCAGCAGCAACCGGTTCCGGGCCGCCAGCTCTAAGGTTTTCCGCTGCATCGGCGCGTAAGTAATGCCCTGCTGTGCCTCCAAATCCGACAGAAGGGCGGAGAAATCCTCCGCCTGCGCCGGCTTCGATTCCGCCATGCGCCCGACGCGCTCGGCGCAGTAATGCTCCGCCTCGTAGAGCGAGGCCAGATAGCAGGCCCGGCGCTCCGCCACGGTTTCGCAGACCACCTCGCCGCTGTCCAGCAGCACGTCCAGCCCCTCCTCCACGGGCTCCGCTTCCAAGTCCAGGAGCTGGGCCGTGGCCTCGATGAGCTTTTCCCGGGGGATGAACACATGCCCGTTGCCGGTGTTGTATTGCAGCTCAAACAGCACCGCCGCCGCGACGCGCTCGGCGCTGTCCCCCTCCATCCCCAGGTCGAGGGCCAGCTGGTCCGCTTCGGAGAAGGGCGCGCCGATGTGGGAGGCGCAGAGCAGGTAGGGGTTTTCCTGCACCAGCTCCAACGCCCGGTCCTGGTAGGCCCGGTAAAGCCGCACGGCGTACTGGGGCCGAAGCGCGTGGGCGCTGAGAAATTCCACCAGATGCCGCAGCCCCAGCTGCCGGCGGAGGTTTTCGCTCATCTCCCGGGCCTTCTTGGGCGTGATGCCCTTGAGCTGCGCCAGCTTCTCCGGCTCCCGCTCGATCACGTCCAGGGTCCGCTCTCCGAAGGCCGAGACAAGGACGCTGGCGGTGGCGGGGCCGATGCCCTTGACCACCCGGCTGGCCAGATATTCATAGACCGCCTCCGCCCCCCTGGGGAGGCTCCGCTCCGCGTAATCGGCCTGGAACTGCTGGCCGTAGCTGGCGTGGCTGACCCAGCTTCCGACGGCGGTGAGCTGTTCGCCGGGCGCGGCGAAGGGGATGCAGCCGGTCACGGTCACGCCCTGGCCGTCCTGGGTCTCCAGGCGCAGCACGGTGTAGCCGTTGGCCTCGTTGGTAAAGATGATCTCGTCCACTGTCCCGCTGACCGACAGCGGCGGCGCGTTCTCCATGTCCTTCCTCAACTCCTCCCAAAAACGCCACAGGGCGCAGCCAATGGCCTCCGTCAGCAGCAAGCTCAGCAAAGCCCGCGAGAACAACATACCCATTCCCCCCATACCAGGATATGAGGAAAGGGCAAAACATGTTTTTTCTCTCCTGTCAGCCGCCGTAAGGCGGCTGACAGGAGTTAAAGCATCTTCTTCAAAAACGCCCCCGTGGCGCTCTCGGCGCACCGGGCGCAGTCCTCCGGCGTTCCGGCGAACACCACGCGCCCGCCCTTGTCCCCGCCCTCGGGGCCCAGGTCGATGATGTGGTCGGCGCATTTGATGACATCTAAGTTGTGCTCGATCACCACCACCGTATTCCCGGCGTCCGCCAGCCGGTCCAGCACCTCGATCAGGCGGTGGACGTCGGCGGTATGCAGGCCCGTGGTGGGCTCGTCCAGGACGTAGACCGTGCTGCCGGTGCTGCGCTTGCTCAGCTCCGTGGCCAGCTTCACCCGCTGGGCCTCCCCGCCGGAGAGGGTGGTGCTGCTCTGGCCCAGCTTCACATAGCCCAGGCCAACATCCCGCAGCGTGATGATCTTGTCCCGGATGCGGGGCAGGTTTTCAAAATAGTCGACGGCTTCCTCGACGGTCATGTCGAGGACCTCGGCGATGTTCTTGCCCTTGTAGCGCACCTCGAGGGTCTCCCGGTTGTAGCGGGCCCCCTTGCAGACCTCGCAGGGGACGTAGACGTCCGGGAGGAAGTGCATCTCGATTTTGAGCAGGCCGTCGCCGGCGCAGGCCTCGCAGCGCCCGCCCCGGACGTTGAAGGAGAAGCGCCCCGGCCCGTAGCCCCGCATCCGGGCGTCCTGCGTCTCCGCGAACAGGTCCCGGATGAGGTTGAACACCCCGGTATAGGTGGCGGGGTTGGAGCGCGGCGAGCGCCCGATGGGGCTCTGGTCGATGGCGATGACCTTGTCGACATATTCCAGCCCGTCTATGCCGTCGCAGTCGCCGGGGCGGCACTTGGCCCGGTTCTTCTCCGAGGCCAGGGTCTTGTAGAAAATCTCGTTGATGAGGCTGGACTTCCCGCTGCCGGACACGCCGGTCACGCAGGTGAATTTGCCCAGGGGCACCGCCACGTCGATGTTTTTGAGGTTGTTCTCCCGGGCCCCCCGGATGGTCAGCCAGCGCCCGTTCCCCTCCCGGCGCAGGGGCGGCACGGGGATGCGCCGGACGCCGCTGAGGTACTGGCCCGTGACGCTCCGAGGCTCGGCGCAGATATCTTCGACGGTGCCCTGGGCCACCAGCTCCCCGCCGTGGACCCCCGCGCCGGGGCCGATGTCGATGATGTGGTCCGCGGCGTACATCGTGTCGGTGTCGTGCTCCACGACGATCAGGGTGTTGCCCAGGTCCCGGAGGTGTTTCAAGGTGGCGATCAGCTTTTCGTTGTCCCGCTGGTGCAGGCCGATGGACGGCTCGTCCAGGATGTACAGCACCCCCATGAGGCTGCTGCCGATCTGGGTGGCCAGCCGGATGCGCTGGGCCTCCCCGCCGGAGAGGCTGCCCGCCGCCCGGGCCAGGGTCAGGTAGGACAGGCCCACGGAGCGAAGGAAGTCGAGGCGGGAGCGGATCTCCTTCACGATCTGGGCCGCGATCATCTTCCGCTGTCCCTCCAAGACCAGATGGTCGACGAAATCCAGAGCGTCGTCCACGCTCAGCTCCGTGAAGCCGATGATGCTCTTGCCGCCGACGGTGACGGCCAGGGCCTCCTTTTTGAGCCGCTTCCCCCGGCAGACGGGGCAGGGGATCTCGCTCATGCACTGCTCGATCTCCTCCCGCGCCCACTGGCTCTGGGTCTCCTTATAGCGGCGGCTGAGGTTGTTGACAATGCCCTCGAAGGGCTGGGCCATGGTGCCGCTGCCGCCCCGGCGGTCATAGCGGAGCTGCAGCTTCTCCCCCTTTGTCCCGTAGAGCAGGGCGTCATAGGCCTCGGCGCTGAGGGAGGCCAGGGGGTCCGTGAGCTTGAAGCCGTACTTCTGCCCCAGGGCGTCAAAGTACATTTTCGCGATGGAGTCGTCCTTGATGTTGTTCCAGCCCGTGGCGTTGATGGCCCCGTCGGCGATGGAGAGGGCGGGATTGGGGATCACCAGCGCCGGGTCGATTTGCAGCTGCACACCCAGCCCGCCGCAGTTGGGGCAGGCGCCGAAGGGGTTGTTGAAGGAGAACAGCCGGGGGGCCAGCTCTTCGATGGAGATGCCGCAGTCCTCGCAGGCGTAGTTCTGGGAGAAGGACAGCTCCCGGTCGCCCTGTTCGTCGCTGACGGACACGCTGATCAGCCCGCCTGCCAGCTTCGCCGCCGTTTCCACGGAATCGGTCAGGCGCCGGCCCAGGTCCGGCTTCATCACCAGGCGGTCAATGACAATCTCAATGCTGTGCTTTTTGTTCTTTTCCAGGCGGATTTCCTCGGAGAGGTCATAGAGGTTCCCGTCCACCCGGGCGCGGACGTAGCCGCCCCGGCGGGCGTCCTCGAAAATCTTCGCGTGTTCGCCCTTCTTCCCCCGGATCACCGGGGCCATGACCTGCAGCCTGGCCCGCTCGGGCAGCAGCAGGAGTTGGTCGACGATCTGGTCGATGGTCTGCTGGCGGATCTCCTTGCCGCACTTCGGGCAGTGGGGGATCCCCGCCCTGGCCCAGAGCAGGCGGAGGTAGTCGTAAATCTCCGTGACGGTGCCCACGGTGGAGCGGGGGTTGCGGCTGGTGGTCTTCTGGTCGATCGAAATCGCGGGGCTCAGCCCGTCGATGCTGTCCAGGTCCGGCTTGTCCATCTGGCCCAGGAACATCCGGGCGTAAGAGCTCAGGCTCTCCACATAGCGCCGCTGGCCCTCCGCGTAAATCGTGTCAAAGGCCAGACTGCTCTTCCCGCTGCCGGACAGGCCCGTGACCACCACCAGCTTGTCCCGGGGGATCTCCACGTCGATGTTTTTCAGGTTGTTTGCCCGCGCCCCGCGGATGACGATGGTATTCTGCATATGGTTTTATCGTTCCTCTGTTGATATTTTTCGCTGTCTTTTGGCGCGTTTATGCCGTAATATCCGCCGTTTGCGCCCGGACCAGGGCGATCAGCGCCGCCGGGGCCAGCTCCACCTGGGCGCCGAGCTTCCCGGCGCTGACGCAGATGGTGTCGTATTCCAGCGCCGAGGCGTCGAACACCGTGGGGAACAGCTTCTTCATCCCCACGGGGCTGCATCCGCCCCGGACGTAGCCCGTCAGGGGCAGCAGCTCGCTGACGTGGATCAAAGCGATGCTCTTTTCCCCCACGGCTTTCGCGGCTTTCTTCAAATCCAGCTCCCGCGTCACCGGGATGTCGAAAACGTAATACCGCTTCCCGGCCCCGGCGGCCACCAGCGTTTTGAACACGCTGCCGGGCTCCTTCCCGATCAGCGCCGCCACCGCCGCGCCGTCCACGGCCTCATCCCCGTGGGGGTAGCTGTGGGGCGTGTAGGGGATTTTCTTCTGGTCCAGAACGCGCATGACGTTCGTTTTCTGCTCTTTCATATGCTTCCCTCAGCGCTGTCAGACTTATCTAACTATTATACACAAAGGGGGAGGGTAATTCAACACAAATTAAAATGTGATTGGGAGAATTTTCCAGAAATACACGGTTGACTTTTTCTTGAAAGGCGGTATAATAAAACAGAAAGCACCGCAACAAGCGGCTGGCTTTATGAGCAGTTATATTGTGGGCTGTTCATCAGCCCGAAAAACCGTCACTTTGCCGAGTGGCGGTTTTCCTTATGGGTTTTACGAATCCAAATCGTCACCGTATAGGCTCCGACGTGAAATGTAATACGCATAAGACTTCACCTCCTTTCGGAGATGTAAGCCAGCCACTTTTACCGTTGCTTTGGTGCCTTCTGCCCCATTTCTGGTAACCCGGATCGCTCCAGGCTAAACAGTATCATACAGAAATCGTGCGGCTCTGTCAATCTTTTTCTGTAACTGTTCAGCACCCGCTTCGCTGGGCTGCTGAACAGTTACAATAGAAGTTCATGATGCCATGCCTGAAATTTTCCTTGCTTTTCCCGCCGCCATCTGCTAAGATAATGCCTGTTCGCCGCCCAAGGCGGCAAGAAAGGAAAAAGGATATGGAAACTGTTGCGCTGACGCCTCTGGCCCAGGGGCTGACGGATGTGTTCTACGATATGGATTTTGCCATATTGGGCTTTTACCACCGCCTGGCGGAGAGCGCCGCCGGTCCGGTGCTGTCGCCGGTTCTGAACGTCATCACTTTCACGGCCTGGAAAGGGATTCCGCTGATTTTGCTGTCGATCGTGCTGATGTGCTTCCGCAAAACCCGGCGGGCCGGCATCACCGCCCTCATGGCCATCGCCATCGGGGCCCTGTTCACGAACCTGATTATCAAAAACGCCGTGGCGCGGCCCCGGCCCTACAATTTCGACAGCACCCTGCGGACCTGGTGGATCTACGCCGGCTCGCATATGGAGAGCGACCTGTCCTTCCCCTCCGGCCACATGACCTGCGCCTGCGCGTTTACGACGGGCTTTGTCCTCTCCCGGGGAAAGAAATGGCTCCCCGTGGGCATCATTTATGTGATCCTGATGGGCGTCAGCCGCAATTTCCTGATCGTACATTACCCCTCGGACGTGATCGGCGGCTTTATCTTCGGCACCTGCGCCGGGATCATCGCCTTCTTCCTCGTCCGCGCGATTTACCGCAAATGGGGCAATTCGCGGTTTTTGGCTGAAGATGCGCAGAAGCTACCCCAATAACAAACCCCTCCCGCCCGCAGGGCGGGAGGTTTTTTTAGGTGATCCCTTCAAGGAAGGATGTTTTGTTCATCACCCGCACCCCGCGCCACTGGCCGTTGTAGCGCACAAAGATGAACAGCAGGGTGTTGTCGTCGGTCGTGTCCGCGTCCACGCGGCGGGTGAAGTCGATTTCGGCGGTGAAGCAGTCGGGGCCGTAGCGCAGCACCTCCCGCAGGGAGGAGCTTTCCAGCGCCGCGTCGCGGCCCTGGAACCAGTAGAGGGAGTCCAGGCTCCGGCTCGCCCGGTCGTAGGCTTCGGAGTCGGGGACCAGGTACTGCTGGTAGTTGTAGAGGTTGCCGTACATGTCGCCGCCCCGGTTGCCGAGGAAGGCGATGTAGGCGTCGAACACCCGGAGGATGAACGCCTCCTGCTCCGCGGCGAAAGCGGGGTCGGGGATGCGGGAGAAGATCCAGCGATCCTCGGTGATCTTCGGTTCGGCCAGGGCGGAGCCGTCGGAGTAGCTGGCCTCCACCACGGGCCGGGCCACCAGGCCGTCAATGGTGTAGGTCAGGTCCGCCGGGATGGCGGGGACGCTGCCCTCCAATCCGGCGAAGTCCTCCAAAGCCACGCTGCTGATCTCGGAATTATCCGCCGCCAGAAGCACGCCGTTGACCGTGACCGACGCCTCCGAGGGGGCCTCGATCACATAGCGGGAGGTCAGGGGCGGATAGTAATAGGAGTTGGCGCGGGCGTAGGCCTGGACCAGCTCGCGCCCCTCCGCGTCCGTGACCGTGAGGCCGTCGGCGGACCAGAGCCAGTCCACCACATATTTCGCCAGGCCGGGCAGGTCGTCGCGGCCCTCTTCAAAGGCCCCGGCTTCCACGGGCTGGGCGTTGCGCTGGACCAGGCACTCCGGCTCCGCGACACGCCCCCCGGCGGAGAGCACCGCGTCCTCCGGGGCGTACACCGTCAGGCCGCTGCCCACCAGCTCGATGTCCCCCAGCTCCCACACGCAGGAGTTGAAGGGCAGGTCCCCGCCCCGGTACATCCGCACGGTCAGCATGGTCTTTTTGCCGAAGCGGACGGAGTAGACCGGGTAGTCGTCGGCGTATTCGTCCAACTTCTTGTAGTAGGAGACATTGTCCAGGTCCAGGTTCTCGTCGATGTAATGCTCGTCGACGCCCTTTCCCCAGAGGTAATCGTGCCAGTAGCTCCGGTCGGAGGCGCTGAGCCAGTAATCCATCGCCCGGTAGGGGCGGGAGCGCTCAAAGATGTCCATGCGCAGCCAGAGCAGGGCCAGGGCGCCGGCCACCAGCGCCAGCAGCAGGAACAGATAGATGAGGTAGCCGGTGCGGAAGGCGTGGGAGGCCCGCGCCGGGGCCGGGTAGAGCGCGGCGTTCTCCGTGTCCAGCGCCACAGCCTCCACCTCCGGCGGGGGCGGGGGCGGCTCCACCGCGACGAACTGCACCGGCGGCCTTTCGGGAACCGGCGCCGGCCGCGGAGCCGGGTTTACGGTTTCAGCCGCCGGGGGCGTGTAGGTCACGCTCCGGCGCGCCGGAGCGGGTTCGGACTTCTGGGAGTGCTGGCCCCCGCTGCTGCCAAAGAGTTTCATGTCGCCTCCACCTCACTTCCGCACCAGGAAGGCCGTCGGCAGGGGCCGCGTACCGATGACGGAGGCGTTGATGTTTTTCGCCTCGCCCTGGTAGATCATTTGGGAGCTGCTGCCCCCGTCCAGATTCGCGGCGTTCACCGCGCCGTGGGCCAGCATGATGCTGATCAAATCCTCATAGGTTGCCCCGAGGCTGGTGATCTGCCGCCCGTCCACCACTAAGAGCAGCACCGCGCCGTCGTCCCGCTGGCCGATGGCGGTCCGGGGGTTCATGCCGCTGGTGGTGATGACGCTGCCGGTCTGGGCCTCGCCGTTGACGATCAGCGCCGGGCCGAAGGAGCAGGCCCACTGGATGTTCCGCTCGAGGGCCTCGGCGGCGCTCATCCAGCCCACATGGAGGATGCCGTCGGCGTCGAAGCCGATCACGGTGGAGCTGGTGGCCTCCGCGCCCCACATAAGCTCGCCGTTGGCGATGACGATGCCGTCCGGCGTGTCGCCGCTGCCGCCGCCGCCCGGGTCGTAAAAGCCGCCGCCGTTGATGCCGGCCAGGGCGTCATATTTTTCAATCATCTGTTCCAGCGTCAGGCCCACGCCGCTGCCGTAGCGGTCCGGGGTGCCGACGAACAGGCGGAAGGGGTCCTCCACCACCATCATGATGCCCCGGTAGTTGGCCCCGGTGACGCCGATAAACTCAATGCCGTCCCCGTTGTCCGTTCCGCCGGGGGCTGCGCTTTGCCCCCCCTCCTGGCTTTGCTGGGCCACGGTCTCCCGCCGGGTGGCGGAAATCGTGACAAGGGAGGTGTCGACCTGTTCCGTCTCGGGGACTTCCTCTTTGTAGCTCATGATCTCCGCCACCTGTTCCTCCGGGAGGAACAGGTCCGGGATGAAGCCGATGGCGCTGGTCTCCTTCATGGAGCGGGTCAGCATGTCCCGCGCCGCCGGGGAGGGGCCCCGCAGCACCACCCACACCGCGCCCGCGGCAGCGGCCAGCAGCAGCGCCAGCGTGGTGAACAAAATCAGCAGAATGCGGAGCAGAACCTTTCCGGCCGTCAGTTTTTTCATATCTCTTTACCTCGGGAGCTCCCCCCGCGGGGGAATATTTTCCAGAAAATCGTTTTTCTCCACGTCGTCCCCCACGGTGCTGCGCACCAGGCCGAAGTCATAGCAGCTGTACAGCTCCGTGGCGGCATAGATGTGGAAGGACCAGTGCTGCTGGCTCAGATGCTGGCGGTAGCCGGCCTGGGCCATTTCAAAGGCGGTGCGCCCGCCGAACCGGGCCAGCGGCACGTCCCAGTCCATGTGGACGCGGTTTTCGGGGTACAGGTGCAGGTAGAGCTTGGGCGTGTCCCAGGTCCCGCCGTACCAGAGGACGGAATCGGGGTCGAAGTCCGGGTCCGCCGCCAGCGGTACCGCGTCGATCAGCGAGAGGGCGTTGTGGCGGTGCGCCCCGTGGCCGTACTCGCCGCCCGTGTCGTGGCCGATGATGACCAGGGGCCGGAAGCGGCGGATCATGCGCACCTGGAAGTCCCGGAAATCGTCGCCGTAGACCCGCTGCGCGTCCTCCAATGTCTCGGTGAGCACGTCGTTGTAGGGGCTGACCACGGGATAGTTGCGCACGCCCACCTCCCACATGCCGTTGATCTGCTCATGGGGCCGGGGCGGCTCGTTCCAGTGGTTGGTGACATACACCACCTGCACCTTCAGCCCCCGCTCCCCGGCGTAGTAGGGCATGGTGCCGCCGAAGAACAGCAGGTCGTCGTCCCCGTGGGTGGGGAACAGCAGGAAATCCGCCTCCCCGTCCGCCGGGGGCAGCCAGGTCTGCACAAAGGCGGGCAGCCGCCCTTCCGTGAAAGCATAGACGTCGCAGAGGACGCTCTCGCCGGGGATGGTGAGTTCCAGCCGCTGCGCGCTTCCGGGCAGCTCCGCGTATTCGTGGATCATCTCATACTGCCCGCCCTCCAAGGTCCAATCCTCCGCCCGGAGCGTCCAGGGGCCGGGCACCAGGTCCCAGATCAGGTACAGCCCCGTGACGGGTTCGTCAAAGTCCATGCGGACGACGGTCCCGGCGGGGAGGGAGAGCTTTGTGGTATAGCTCCGGTCGAGCAGGTTCGCGCTCAGCCAGTCGTATTCCAGCGGCGGGGCCACGGTGAGCTGCATGGCCGGCTCTGCCGCCTCGTTTTCCAGCGCCGTCCGGTTTTGCCAGGGAGGGGGCGTGGGCTGCGGCGTGGGTTCGGGTGTCGGCTCCGGCGTCGGCTCCGGGGTGGGCTCGGGCGTGGGTTCCGGTGTCGGTTGCGGCGTGGGCGCCGGCGTCGCGGCGGGGGCGG
>JAFUVO010000026.1 GCA_017477525.1 Oscillospiraceae bacterium | reverse complement strand
GGTTGATTTTGAGCTGGATCATCTTCGGGGCGGTCTTGGCCAGCTCCTTGCGGGGCTCGGCGATGGCCTTGAGCATGATCTGGTCGAGGATATCAAAGCGGGCCTCGCGGGTTTTCTCGAAAGCCTCTTTGATGATCTCGTGCTTCAGGCCGTCGTTTTTCAGGTCCATCTGGATGGCGGTGATGCCCTGCTTGGTGCCGGCCACCTTGAAGTCCATCTCGCCGTGGAAGTCCTCGACGCCCTGGATGTCAATGAACGTCGTAAAATTGTCGCCGTCCTGGATCAGGCCGCAGGAGATACCCGCCACGGGGGCCTTGATGGGGACGCCGGCGTCCATGAGCGCCAGGGTGGTGCCGCAGATGCTCCCCTGGGAGGTGGAGCCGTTGGAGGATAGCACTTCGCTGACCACGCGGATGGCATAGGGGAAATCCTCTTCGGAGGGGATGACGGCCTCGAGGGCCTTTTCCACCAGCGCGCCGTGGCCCTGCTCCCGGCGGCCCACGCTGCGGGCGGGGCGGGCTTCGCCGCAGGAATAGGGGGGCATGTTGTAGTGGTGCAGGAAGCGCTTGGTGTCCTCCTCCCAGATGGTATCGAGCTTCTGGGCGGCGGCGAGGGTGTTCAGCGTGGCGATCGAGAGCACCTGGGTCTGGCCGCGGGTGAACAGGGCGGAGCCGTGGACGTTGGGGATCAGTCCCACCTCGCTGGCCAGGGGACGGATCTCGTTCATGGCGCGGCCGTCTACGCGCTTGCCGGCCAGGAGCCATTTTTTGACGACCTTCTTCTGCAGCTTGTAGAGGATCTCGTCCATATACTGCATCAGGTCGGGGTGGGCCTCGCCGTATTTCTCTTCGACCATGCTGATCCACTCGTTGACCCGCGCCTCACGGACGTTTTTGTCGTCGGTGTCCATGCAGTGCTCCATCGAGGCGAACTCGTTGCCGGCCAGTTCCTCGAACAGCTCCTCGTCAAAGGCGGCGTGTTCGTATTCAAACTTGGGCTTGCCCACCTCGGCCACCATGCGGTCGATGAGGTCCAGCACGGGCTGCAGCTTTTCATGGGCCTGGACGATGCCCTCATACATCACGTCCTCGGGGATCTCCTGCGCCTCGCTCTCGATCATGACGATTTTCTTATGGGTGGCGGCCACGGTGGTGGTCATGCGGTTGTGTTCCCTCTCGGCCTTCGTGGGGTTGAACAGGTACTTCTCCCCGTCCCAGCCCAGCACGATGCCGGCGATGGGGCCGTCGAAGGGGACGTCGCTGATGCTGACCGCGGCGGAGGCGCCGATCATGGCGGTGATCTCCGGGGAGCAGTCACGGTCGACGCTGAGCACCTCGCAGGAGAGGATCACGTCGTTGCGCAGGTCGGAGGGGAACAACGGGCGCATGGGGCGGTCGATCAGGCGGGAGGCCAGCACGGCGTTGAGGCTCGGACGGCCCTCGCGGCGCAGGTAAGCGCCGGGAATGCGCCCCACGGCGTAGAGCTTTTCATTGAAGTCCACGCTCAGGGGGAAGTAGTCGATGCCGTCCTTGGGCCGGGCGGAAGCGGTGCAGGTGACGAGCACCACGGTCTCGCCGTAAGACACCAGCACGGCGGCGTTGCACAGCTCCGCCATTTTGCCCACTTCCATTTTGAGGGGCCGGCCGCAGTAGTCGATCTCCCAGCTCTTGACGTCGAATTGTTTTTGCCTGATAATCATGGGTAACTCCTTTTATAAAATATATTTTGGGAGCGCCCGTTGTTTCGCACTTGAAAACCCGTCCGCCCGCGGCGGGCCTGTTTTCAAATACGAAACCTCAGGGCAGCTCCGGGAAAAGCGCTTTGTTTGAATTATCCCCCGCCGGGGAGGCGGGGGGTCAGGTTCTTATTTGCGGATGCCCAGCTTGGCGATGATGGCGCGGTAGCGCTCGATGTCCTTCCGCGTCAGGTAATCCAACAGACGGCGGCGCTTGCCGACCATCTTATACATGCCCAGGCGGCTGTGGTCATCGTTGGGATGCTGCTTTAAGTGCTCAGTCAGCTGGCGGATGCGCTCCGTGAGGATGGCAATCTGCACCTCCGGCGAACCGGTGTCGCCCTCATGGGTCTTGTTGGCTTCGATCACTGTGGTTTTCTGTTCTTTGGTAATCATAACTTCTATGATACCCCTTTCTTTTCCTGAATATCCGATGAACCCAGCGGCGGGGCAGAAAGGAGCCGCCGCAGCCGCGTACACGGACAAAGGCAATATACCATAATTTCTGCCTTTTGTAAAGAAAAATTTCAAACCTGCGCGGCATGCGGACAAGACGGGGTTTTTTATTTTTGCAGGAAGGAGAGGATCGGGGTGGATGACACGATTATGATATTACACTGACGCTGGCACTGGAAAACGGATTAAAACAGTTTATCCAGATGGAAGGCACGCCTACGGTTTCAGCGTCGGCCTCCCGCTATCTGGCGCAGTCGCGCACCTCGTCCCGCAGCAATCCCATGCCATGGGGTATCGTGTCCAGGAACACATCCATGCTCTCTATACAGGCTTTCGGACTCCCGGGGAGGTTGATGATCAAGCTCCTGCCCCGGATGACCGACGCGGCGCGGGACAGCATGGCGTGCTTTGTGATCCGCATCGAAGCGGCGCGGATCGCCTCCGCGATGCCGGGGGCGTTGCGCTCCGCCACGGCCAGTGTGGCCTCCGGGGTCCTGTCCCGCGGACCAAAGCCCGTGCCGCCGGTGGTCAGGATCAGGTCCGGCTGCCGCTGGTCGCAGAGACGGATCAGCTGCGCCTTCAACAGCTCCGGGTCATCGGGAAGCAGCAACCGCTCGATGACCGCATAACCGTTTTGTTCCAGCCTCTCCGCGATGGCTGGTCCGCTTTTGTCCTCCCGTTCGCCCCTGGAGCCCCTGTCGCTCAGGGTGATCACCGCCGCCTGCCAGGGGAAGGGATCGGTTCGCGGCTCTGTGGTCATTTCATCTCCGACAGAGATGGTTCCGCCCTCCAGCACCCGGGCAAAGACGCCCTCCCGGGGCATGATGCAGTCTCCCGTCTGCTGGTAGATGGCGCAGTGGGTATGGCATTCCTTGCCGATCTGCGTCAGCTCCAGCAGCACGTCCCCGCAGCGAAACAGCGTACCCACCGGCAGGGCGCGAAAATCGAAGCCCTCCACCACGAGGTTTTCTCCGAAGGCGCCGTATTCCACCCGCGCGCCGCCGGCCCGGAACGCCGCGATCTTCTCCGCGCCCAGCAGGCTCACCTGGCGGTGCCAGTGTCCCGCGTGGGCGTCGGCATCAATGCCCCAGTCAGGCACAAAGCGGGCGGAGCCCACATTCGTTTTCAGCGTTCCCTTTTTCGCACTGACGCAGACGGCCAAGACCTTTCCCATTCCCTTATCCTCCTATCTCGTTCATCCGCCGGGCCTCGCGGTCGGCAAGGGCTTCCCGGAAGTTGTGCCGCGCCGGTTTTTCCGCCAGGGCGGAGCGGATCGCGGCTTCCACTTCCCCGTCGCTGGCGCCGGAGCGAAGCAGCGCGCGCAGATCGGTCCCCTTTGTGTGGTTCAGGCAGAGTTTGAAGCTGCCGTCCGCGGTCAGCCGGACCCGGTTGCAGTGGCCGCAGAATTCATGGCTCAGGGCAGAGATAAAGCCCAGAGAACCCTGAAATCCCTCCGGCCGGACATAGACGGCGGGACCGTGGCCGCGCACCGCGTCATCCGGGCATAGAGGGCCGTAAGCAGCTTCCAGATGTTCCATCACTTCCACTGTCGGGACCGGCGTGAGGTCCCTGGCGCAGCCCAAGGGCATCAACTCAATGAAGCGGACGCAGATCGGATTTTCCCGCGCCAGCGCCGCCAGGGAGGGCAGTTCTTCCACGTTCACGCCGCGCAGGGGGATGGCGTTGAGCTTGGTCTGAATCCCCGCCTCCGCCGCCCGGGAGAGGGTGCGCAGCACGGTTCCCACGTCGCCGCCCCGGGTGAGCCTTCGATAGGTGTCCGGGTTCAGGGTGTCCAGACTCAGGTTCAGCGCAGTCAGCCCCGCGGCCTTCGCCTCTCCAATCTGATCGGCCAGCAGAATCCCGTTGCTGGTCATCGCCACGCTTTCAACACCGGGAACCTTGCGCAGCTCCCGGATCAGATCCAGGCAGCCCCGGCGGGTCATGGGCTCCCCGCCCGTAAGGCGCAGATGCTTCACGCCCAGCGGGGCCAGGATGCGCACGAGGCGCAGGATCTCCTCATAGCGCAAGATCTCCGCGTGCTCCAGCGCGGGCACCCCTGCGGCGGGCATACAGTAGACACAGCGCAGGTCGCAGCGGTCCGTGATGGAGATGCGCAGATAATCAATGCTCCTGCCCAGTCCGTCCCTCATGGCGCCACCATCTCCACGCCGGTCCGCGCCACGCCCAGCACGTCCCCCTTGGCCGCCCGCCCATGTTTGTCAAAATGTGTCAGCTGTCCCATGATGTACCTCGTTTCCCGCCCCCGGGGCGGACGCCTCCTGTATCACGCTGTCCGCCATGTCCTGGACATAATCACAGTTCTCGCACAGCCGCAGCCAACAGGATTCCGCCCAGCGCGCTTTCCCGCTCCGCCAGCAGCACGGAGCGGCCGGCGCGGGACGCCGCCTCCGCCGCTGCCATCCCCGCCGCGCAGGTCAAGCCCGGCGTTTTGATTCCCAGGAGGCTGATGAGGCCGTCCTCTTCTAAAATCGCGGAAATGTCACCCCTAATCCCTCCTCCGGCAGACTGCCGACTCCATAGAGCAGCAAAAATGTACGTGAAAGATCAAGTTAGCGACAGAAATCCGAACTTTTTTCTTCCATTATAGACACTCTTATTCCAAAAAGCAATAAGAAATTCCGCCTCGGCACCATTCTTCGTGTCAACTTGAAAAGCGGCGCCATCCGCACCGGCCCTCCTGAACAAGAAAAACGCTTCGGAGTATGTGTGTGCCCGCGGCCTGGGCACCCAGTACTTCTGCGACGAGTGCGATCCCAAGCGCGACCCGCTGGGTCCGGACAACAACCTGGTCATCATGACCAGCCCGCTGACGGGTACCCTTGCCACCTCCTCCGGGCGCTACAACGCCGTTGCCAAGAGGCTCATCGGCGCGGCCAACTCCGGCGGACATTTCGGCGCGGAGCTGAAATACGCCGGATATGACGGCATCATCTTCGAGGGCCAGTCCGACCGCCCCGTCTATCTGTATGTCAACGACGGCGCGATGGAGCTGCGGGACGCCTTCCACATCTCCTACTATCGCGTGAAGGAATCAGACGTGCCGGAGATACTGGAAAAGACCGTGGAGCAGGGCGAGAGCGTGGACCGGCTGCTGTTTACCGGCAGCGACGGCAAAAAAGTCCGGAGCCAGAAGGAGAATCCCTTCTACGCGCCGCAGCTGAAGATTGCCCTGCGCAACGTAGGCATGATCCGTCCCGACAGCCTCGACGATTATCTCGCCCGGGGCGGCTTCGAGGCGCTGAAAAAGGCGCTGGCCATGCCCCCCGACGAGATCATCACGGAGATCGAGACCTCCGGCCTCCGGGGGCGGGGCGGCGCGGGATTTCCCACCGGGCGCAAATGGCGCATGACGTATTCCTCCAATATGTGGTCTGCAACGGCGACGAGGGAGGCCCGGGTGCGTTCATGGACGGTTCGATTTTGGAGGGGGAGCCCCACAGTGTGCTGGAGGGCATGGCCATCTGCGCCCTGGACATCGGATCGGAGGGGGCATCCTCTATATCCGGGACGAGTACGTCCAGGCGCGGCGGAGTATCCAGACCGCGATCCGGGCGGCGGAGGAGCTCTACCAGCAGGCGAAGGCCGCCAATGACACCGACCTCGCCGCCCAGATGAAGCAACTGGAAAACCGCCTGCGGCAGCGACCCTGCCCCATGCCCTCGCCGCCCAGGGCCGCCGAAACCAGCGGCGTCCGGGCGGAGGGCGTGATTCAGTTTTCAATGCCAGCCAACGGCATGGCGGCGGGCAGGATTTATGATATCGCGCGGGGCAAAGACATCGACATCGGCGGTACGCTGGAAACCGCCGCCAGCCAGGTCGCCCCCGCTAACCCGCTCAATGAAAATATCCTGCGGGCCTGGTTCGACGCAGACCTGCTCGACACAGACAGCCCCGGGCGCACCTGGTACGGCTCCGATATCGAGAGCCAGCGGCTGCAGAATCTGGCCCCCGGCGAACGCTATGACGCGAGAACCGACGAGCTCAGCAAGTGGCTCGGCTCCAAGCTGCGCCTCAGCCCGAAAAAAATCAACTACCTTCTGGACCAGTACAGCGGCGTCCTGGGCGACGCGCTGCTCCCGCTGCTGACGCCGACTGCGGAACGCGATATGATTTCCGCCGCCTTTACACTGGACAGCGCCGCAAGCAACCGGCTGAGCAATGATTTTTATGACATGCTGGATGAGCTGACCTATAACAAAAACGCGGTGAACGCCACCGGCGTCGATCTGGCGCTTTATCGCTTCTGGAACAAGCAGGGCGACCGCGTTGGCGAAATCAACGCCGTCATCCGGCAGATCGAGGCCGACGAGAGCATCAGCGACAAGGACAAGAGAGAACTGCTGAGAAGCCAGTATATGCTGCGCAACGCTACGGAACGCCAGGCGCTCGACGCGCTGTCGGAATACCGCGCCGCCGTCAGAAAGCATTATGAAGCATCGGAGGGCAGCGAGGAGGAACGCGCAAGCCAGGCGGCCACGGCGGCAAACAAGGAGGTATTCGGCGCGGAATATGCCATCCAGGCCGCCGGAAAAGCCAGCTATGAAACCGCCGCGGAACTGTACGAGGAGGGACTGAGCTATGAGGACTTTTATACGCTCGTCACCGCAGGCCCGCTCACGCCATCAGCGGCGAAACAGTATCTGGCATACTGCAAGTGGATGGATGCCGGGGATTACGCGAAGCACTTCGCGGAGATCGCCGGGATGCACGACATAAAAAACAGCGAGGGCAAGGTCACCACGTCGCGGAAAAGCCAGGTGGTCGGCTACATCAACCGCCTGGACCTGCTGCCGGACCAGAAGAGCGCGGTATTTGTGGCGTCGGGCTACAAGGCCTCCGGGCTCAAGGACTGCCCCTGGTGGGACCGCTACGCCCTGCGCAGCGAGTATTACCCGGAGGACTGAAAAACCGATACGTATCGGAATTTGCGCCGGCGGGGCCAAAGGCTCCGCCGGCTGTTTTTTGTTAGCATTTTCTGTTAGCATTTTCTCTTCGGGGGCCCAACATTTTGTCGCGGAAAGCAGCGCTTTTGTCCAGCGCGGCGGACACGGAAAAAGGGCGGAAAGCGTTGGAAATAAAGGAAAATCCCGGAAACATTGGGTTTCCGGGATTGGTGGAGATGGCGGGAGTTGAACCCGCGTCCGAAAGCGCTTTGGAAGGAACTTCTCCGGGTGCAGACGGTTATTTGGATTCCCGCGCCGGTCCGTGAGCCGTCACACTGGCCGGGTTGGTAGCTTCATTGTGCATGGCGCGCGCAAAGCTTAACGCGCTCACGTTCACCACTGATCGACGCCCGAGCCGGGGCCGTGGTCCTCCCCGGGCGGACGCTCGCTAATTAAGCAGCGAGAAGAACAGGCTGATTGTCGTTCTTTAATTTATAAATGCCCGTTTTTAGGATGGCAGGCGCATCCACCCGCTATTCCAGCCTCCACACCCCCGTCGAAACCGTTACATCCCCATATCAAGGCGCCTGCGCCGCCCTCCCCCTCCGGGGAGGGCGGGCCCATGTGCGGCGCGGCGCAAACAATCTCAGACAGAGAGAATGTGCTCTTTCTTACTTAAACTGTCTCAGGCTCCGGATATTCCGTACCGAAGCAGTCAACAGTGACGTGTTTCATGCGCTGGTCCTCCAGCGGACGGTCTTCCCGGCCGCATTTCGTGTTGGCGATCGCATCAACAACCTCCATGCCCTCGATCACCTTGCCGAAAGAGGCATACTGCATGTCGAGATGCGGGGCATTTTCGTGCATGATGAAGAACTGGCTGCCCGCGGAGTTGGGGCGCATGGTGCGCGCCATGGACAACACCCCGCGTTTGTGGCGCAAATCATTCTTGAAGCCGTTGGCGGTAAATTCCCCCTTGATTGTGTAGCCGGGGCCGCCCATGCCCGTGCCCTCCGGGTCCCCGCCCTGAATCATGAAGCCGGGGATGACGCGGTGGAAGATTACCCCGTCATAAAATCCCTTCTTCACCAGGGAAATAAAGTTGTTGACCGTATTCGGCGCGGTCTCCGGGTACAGCTCGGCGCGGATGACCCCGCCGTTTTCCATCTCAATGGTCACAATCGGATTAGGCATCTTTTTTGTCCGTCCTTCTGTCTGTCATCTGTTTTTCATCGTGCGCTCAATGTCCCGGTCAGCCTGGCGTTTGGCATCGCTCTCCCGTTTGTCGTAAAGCTTTTTGCCCTTGCACAACCCCACCTCTAACTTGACCCGGCTGTCCTTGAAATAAACGGACAGCGGCACCAAAGCTACGCCTTCCTGCATAACACGGGCGTTGAGCTTGCGGATCTCTTTTTTGTGCATCAGCAGCCGGCGGACGCGGACCGGGTCGCGGTTGAAGATGTTGCCCTTTTCATAAGGGCTGATGCGCATCCCGCGGACAAAGATCTCGCCGTCCCGGATCATGCACCAGGCGTCCTTGAGGTTCAACGCCCCGGCGCGTATGCTCTTGACTTCGGTGCCCGCCAACTCTATCCCCGCCTCGTAGCGCTCCAGCACAAAATACTCGTGGAACGCTTTGCGGTTTGACGCAATTTGTTTCATTCCCAGCGCCTTAGGCATACCGCGTCCCCCTCTTTGATGCTTTCAACAGAAGTATACCACATCGCGAGGGAAAATAAAAGCCTTATTTGTAAATAATTTGGCAGTTGCCCCAAAAATGGAGTTTTTCTGTCCGCCCCGCGGGGGCGGGGCAGGCAGAAAAAGGGTTCCAGTAATTTTACGACGGTTCCGTAACTATTTAGCTGCGGGTATTTCCCTCCCCCGAAGGGGAGGGAAATACCGAAAAAGACAGGTTGCTGTGGTGTTTTCACCCCCTGCGGGGGAGAAAAATATTATCCGCTAAAGATATTTCATCAGCAGCGGCAGGGCGTAGTCTGCAATGCGCACGATGGGCATGGGGGCGGGGCGGGCGATCAGCAGGCTCTGCCCGCCGGCGCTGAAAGCGTCAACGCCCATGGCCTCCCAATGACCCCGACCGCTGCGGCGCAGGGCGAAGGAAACCAGCGTCCGCGCCGCGCCCGCAGTCAGAGTCGCCCCGCGATAGGGGCGGATTACGATAAAATTCATGGTATGTATGGCTCCCCGGACGGTTTTTGCATCATTATACTCCGCCCTCCGGGGAAAATCCAGAGAAAAGATATGGAAATAAGGCGGTGGCTGTGTTATACTGATGATAATCGAAAATTATATTTTTGCGCGCGGGAGCTTTTCGGCCTTGCCGGGGAGAAAGAGCGCAAAGCCCATATTCAACGGCGTTCCCCGGGGGGGCAATATCACAGATCAAATCATGCTTGGAGAGGTGCGACATGGACTATACGGAAATTACGCTGGAAGAAGAAGGACTGTTCAAGGGGCGGATCATCGAAGTCCACCGGGACCGGGTGCGTCTGCCGGACGGGAGTGAGTCGCTGCGGGAGATTGTGGAACACCACGGCGGGGTGGGGGTGCTGCCTGTGGATGACAGCGGAATGGCCTACTGTGTGCGCCAGTACCGCTACGCCTTTGGGGAGCACGTCCTGGAAATTCCGGCGGGAAAACTGGAATTGGGCGAGGACCCGCTGGACTGCGCCGTGCGGGAGCTCGGCGAGGAAACGGGGTTTACCGCCGCGCGGTTCATCAGCCTGGGCCGGGCTTATCCCTCCCCCGGGTACTGCCATGAAATCCTGTATATCTACCTGGCCCTGGGGCTGACGCCGGGAAAGGCCCATCCGGATGCCGGGGAATTTCTGGACGTGGAGCGGCACAGCCTCGATGAACTGGTTTCCATGGCGATGGACAACACGCTGACGGACGCGAAAACCGTGATCGCGGTGCTGAAGGCGAAGCGGTATCTGGAACAGGAGGGGCGCTGATGGCAAAGATACTGATTGTGGACGATGAGCGGAGCATCGTGGATATCCTCGAATTTAATCTGAAGAAAGAGGGCTATGACTGCCTCAAAGCCTACGACGGCAAAATGGGCTTGGACATGGCCCGGCGGGAATCCCCGGATCTGATCCTGCTGGACATCATGCTGCCATATATGGACGGCTTTGAGGTCTGCCGCACCCTCCGGGATGCGGGGGAGAACATGCCCATCATCATGCTGACGGCCAGGGAAGAGGAGACAGACAAGGTGTTCGGCCTGGAAACAGGCGCGGACGATTATATCACGAAGCCCTTTTCGATGCGGGAGCTTTTGGCGCGGGTCAAGACAAATATCCGCAGGGGCGCTGCTGTGGCCGCGGCGGCGGAGAACGCCTCCGGGAACACGCTGCGCATCCGCGGCCTGGCCCTGGACCTGGACCGCCATACGGTCAGCCGGGACGGGGTGGAGCTGGACCTGACACAGCGGGAATATGACCTGCTCTGTTTCCTCGCCCGGACGCCGGGCAAGGTGGTGTCGCGCCAGGAACTGATGCAGGAGGTATGGCAGTTCGACTATTACGGCGACCTCCGGGCCGTGGATGTCGCCGTGCGCCGTCTGAGGGAGAAGCTTGAAAACAACCCCGCGGAGCCGGAATATGTCATGACAAAACGGGGCGTCGGTTATTTTCTTGCCAACTGACGCTTCTGACGGGGAGCACGGGCTATGACACGGAGCATCTATACAAAGTTAGTAGCCATCATTATTGTGCTGATCGCCGCCCTGATGGCGGTCGTAGGCGCGTTTCTGATCTCGGGCGTCCGGAATTTTTACGTCAGCGAGTTTTACACGCGGATGCAGGAGGTCTTTGCCGGGGCGGACTTCGCCGCGGATCTGCGGGCCGCCGCCGGGGAGGACAACGCCCCGGAGCTGATGGCGGAAATCCTGCGGGCCAATATGGGCCGGCTGGGCATCGACGCGGCCAGCCGCAATTACTATATTCTCGACGGCGCCGCCGGCTCCTTCCTCACTGGCTCCGACCCGGAGGCCGGCCCCTCCCTGGCCATCACCCGGAACATCCTGACCGCCATGGCCGGCAGCGAGGGCTACGATTCCGGCGGCGAAAGCTATATGGACGTCGCCGTCCCCATCCAGGGGGAGGGCAGGAGCTATATCGTGTATATCATCGACAACAAAAACACGGTCGCCAGCTTGAACCGGGAGCTGCTGGGCATCATTCTGGAAGCGATCGCCGTGGGACTTGTGATTGCCGTGCTTCTGAGCCTGCTGCTGGCCAAAACCATGGTGACCCCGATCCAGAGCCTGACCCGCGCCGCGGAAAAGGTCGCCGCCGGGGATTTTTCCGAGGCCGTCGACAACCCCTCGCGGGACGAGATCGGAGTGCTGACCCGGACCTTCAACGATATGGCCGGCCAGCTCGAACACAACATTGAGGATCTGAAAAACGCGGAGCAGATGCGCCGGGAATTTGTGGCCAATGTCTCCCATGAGCTGCGGACCCCGGTGACCTCGATCCGCTCCTACGCCGAAACCTTAGAGGATTCCGTGGGCGGCCTGGACCCTGAAACGGAGCGGCATTTTCTCGAGGTCATCGTGGGCGAAGCCGACCGCATGACCAAAATTGTCCAGGACCTTCTGCTGCTGAGCAAATTCGACGCCGGCAGCATGGCCTTTGATTTTCAGGAGTTTTCCTTTGAAAAATCCGTTTCCGACGTCTACAACGCCCAGCTTTTGGAGGCGCAGAAGCACCGCCACAACTTTGGGCTGGAGTTTCAGGATAAGCTCCCGATGATCCGGGGCGACAGGGCGCGCATTGAACAGGTCCTGATCAACATGATCTCCAACGCCATCAAATACACCCACGACGGCGGGCGCATCCGCATGACCGCCGGGGTCGACGGGGACAGGGTGTGGTGTACGGTGCGGGACAACGGCATCGGCATTCCAAAGGAGGATGTAGGGCGGGTGTTTGAGCGCTTCTACCGCGTCGACAAGGCCCGCTCCCGGGAATCCGGCGGCACCGGCCTGGGCCTGTCGATTGCCTATGAGATCGTGGAACGCCACGGCGGCGAAATCCGCATCCGCAGCCAGAAGAACAAAGGCACCACGATCACGGTGTACCTTCCCGTCGGAGGGCCCCGCGATGCGTAGGGAGCGGATGCTGGCCGTGATGCGGCGCTTCGCGATTTTGGGCCTGCTGCTGTCCGCGATCGTGCTGCTGCGGCAGACGGAGCCCTTCTCTGAGCGTACCGGAGGAGCGGGGATGGTCCCAGCGGTGGAACGGGATGACGCTGCCGGCGTGGAGGCCTCTGCGGCCCTGCGGCCTGTCGCGGTGGAAACCAGAGACAGCGGCGGGGCAACCGCGGTATCCATCTGGGACGGCGAAACGACCCAACAGGCTTTTCAGCGTTTTTCCGCCATCTTAGGGGAGGCCCTGGGCTCCGCCGGCGCCCCGGAGGAGGTTTCCGAGGCGGAATTTCGCTCTGCGCTGAGCGGGGAACATGTGTTCTTTCAGCCCGGCGCCGTCTATCCGCTGGAACTGATGAGCGAATGGCTCGGCATCGAAGCGGGGGAGGGGCGCGGCCACAGCGCGGATCTGCTCTGTCTGGGGGTGGCGGACGGCGCTGTCGCCCTGCTGTTCCGGGAGCCCGACAGCGGATTTTTCCGCTGCTCCACTGCCGCCCAGGCGGAGACGCTTTCCGCCCGTATCACCGAATTTCGGGGCCCTGCCGCCGCTTTTGCCTACGAAAACCCATTGTTGGAGGGCGTCGAGCCCTACGCGCTGATTCCCGGGGCCATGCCGGAGATCCGCGCGCTCTCCGCCGCCCCGGTGGCGGAAGCTGTTGAAACCAATGCGCTGATCGCCGCGGTGGGGATGAACAGCCGGGTGGTCACCTCGTACTATGAC
The DNA here is from genome assembly GCA_017477525.1 of Oscillospiraceae bacterium. Classification (GTDB taxonomy): domain Bacteria; phylum Bacillota; class Clostridia; order Oscillospirales; family Oscillospiraceae; genus RGIG7114. Next base: position 4,429 of record JAFUVO010000026.1, on the reverse strand, counting down.
GCCGACGGTACGCTGGTGCTCAACGAGGACGAGCAGACGCTCCGTCTGGGCTCGGACGGGACATTGCTCTACCGCGCCGCGCCGGCAGAAGAGGACGAGGGGGAGCAGGAGCTGACGGAGGCGGTCAAGCAGGCATTCCGCTTTGCCGAGGCCTGCGTCCGCCGGGGGAGCGGCAGCGCGGAACTGGTGTTTGCCGGCGTGGAGCGGGACGAAAATGGCAGATGGACCGTATTCTTCGACTACAGCGCCGGGGGAATCGGGATCCTGCTGGCTGAGGGCCACGCGGCGGAGGTAACGGTGGACGGCGGAGCGGTCCGGCGGGCGCAGCTTTACCTGCGCCGCTATATCTGGGGGGAGGACAGCGTAACCATTCTGCCCGCGCTTCAGGCGGCGGCGGCCTACGCGGCTCTGGGCGGCGCCGTCCCCACCCTGGCATATCTCGACATGGGGGGCTATGTGCGCTGCGATTGGGTCCTGAAAAACGCGGAAAAGGAGGGGGCATGGAGAACAAACGTCTGGAACGCATCGTACTTCTGATCCTCCTGCTGCTGAATCTGTTTCTTCTGGTCATCGTCTTAGGGGACGGTCTGGCCCGGAGGCAGGCGGAAAATGACACGCGGCAGAAGCTCTCCGCCCTGCTGGCCGAAAACGGTGTGGAAACCGGGCCGGAGGCGGAGTTGATCCAGTCCGCGCCTTACCAGTGCGGCGTGAACCGGGATTTCGCGGAGGAGGAGCGGCGGATCGAGGGGATCCTGGGCCGCCACGACAGCGAGGACCTGGGCGGAAGTATCCGATTTTACCGTTCCGACCAGGGGCAGATTTCCCTGCGCGGCACCGGGGAATGCGAAATGCTGCTCATCGGGGGCTGGACCTCCAGCTCCCGCAGCCGGGAAAAGGTTGCGGCGTCCCTCTTCCGACATGGCGGGATCGAACTGTATGAGGACGGCTGGAAGGCCGGGGAAGCCCCGAATACCGTTGACCTGTGCTGCTGCTGGAACGGCTATCCGGTCTACAACGCCGTGCTCCACTTCGATTTTACCCCCGGTTACCTCGACCTTGTGTCCGGGACCCTGGTGTTTTCCAACCTCAGTTCCACGGATGCGCGGACGCCGATGGATTCTGTCACGGCGCTCACCCGCTTTGTCACGCTGATGAAGCAGGAGGGGATCATCTGCTCCCGTCTGGAACGGCTGACGCCCGGTTATCTGATGAGCGTCACGCTGTCCGGCGAGAGCACCCTCACCCCGGTCTGGCACATTGAGACAGATACCTTCGAGCTCTATCTCAACGCCCTGACAGGGGAGCGGGAAACCCCGGAGAGCTGACAAAAACAGTCCCCGCCGCTTTTGCGGCGGGGACTGTTTTTGTCCGGCAGCAACAGTTTAGATACCCTCGTTGCCTCGCAGAGTTCGCGCCCGCAGGCGCGAATAAAGTCCAATTCATTTTCGGTGGAAACCGCGTTTTCGCCGAAAATACTTCTCGCGGAGCGAGTGTGCCCTCTCCCGCAGGGTGCGCTCGCGCAGCGCAACCCCTCTAACTGTTCAGAACCCGCAGGGTTCTGAACAGTTACGTCCGGTATATTACGACCACTCGCGGCTCTGGGGTTTGTTTCCGGCGTCCTGGCGCTCGTAATTGACGACCACCCGGCGGTTGGGCTCCACGCCGACAGAGGCGGTCGAAACGCCGGGGTAGTCCTGCAGCGCCGTGTGGATCACATGGCGCTCGTAGCTGTTCATCGGCTCCAAGGCCATGCTGCGGCGGTATTTGACAGCCTTTGCCGCCATTTTTTCCGCCAGGCGCACCAGAGAATCCTCCCGCTTGCTGCGGTAGTTCTCCGCGTCCACGCTGATGTGCATCCGCTTTTCGCTGCCGCGGTTGACGGAGTAGTTGACCAGGTGCTGGATGGCGTCGAGGGTTTCCCCGCGGCGGCCGATGACCGCGCCCATGCCGCTGCCGCTGAGCTCCGCGTTCAGCCCGCCGTTGGGGCGTTCCGTGATGGTGATCTCCGCTTTGACGCCCATGAGCGAAAGCAGCCCGCTGAGATATTGCTCCACGCGCTCCCGCTGGCTTGCGGCGGGCGCGATTTCCTCCGCGCCCGGCACTGCTTCCGCGGGGGCCGCGGGGACGGGCTGCTCGGGAATCGGCACGCTTTTCGCTTTCGTCGGCTGGGCTTTCGGCGCCGGGGCGGGGGCGGGCGGCTCCGGCGCGGGCTCGTCCGGGACCTCGTAGGTCAGGCGTACCTTTGCCTCCGCGCGGCCGAAGCCAAAGATGCCGCGCTTTTCCTGTTCGAGAATCTCAACGGAAACATCGTCCCGACCCAGTCCAAGCCTGGCCAGGCCGGCATTGATCGCGTCCTCACGGGTTTTGCCGGTGACTTCGATATATTTCGTCATGATATCTTTCTACCTCACTTGTCCTCGTCTTCGTACTCTTCCTCGTCGTCAGACGGAGGGGCGTCATCGTCGTCGTCATCATCCTCGTCGTCATAGTCCTCTTCATTGTCGCCGGCGTCATCTTCTTCGCCGGCGCTTTCGCTGACGACGGAGGATTCCCCCAGGCCAAAGGCGGCGGCCGCGGCGGTGATGTCTCCGGCGGTTTCCGGGATATCGCTTTCGCCGGCGTCCGCGCGGCCCTCGCTCTCGGCCAGCGCGGCGGCCGTGGCGGCTTCGGCCCCGTCGGGGTTGGTGAAGCGGTCAGGGACATAGGCTCGGCCCCGGGCGTAGCGGCGGTCGCCCACCTGGCTGGCGGGGATGGCTTCCCGCTCCGGGTCGGCGATGCCCCTCCGGGCGCGTTTCGCGGCCCGTTCCTCCCGGATGGCGGCGGCCCGCAGCTCGTCCAGCTCGGCCTTCTGGCGGGCCTGCTGCTTTTTGCGGCTGACGTTGGCGTTCTCCTTCAGCGCGCCCTCGGCCCGGAGGCGCTCGGTTTCCTCGCGCTTGCGTTCCAGCTCGGCCTCCCGCTCGCGGTTCCTGGCCTCCCGCGCCGCGGTCTCCTCGGCCAGGACTCTGGCGAAATAGCGGTTGAAGATCAGGGACTGGATGATGGCCAATATGCTCTGGTACACCCAGTACATGCCCATGACGCCGGGCATCGAGAAGCAGATCCACAGCGAAAACAGCGGCATCATGAGGTTCATGGTCTTCATGGATTGCTGCTGCTGGGCCTGCTGGGCGGCGGTCCCGGGGCTGGTGGCCTGGCTCAGCTTCATCTGCAGCCAGCTCAAAAGGGCGGAGAGCACCGGAATCAGGAACAGGCCGATGGCGGCCCAATATTTGCCGCTCTGCCAGCTCTCCGTGAGCCAGAAGCGCAGCGAGGGGGTATCGGCCAGATTCAGGCCGAGAAAATCGTAGTTGATGGCGACCAGCTTGTCCGACAAACCGGCAAAATCCGCGAAATGCTCCGTAATGAAGCGGGATTCCCGCAGCTGGATGTAGACATTGTTGCCGCTCATGTCGAAGCCGAGCTCCACCAGCCTGTTGTAGATCGCGCCGCCGGGGTTAATCAAATCGGCATTGACGCCCATCATGGTGGTCAGGGGAAAGCGCACGGCGCGGTACAGGGCCAGGAGGATGGGGTAGGGGATCATCATCCAGAGGCAGCCGGACATGGGGTTGACCTTTTCGTCCTTGTAGAGCTTGCTGATCTCCTGCTGGAGCTTCTGCTGGTTGCCCTCGTGGCGCTTTTGCAGCTCCTGGATCTGGGGAGAGAGCATCTGCATCCGCATCATGCCCTTCTGGCTCTTGAACTGGAAGGGGAGCATGATGAGCTTGACCACCAGGGCGAAGAGGAAGATGGCAACGCCATAGTTGTTCACGATGTTGTAAAGCCACAGCAGCAGCAGGCCGAAGGGCTTTGCAATGTAATCTAACATTCGTTTGTTCTCCTTTGGTCAGGGAACCGGGTCGTAGAAATTGTGCTCCCGGATATGGAAGGGGTGGCAGCGGGAGATGCGTTTCAGGGCCAGCCAGCTTCCCCTGGCCGCGCCGTATTTTTCCAGGGCTTCCAGCGCGTACTGGGAGCAGGTGGGAAAGTAGCGGCAGCAGGGCGGCTTGAGGGGGGAGATGCGGCGGCGGTAAAATCGCACCAGGGATATCAACAGATGTTTCACGGCTTTGCCTCCCGGAGCAGCTTCAGCTTTTTGCAGGCGGAGAGGAAGGCGCGGTCGAGCTGCCAGTAATCGGCCCCCACCGCCCGTCCCCGGGCGACGACGACCATGTCCGCGCCCGGAAGCAGCTCAGCCTCGTGCAGGCGGTAAATTTCCCGCAGGCGGCGGCGCACCCGGTTGCGCGTTACGGCCTTGCCGAGCTTGGTGCTGACGGTGAATCCGACGCGGTTGCCCCCGCGCCTGGTTTTTTTCGCGTAGAGCACGAGGTAAGCCCCCGCGGCGCTCTGCCCTTTGGCGTAGAGGCGGCGGAACTCATGGTTTTTTTTC